>NZ_CP024866.1:1487378-1845372 GCF_004136015.1 Pseudomonas sp. ACM7 | reverse complement strand
GCGGTGTGTGAAGACGAAACGAACCGAAAGTTCGAGATACTCACAAAACACCCAACTATCGCATACCCATTCGCTGGAGCGTGAACCTGAAAAGGCCCACGACCTGGCTACCGAATTTCTTGACGACCATAGAGCATTGGAACCACCTGATCCCATCCCGAACTCAGCAGTGAAACGATGCATCGCCGATGGTAGTGTGGGGTTTCCCCATGTGAGAGTAGGTCATCGTCAAGATTAAATTCCGAAACCCCTATCTGCGTATGCAGGTAGGGGTTTTGTTTTGTCCGCAGGAAAGTTCGTACAGCAATCCCGGACGGCTCCCGGCTGTCACAGTCTCCCGACAATGCTAAGGTTCGGCCCTAGCTTTTGTATTTTCCCAAGGAAGCCTTTATGCCGGACGCGACGTCCCTCAGTGCTGGTTTTATGGTGGTTCACGGCAACCGCCTGGACGAGTTGCGCAGCCTGGTGGTCAGCTGGATGCGGCGTTACCCGCTGGCTCCCTTGGAAAATGAAATTGCCTTGGTTCAGAGCAACGGCATCGCCCAATGGCTGAAGCTGGCACTGGCAGAAGACCCTGAAGACGATGACATGGGCGGCTGCGGAATCGCAGCAGCCATCGACGTGCAGTTACCGGGTAGCTTCATGTGGCAGCTCTATCGCATGGTGCTTGGACGTGACGAAATCCCGGTCAAATCCCTGCTCGATAAAGCTCCCTTGACCTGGCGTCTGATGCGTCTGCTTCCGCAGTTGATCAACCAACCGCACTTCGAACCCCTGCAGCGCTTCCTTACGAATGACACAGACTTACGTAAACGCTATCAATTGGCGGAGCGACTGGCGGATCTATTCGACCAATATCAGGTGTACAGGGCCGACTGGCTTGAAGACTGGGCAGAAGGTCGCCATCAATTACGAAATGGCAGAGGCGAATCCAAACCTCTGACCCCGGCTAACTGCTGGCAGGCAGAGTTGTGGCGTGCGCTGTTGCTGGATGTGGGGGAACAAGGCATGGCGCAAAGCCGAGCCGGCGTCCATCAACGGTTTATCGAACGCATCAACAGCCTCGACGTCGCCCCCAGCGGATTGCCTTCACGTGTGATCGTTTTCGGGATTTCTTCACTGCCCGCTCAAGCCCTGGAAGCACTGGCGGGGCTGGCCCGGTTCAGCCAGGTTCTGCTCTGCGTACATAACCCGTGTCGTCACCATTGGGCGGACATCGTCGCCGATAAAGATCTGTTGCGGCATCAGTACAAGCGTCAGGCTCGCAAGAGCGGAATGCCGGTTGTGCTCGACCCGCAAACCCTTCACCAGCATGCCCATCCACTACTGGCCGCGTGGGGCAAGCAGGGGCGGGACTACATCAATCTGCTCGACAGCTACGACGATCCCAACAGCTACCGCTCGGCATTCCGCGATGGCCATATCGACCTGTTCAGCGATAGCCAGCCACAGAACATGCTCAATCAATTGCAGGACGACATTCTTGAGTTGCGTCCCTTGAACGAGACTCGCGAGCGCTGGCCGGCCATCGATCCGGCGAACGACGAGTCGATCCGTTTTCACATTGCCCATAGCGCCCAGCGCGAAGTGGAGATCCTCCACGACCAGTTGCTTGCACGCTTCAGTGCTGATCCGGACTTAAGGCCTCGCGATGTGATCGTGATGGTGCCGGACATCGACAGCTACGCACCGCATATTCGAGCGGTATTTGCTCAGCTTGAACGCCACGACCCGCGTTTCATTCCCTTCACGCTCGCAGATCAAGGCCAACGTGGTCGGGACCCGTTACTGATTGCTATCGAACATCTGCTCAAACTGCCCGACAGCCGTTTCCCCGTGAGCGAGATACTCGATCTGCTGGATGTTCCTGCACTACGCGCTCGCTTCGGTGTAGAGGAACGTGATCTGCCGACCCTGCACCGTTGGATCGAAGGCGCAGGCATCCGCTGGGGCATGAATGCCGAGCAGCGCGCGGGTCTCGGTCTACCGCAGGAGCTGGAACAAAACAGTTGGCGTTTCGGTCTGCGACGGATGCTGCTCGGTTATGCCGTGGGCAGTGCCAGTGCTTGCGAGGGTATCGAACCCTACGACGAGATCGGTGGTCTGGATGCCGCGCTCATTGGGCCTTTGGTCGCGCTGCTGGACGCATTGGAGATTGCCCACCAGGAGCTCTCTCAACCCGCAGCTCCCAAACAATGGGGCTTTCGATTGCACGCACTGGTTCAGTTGTTTTTTCTGGCCAGTAACGAGCATGACGACTACGTGTTGGCCCAACTCGAAGAGCTGCGTGAAACCTGGCTTGAGACCTGCGAGTCAGTTGGCTTGCATGATGAACTGCCATTAACCGTGGTCCGTGAAGCCTGGCTCGCCGGCCTTGATCAGGGTCGCTTGTCCCAGCGTTTTCTGGCCGGTGCGGTTAACTTCTGCACCTTGATGCCCATGCGAGCGATCCCGTTCAAACTGGTCTGCCTGCTGGGCATGAATGACGGGGACTACCCGCGTGCCCAACCGCCACTGGACTTCGACCTCATGGGCAGTGACTACCGCCCTGGCGATCGCTCCCGACGTGAAGATGACCGTTATCTGCTGTTGGAAGCGCTGTTATCGGCACGTGATCAACTCTATATCAGCTGGGTCGGTCGCAGCATTCGCGATAACAGTGAACGCCCAGCGTCGGTGCTGATTGGCCAGTTACGAGATCATCTGGCCGGCGGTTGGCGACTGGATGATGTCGACGAAGATCTGCTTGAGGCCATCACTCAGGAACATCCACTGCAACCGTTCAGCGCCCGCTACTTTCATGAAGGCGATGATTTGTTCAGCTACGCGAGTGAATGGCAGGTGCTGCATCAAGCCAGTAAGCCGTCGACTGATATCGAGGTCCTTGATCCCTATGTTCAGGAGGAGCCGTTAAGTCTCGGTCAACTGCAGGACTTCCTGCGTAATCCTGTGCGACATTTCTTCAGTCAACGACTGAAGGTGTACTTCGAAGCGGCTGAAGTGCCCTTGGCTGATGAAGAGCCATTTGTACTCGATGCGTTGCAACGTTACAGCCTCAGCGACAGCTTGCTCGAAGCGGCGCTGGGACATCTGGATAGCACCGATCAGGTACTGGAAGCACAGGCAAAACGTCTGCAAAACAGTGGACTTCTGCCCATGGCCGGATTCGGCGAATGCCTTCAGCGAGAGTTGATCGAACCGTTGCCGGATCTGTTGCAGCGTTACCAACAGCTTTTGGCGTTATGGCCAACGCCTCTCACCAACGCTCTGCCAGTGAGTCTGGAGTTGCTGGGTCTGCGCCTGGAAGGTTGGCTCAGCGGCCTGCATCAACGTGCGGACGGTGGTTTGCTATCAGTCACTA
Source organism: Pseudomonas sp. ACM7 (assembly GCF_004136015.1). NCBI lineage: Bacteria > Pseudomonadati > Pseudomonadota > Gammaproteobacteria > Pseudomonadales > Pseudomonadaceae > Pseudomonas > Pseudomonas sp. ACM7. The sequence continues at coordinate 1,842,011 of NZ_CP024866.1, read as the reverse complement.
CAATCCCCAACAGCATCGGCTCAATCAAGTCGCGTAAATGGCATCGGCTGACACGGCCATGGGTCAATCATCTGGTTGCCTGCGCCAGTGGTATGGCGATGACCACCGCGTTGGTGGCCAGCGACGACAGTCTGCTTCTCGGTCCGATGGAGGAGGGTGCAGCCTTGCGGATTCTGGGCGACCTGTTAATGGCTTGGCAAACCGGCATGCGTCAACCGCTGCCGATTGCGGTGAAGACCGGCTTCGCATGGCTTGGTCAAACTGATCCGGTCAAAGCCCAGGCCGCAGCCCGCAAGGCCTATGAAGGCGATGGCTTGACCATCGACGGCGAGCGTCGCGAAAGCCCGGCACTCGCCCGACAGTTTGCCGACTTCGACTCGCTTACCGCAGACGAAACGTTTCCGGATTGGTGCAACGCGTTGTACCGGCCGTTGCTTGAAGCGCCTTGGCGTTCATTGAGCAGCGAGGAGGCGCGCGGATGACCACAAAACCTCTGGCCTTGGCGTTTCCCCTGCGCGGCAGCCAACTGATCGAAGCGAGCGCAGGGACCGGCAAGACCTTCACCATTTCTGCGCTTTATCTGCGCCTGGTCCTTGGCCACGGCGCAGAGTCGAGCGGCTTCGGACGTGAACTGTTGCCGCCGCAAATCCTCGTTGTGACGTTCACCGATGCCGCGACCAAAGAATTGCGCGAACGTATCCGCACGCGTCTTGCTGAAGCTGCACGGTTTTTCCGTGATGAAACATCGGCGCCCGATAGCCTTATCGCAGAGCTTCGTGAGGAGTACCTTCCCGAGCAGTGGTCCGGGTGCGCAAACCGCTTGGACATCGCCGCGCAGTGGATGGACGAGGCAGCAGTTTCAACTATCCACAGTTGGTGTCAGCGCATGTTGCGCGAACACGCGTTCGACAGTGGCAGCCTGTTTACACAAACCCTGGAAACCGATCACAGCGATTTGCTGGGCGAAGTCCTGCGTGATTACTGGCGCCTGTTTTGCTACCCGATGCAAGGCGATGCGCTGAACTGGGTGCGCGGAAATTGGGGCGGTCCAGCGGCTTTACTGCCGCGAGTACGTGGTTTGTTCGCCAGTGAGCGAGACAGCGTTGAAGGTAAAGAGCCTGCCGAGCTGATCACTGAGTGTCTGCAAGAGCGACGGGCAGCCTTGCTCGAACTCAAGATGCCCTGGCGCCAGTGGGCGGACGAATTACTTGCCATCTGTCACCAGGGTGTTGCGAGCAAGAGCGTCGACGGTCGCAAGATGCAGGCGCGCTATTTCGAACCCTGGTTCGAAAAGATCAGGGGCTGGGCTGAAGACGAATCCCTTGAGCAACTGGATATCGGCACCGGATTCACGCGCCTGACACCCGATGGCATGGCTGAAGCCTGGAAGGGCGAAGTACCCAGTCATCCCGGGCTGGACGCCATGCCCGGCCTCAAGGCCAGTCTCGATGGATTGCCGACTCCTGATGCCGCCGTGCTGCAACACGCCGCCCAGTGGGTCGGTACACGGTTCGAGGAAGAAAAGCGTCGTCGTGCGGAGATGGGCTTCGATGACATGCTGCTGCGCCTCGATGCCGCGTTGCAGTCCGATGGCGGTGAGCGGCTGGCGACCCTGATTCGCGAGCAGTTTCCGGTGGCGTTGATCGACGAGTTCCAGGACACCGACCCGGTGCAGTACCGGATCTTCGAGAGCATCTATCGCATCGAAGACAACAATCCCGAATGCGGTCTGTTTCTGATCGGCGACCCCAAGCAAGCGATCTACGCGTTCCGCGGTGCCGACATCTACACCTACTTGCGCGCCCGCCAGGCCACCGCTGGCCGACTGCATACCCTGGGTACGAATTTCCGTTCCAGCCATGGCATGGTCAGTGCGGTCAACCATGTGTTCGAGCGTGCAGAGTCTCGCGAGTCCGGGCGAGGCGCGTTCCTGTTTCGTGAAAAGAACGGAGAGAACCCGGTACCGTTCCTGCCCGTCGAATCCCAAGGGCGCAAAGAAGTTCTGCACATTGATGGCCAGGTCGTGCCCGCCCTGAACATCTGGCACCTGTCCGCCGATCAGCCGCTGTCCGGCGCGGTGTACCGACAACAACTCGCCGCCGCCTGCGCCAGTGAAATCACCGCTTTGCTCAACGGCGGGCAACAAGGTCGCGCGGGTTTCATACAGGACGGCAAGGACTTCAGAGGGCTGCTGCCAGCGGATATCGCGATCCTGGTCCGCGACGGTAAAGAGGCCCAGGCTGTGCGCGGCGAACTCTCCGCACGTGGCGTTCGCAGCGTCTATCTATCGGACAAGGACTCGGTGTTTGCCGCCCAGGAGGCCCACGACCTGCTGACCTGGCTCAAGGCCTGCGCCGAGCCGGATGTCGAGCGCCCGCTGCGAGCCGCGTTGGCCTGCATCACGCTGAACCTGTCACTGGCCGAACTGGAACGGCTCAATCAGGACGAACTGGCCTGGGAAGCGCGGGTCATGCAGTTCCGCCATTATCGCGAGCTCTGGCGCAAGCAGGGCGTGTTGCCAATGCTGCGGCGATTGCTGCATGACTTCCAGCTGCCTCAGACATTGATCGCGCGCAGTGACGGCGAGCGGGTGTTGACCAATTTGCTGCACCTGTCCGAGTTGCTGCAACAGGCGGCCGCCGAACTCGATGGTGAGCAAGCGCTGATCCGTCATTTGTCCGAGCATCTGGCGTTGTCCGGTCAGGCCGGCGAAGAGCAGATTCTGCGTCTGGAGAGCGACGAGCAACTGGTCAAAGTCGTGACCATTCACAAGTCCAAGGGGCTTGAGTATCCCTTGGTGTTCCTGCCGTTCATTTGCTCGGCGAAGCCGGTGGATGGCAGTCGTCTGCCGCTGCATTACCACGACGCCACGGGCAAGACTCAAGTGACCTTGAGGCCGACAGCCGAGTTGATTGTTCAGGCGGATGATGAGCGTCTTGCCGAGGATCTGCGCTTGCTTTACGTGGCCCTGACCCGGGCACAACACGCCTGCTGGCTCGGAGTGACTGATCTCAAACGTGGCAATAACAACAGCTCGGTGCTGCACCTGTCAGCATTGGGTTATCTGCTGGGCGGCGGAGCACCATTGGCCGAGTCGGCAGGTTTGAAGCGTTGGCTGGAAGACCTGCAGCAGGATTGTGCAGCGCTGAACTACGGTGAAATGCCTGAAGCGACCGCCGAGCACTACCATCCGCCGCACAACGATGCGACGTTGCTTGCTCCGCTGATACCCAAACGCAAGGCCAGCGAAAACTGGTGGATTGCTTCCTACAGTGCCCTGCGCATTGGCGACAGCATGAGCGTGGGCACTGATGAAGCGCCGGAGAGCCCGCAGGCGCAAAAGCTCTTCGACGACGAACGCCTCGATCCGCAAGCACCACGAGAAGTGGTGGCCGGTGGTGCTGATATCCATAGATTCCCTCGTGGCCCGAACCCCGGCACCTTTCTCCATGGTTTGCTCGAATGGGCCGGTGACGAAGGTTTTGCCGCCACGCCGCAAGCGGTGGAAGACGCCATTGCCCGTCGTTGCAATCGACGTGGCTGGGAGGGCTGGATAACTGCCCTGAGCGACTGGCTGCAGCATCTGCTTACGTCCCCGCTGCATATCGGCGGCGGGCAGGCCCCCGTGGTATTCGAGCAGCTCACCCAATATCGCGTCGAGATGGAGTTCTGGTTCGCCAGTCATAAGGTCGATGTGCTCAAGCTCGATGAACTGGTGCGCCAATACACCCACAACGGCGTGGCCCGGGTGGCTGCCGAGCCGGTGTTGCTCAATGGCATGTTCAAGGGCTTCATCGACCTGACATTCGAGCACGACGGCCGCTACTACGTCGCCGACTACAAATCCAACTGGCTGGGCGTCGATGACGCGGCCTATACCGAGGAGGCCATGGAGCAGTCGATTCTCGACAACCGTTACGACCTGCAATACGTGCTGTACCTGTTGGCCCTGCATCGCCAGCTCAAGGCGCGACTTGCCGATTACGATTACGACCGGCATGTCGGTGGTGCGCTGTACCTGTTCCTGCGCGGTACGCGCGCGTCCAGCCAGGGCGTGTATTTCGCCCGTCCTCCAAGAGCGTTGATCGAGCGTCTGGACCGACTGTTCCAGGGCAAGCCAGAACCCAAGGCCGAACCCGCCTGGGAACAGGGAGTTTTGCTATGAGTCGCACCTTCGCTGATTTGCTGCCCACTTCGTTGACAGCCGAAAGCCTGGCGGATCTGGCGCCGTTGAGTCGCGCCGATGACTTGCTGCTGTTGCTGACGCGCTGGGTTGAGCGCGGCTGGCTGCGAGCGCTGGACAAGGCCTTCGTCGCCTTTCTTCATGAGCTCGCTCCCGGCGATGATCCACTGGTGCTGCTGGCTGCCGCGTTGGCCAGCCATCAACTGGGCCACGGTCATGTGTGCCTGGATGTGTTCGAGACGCTTAAGGAACCGGACTTCGCCCTGTCGCTGCCACCGGAAGGTGATCTGCAAAGTGGCGCGATGTTGTTGCCGTCGCAATTGCTTGAGGCGCTGGACGGTGCCCATTGGTGCAAGGTCCTGGCCTCCAGCACTCTGGTCGCATTGGCGGTCGACGGTCGCGAGGCGGCGCAGCATCGACCATTGGTGTTGTCGGGCAAACGCCTGTACTTGCGTCGTTACTGGGCTTACGAACGGCGTATCGACAACTCGCTGCGTCAACGCCTGGTGGAACACGAAACCACACCGGATGATTTGTCCCAACGCCTCACCAGCTTGTTCGGCCCAGCCAAGCCCGGCGAAGTGATTGACTGGCAGAAACTCGCCTGTGCCCTCGCAACCCGCAGCGCATTCAGCATCGTTACCGGTGGCCCGGGGACCGGCAAGACGACGACGGTCGTGCGTTTGCTGGCGTTGCTCCAGGCGCCGGCAGTGGAGGCGGGCAAGCCGTTGCGTATTCGTCTCGCGGCACCCACCGGCAAGGCTGCAGCCCGACTGACGGAGTCCATCAGTCAGCAGGTGAGAACCCTGGAAGTCGATGAAACCGTACGAGTGAAGATCCCGTCAGACGTCACCACCGTGCACCGTCTGCTCGGCAGTCGTCCCGGTACTCGACACTTCCGTCACCACGCCGGTAATCGTTTACCGCTGGATGTGTTGGTGGTGGACGAAGCCTCGATGATCGATCTGGAAATGATGGCCAACCTGCTCGATGCGTTGCCGGCCCATGCCCGTCTGGTGCTGCTCGGTGACAAGGATCAACTGGCATCGGTGGAAGCCGGCGCCGTGCTGGGCGACCTGTGCCGCGACGCCGAGGCCGGTTGGTACAGTCCACAGACTCGCCTGTGGCTGCAAGCGGTCAGTGGTGAAAGCCTGGATGCCAGCGGTTTGCAGGAAGACACCCAAGGGACTCATCCCCTGGCTCAGCAAGTTGTGATGCTGCGTCATTCACGCCGGTTCGGCGAGGGCAGCGGCATCGGCCAACTGGCTCGTTGGGTCAACCAGCAGCAACCCGAGGAAGCTCGCAAGTTGTTGGCGGCTCGAAGCCATGACGACGTGTTTTCCCTGTCCCTCAAGGGGGAACAGGACCGGGCGTTGGAACGCTTGCTGCTTGAGGGGCATGGCGATGGACCGCAGGGTTATCGCCATTACCTGAGTCTCTTGCGCAGCCTGCGGCCACCGCTCGACAGCACACTTGATGATCCCTGCTGGACCGATTGGGCTCGCCAGGTACTGCAAGCCTTCGACGCCTTCCAATTGTTGTGCGCCGTACGCAAAGGGCCGTGGGGTGTTGAAGGTTTGAATCAGCGCGTGACCGCCGCGCTGCTCAAGGCTCGGCTGATCGACAGCGACCAGCAGTGGTACGAAGGTCGACCAGTGCTGATGACCCGCAACGACTATGGTCTGGGTTTGATGAACGGCGACATCGGCATTGCCCTCAAACTGCCGGAACGTGAGGGGCCAGAGGCTGGGAAGCAGGTGTTGCGTGTGGCGTTCCCACGTAATGATGGTCAGGGCGGCGTACGGTTTGTTCTGCCAAGCCGTCTCAATGATGTCGAAACCGTATACGCGATGACGGTGCACAAATCCCAGGGCTCGGAATTTGCTCATACGGCGTTGATTTTGCCGGATGCCCTGAACCCTGTACTCACCAAGGAATTGATCTATACCGGGATTACCCGGGCCAAAAACTGGTTCACCCTGATCGAGCCTCGTTCCGGCGTATTCGAAGAGGCGGTGCGGCGCAAGGTCAAGCGCTTGAGCGGGTTGATGCTGGAACTGGATGAGTGAGCACCGACTAATCCGCGAACAGCATCTCGCGACTTTCACCCATCAACAGACCTTGATTCTGCTCAGTAACCGCGCGGATGTAATCCCACAACAGGGTGATCCGCTTGAGCTTGCGCAGGTCTTCGCGGCAGTACATCCAGAACTGTCGAGTGATGTTGATCTCTTGCGGCAACACCGGCAGCAATCGCGGATCCTGGGCTGCCAGGAAGCACGGCAGAATCGCCAGCGACCGCCCTTGCTGTGCGGCCACGAATTGCGCAATCACACTGGTGCTGCGCAGGTTGGCACTGGCGCCGGGCAACACATTCGCCAGGTACAACAGCTCCGAGCTGAACGCCAGATCGTCGACGTAACTAATGAATGAATGTTTACCCAAGTCAGCCGGGCGTCGGATCGGTGGGTGCTTATCCAGATAATCCTGGGTCGCGTAGAGCTGTAATCGGTAATCGCAGAGTTTGCAGCAGACGTACGGACCATGCTCCGGGCGCTCCAACGCGATGACGATGTCCGCCTCGCGTTTGGACAGGCTGATGAAGTGCGGCAGCGGCAGGATGTCCACCGAGATCGCCGGGTAGGCGTCGACGAAATGGCTCAGCTGCGGGGTGATGAAAAAGCTGCCGAAGCCTTCGGTACAGCCCATGCGCACATGCCCGGATAACGCGACCCCGGACCCCGAAACCTGCTCGCAGGCCATGTGTAGCGTGCTTTCAATCGACTCGGCGTAACCGAGCAACCGCTGGCCTTCGGCGGTCAGGACAAAACCGCTGGTCCGGGATTTCTCGAACAGCAAAGTGCCCAACGCCGCTTCCAGCGAGCTGATGCGCCGCGACACAGTGGTGTAGTCGACCGCCAGGCGCTTCGCCGCGGTGCTGGCCTTGCGGGTGCGGGCGACTTCAAGGAAGAACTTGAGGTCGTCCCAGTTCAACGAGCCTAGAGACGTGATGTTTTTTTGCATGATGGACCGGCTTTTATGTGCGTTCTTATTAGAAGTTTGCACATCTATACTCCAAAAACAGTCCGACAACCAATTCGCAATACGCGCCTCATCTCAAGGCGACTTTCTCGCCTTGGCTCCCCAGATAGCTCTCTAAATAAGAACAACGTCCCGGAGACCCAACATGAACGCATCGCTCACGCCAAACGAAACCACTGTCCAAACGGTAAAGCTGTTGATCGACGGCGAGTGGGTCGAGTCCCAGACCACCGAGTGGCACGACATCGTCAACCCGGCGACCCAGCAAGTGCTGGCCAAGGTTCCGTTTGCCACGGCTTCTGAAGTCGACGCCGCGATCAGCGCCGCCCATCGCGCCTTCCAGACCTGGAAGCTGACGCCAATCGGCGCGCGGATGCGCATCATGCTCAAGCTCCAGGCGTTGATTCGCGAACACTCCAAGCGCATCGCCGTGGTGCTCAGCAACGAACAAGGCAAAACCATCGCCGACGCTGAAGGCGATATCTTCCGCGGCCTGGAAGTGGTCGAGCACGCTTGCTCCATCGGCAGCCTGCAAATGGGCGAGTTCGCCGAGAACGTTGCTGGCGGCGTCGATACCTACACCCTGCGTCAACCAATCGGCGTTTGCGCCGGCATCACCCCGTTCAACTTCCCGGCCATGATTCCCCTGTGGATGTTCCCGATGGCCATCGCCTGCGGCAACACCTTCGTGCTCAAGCCGTCCGAACAGGACCCGATGTCGACCATGCTGCTGGTGGAACTGGCGATCGAGGCCGGTGTTCCGGCGGGCGTGCTCAACGTCGTTCATGGCGGTAAAGACGTGGTGGATGCGCTCTGCACCCACAAGGACATCAAGGCTGTTTCCTTCGTCGGTTCGACCGCCGTCGGCACTCACGTCTACGACCTGGCCGGTAAACACGGCAAGCGCGTGCAATCGATGATGGGCGCGAAGAACCACGCCGTTGTGCTGCCGGACGCGAACCGCGAACAAGCGCTCAATGCGCTGGTCGGTGCCGGTTTCGGTGCGGCCGGGCAACGCTGCATGGCCACATCCGTCGTGGTGCTGGTGGGCGCGGCCAAGCAATGGCTGCCTGACCTGAAGGCGCTGGCGCAGAAACTCAAAGTGAATGCCGGCAGTGAGCCGGGCACTGACGTCGGTCCGGTGATTTCCAAAAAGGCCAAGGCGCGGATTCTGGATCTGATCGAAAGCGGCATCAAGGAAGGCGCCAAGCTGGAGCTGGACGGTCGCGATATCACGGTTCCAGGCTTCGAGAAGGGCAACTTTGTCGGCCCGACCCTGTTCTCCGGCGTAACCCCCGAGATGCAGATCTACACCCAGGAAATCTTCGGTCCGGTGCTGGTGGTGCTTGAAGTCGATACGCTCGATGAGGCCATCGCACTGGTCAACGCCAACCCGTTCGGTAACGGCACTGGCCTGTTCACTCAGAGCGGGGCGGCGGCGCGTAAATTCCAGACGGAAATCGACGTTGGCCAGGTCGGCATCAACATCCCGATTCCGGTGCCGGTTCCGTTTTTCAGCTTCACCGGTTCGCGCGGGTCCAAACTCGGCGACCTCGGTCCGTATGGCAAGCAAGTGGTGCAGTTCTACACTCAGACCAAGACTGTCACCAGTCGCTGGTTCGATGACAACAGCGTCAACGACGGTGTGAACACCACCATCAACTTGCGTTAAGGAGCCGGACATGAAAATCGCTTTTATCGGTCTCGGCAACATGGGCGCGCCGATGGCGCGTAACCTGATCAAGGCCGGCCACGCACTGAACCTGGTCGACCTGAACAAAACCGTTCTGGCCGAGCTGGAACAACTGGGCGGCAGCATCAGCGCTTCGGCACGTGAAGCGGCTCAAGGCGCAGAACTGGTGATCACCATGCTGCCAGCTGCTGTGCATGTGCGCAGCGTGTGGCTGGGTGAAGACGGCGTGCTGGCGGGTATCGCCAAGGGCGTGCCGGCAGTCGATTGCAGCACCATCGATCCGCAGACGGCGCGTGATGTCGCCGCTGCGGCGGCCAAGCAAGGCGTGGCCATGGCGGATGCGCCTGTGTCGGGCGGTACTGGCGGTGCGGCAGCCGGGACCCTGACGTTTATGGTGGGCGCTACCCCTGAGCTGTTCGCCACCCTGCAACCAGTGTTGGCGCAGATGGGCCGCAACATCGTCCATTGCGGCGAAGTCGGCACCGGGCAAATTGCCAAGATCTGCAACAACCTGCTGCTGGCGATCTCCATGGTCGGTGTCAGCGAAGCCATGGCACTGGGTGATGCGCTCGGGATCGACACAACAGTGTTGGCCGGAATCATCAACAGTTCCACCGGCCGTTGCTGGAGTTCGGAAATGTACAACCCGTGGCCGGGTATCGTCGAAACGTCGCCGGCCTCGCGTGGCTACACTGGCGGTTTCGGTGCCGAACTGATGCTCAAGGATCTGGGACTGGCCACTGAGGCGGCACGTCAGGCGCACCAACCGGTGGTGCTCGGCGCGGTGGCCCAGCAGTTGTATCAGGCGATGAGCCAGCGTGGGGATGGTGGCAAAGACTTCTCGGCAATCATCAACAGCTATCGCAAACCGCAATAAAACCTGTGGGAGCGAGCTTGCTCGCGATGGGGGCGGCACAGTCAACACTGGTTGTGGATGTTCCACCGCCATCGCGAGCAAGCTCGCTCCCACAAGTACGGCATGTTCCTATCGACATTTACCGGGAAATCACGTCGGGTGATCTCCCGGTTTTTTTGCATCAGGCAAACACGAAATACTTACGCACGGTTTCAACCACTTCCCACGTGCCTTTCATGCCCGGCTCAATGACAAAAATGTCACCGGCGCGCAGATGGATCGGCTCCTTTCCCTCTGGGGTGATGATGCAGTACCCCTCGCGGAAATCGCAGTATTCCCACTTCACGTATTCCACATACCATTTGCCCGGCGTGCAGATCCAGGTGCCCATGATTTTGCTGCCGTCTTCGCTTGTGTAGGCGTTGAGGTTGACGGTGTGCGGGTCGCCTTCGAGTTTTTCCCATTTGCAGGCGTCGAGTACCGGCAGTGGGTGGGTATCGCGAAGAACGGTAATAGGTGCGGTCATATGGACTCCGGGGCAGTGAACTAGAGAACTGAAGTCGCACCCTATAGCGCCCGTCCACCGGTCAGTTGTCTGTGCTCGACATTGAGCTGTCCAGAAACGCGCATTGCCCTCAAAGACTGTTCAGCGGGCAATCGAACCGGCTCCGTTCGAGGCTGGCTTCGAACTCGACCAATTGCGAATGCTGCTGCGACAGCGCAGCGATCCGTTCGCTGATTTCCAGCTTCTTGGCGGCGATGACCTGATGGGCCAGTTCCCACGGCATTTGCGGCCCTTGATGTCCGGCGAAGATCGACTGCAATTCCTTGAGCCTGAAACCCAGCTGCTGCGCGCACTTGATGAAGATCAGCAGGTCAACGCTTTGCTGGTCGTAGACGCGGTATTTTCCCAACCGCTGAGCGGCAGGCAGCAGGCCGATCGACTCGTAATGGCGGATGCTCTTGATCGTGGTTCCGGAGCGTTGCGCGGCTTGGCCGATGTACATGGAAAGTCCCTTTTCGCCGTGGTAGCCCGGTGCATTATCGGCAGTCTCAGCGGCTGGCGATAGCCTGGGCCTGCAGCAACCAGGTTTCACGCTGATCAGCGCTGGAGCCGAGAATCGGGCCAAACGTGAGCGTTCGTTGAGGTTCGATACCGCAAAAAGCCAAGGTGGTTTTGCGGATCTGATGCAGTCCAGGCATGCGATAGATCCAGCGGTAATACCAGGGGGGCGTGTCCATGGTCACCAGCAAATGGGCGCTGCGACCGTGCAGGAGTTTCTCGGGAAAGGCTTTGCCTTCGCGGTATTTGAACGCGAAACCCGGCAGGAACACCCGATCGAAAAAGCCCTTTAGCAATGCCGGAATTCCACCCCACCAGATCGGATAAACCAGCGTCAGGTGCTCGGCCCACACAATGTCCGCCTGGGCGCGGCGCAAGTCGGCTTCCAGTGGTTGGACCTGTTGATAACCTTCACGCAGCACCGGGTCAAAGTCCATTGCGCCCAGAAACAACTGGCGCACCTCATGCCCGGCACGCACCGCCGACTGTGCGTAACGCTCGGCGAGTGCGCCGCAGAAACTGTTGCTCGCCGGATGACCCAGAATCACCAGAATTCGTTTGCCCATCGTCTCTGTCCTTGAAGATGAAAGCTCAAGGGTAAAGTCTGCCCCTCAGGGGAGAGTCAAGGCGTGTAGCAAGGCCTTGGCGTAACCGGGCAATGCGGAGAAATCCCGCGCACAGAGCAACAGTTTGCGCATGGCCCAAGGTTCTCGCAGGGCGAGGCTCTTGAAGGATTGTTCTCCACGCCAGCGCTCAACCGCCGCGAGGGGCACGATCGCCAGCCCGGCCCCCCGAGCGACCATGCGCATCACACCCTCGAAACCGTCGGCACGGATGCGGATTTGCAGGCGTGATCCGGTGTGCAGCGCCTGTTCTTCCAGGTACACCGCCAACGCGCTGTTGGCGTTCAGACCGACATAGTCGTGGTGCAAGGTATCGTTGAAGCTCACGACACCTGCGTGTGCCAAGGGGTGATCGCCGGGCATTATCAGCACCAGCGGATCGTCGCGAAACGGGCGGGTCTGCAGGTCATCGGTGTCGACGACGTCAGAGACGATGCCCAGGTCTGCCGCACCTTGGCGCAAGGCGTGGGTGATGCGTGCACTGGGCAGTTCTTGTAGATCGATGTCGAGGTTGGGGTGGCTGCGCAGGAAGTCTGCAAGCAACTCAGGCAGGTACTCGGTGATCGCCGTGGTATTGCATAACAGTCGGACCTGGCCTTTGACGCCCTTGGCGTATTCGGCCAGGTCCTGTTGCATGCGTTCGGCCTGTTGCAGCAGGACGCGGGCGTGTTGCGCCAGAGCTTTGCCGGCCGGGGTCGGGCTGACACCGCGGCGACCTCGCTCCAGGAATTCGATCCCCAACGAAGCCTCCATGGCGCGGATGCGTGCACTCGCCGCCGCCAGGGACAGATGACTGCGAGCCGCGCCGGCGGTGATGTTGCCGCTGTCGAGGATATTCAGGTAGAGGCGCAGGTCGGTCAGGTCGAAGTGCATCGGCAACCTCTTGATCTGTGTTGTCTGGAAGGCCGCTATCGCGAGCAAGCTCGCTCCCACAGGTGACCGCGTCATCCGCACCGACTCGGTCCACTGTGGGAGCGAGCTTGCTCGCGATAGCGGCCTTCAAAACGACGAAGTTTTCAGCCTATTGCTTGACGAGAGGCTGCCTCAGTATATGGCAGATTTTCAAGCAGCCAATCCGGGCCCACGATAGCGCCATGAATACTCTCGCCGCGTTCTATCAAAACCTCGGTCTGGCCCTTTCCTTGATGGTCATCGCGACCTTTCTGCTGGCCGGCATGATCAAGGGCATGATCGGCCTCGGTCTGCCAACCATCGCCATGGGTCTACTCGGTCTGGCTATGGCTCCGTCGCAGGCTGCCGCACTGCTGATCATCCCCGCGACGCTCACCAATGTCTGGCAACTGGCATTCGGTGGGCATCTGCGGGGGTTGATCAAACGCCTGTGGCCGATGTTGCTGGCGATCTTCATCGGCACCGGAGCCGGCACGTTGTGGATCGGCATGGCGGGTGGTCATTGGGTCGTACGGGGATTGGGCGCTGCGCTGTTGCTCTATGCGTTGAGCGGGTTGTTTCTGCCGACCTTGCGTGTCGGCCGTCACACCGAGCGCTGGCTCGGTCCGCTTTGCGGCCTGTTGACGGGCGTCATCACCTCGGCCACCGGCGTCTTCGTGATTCCGGCCGTGCCTTATCTGCAAGCGTTGGGCTTGACCAAGGATGAACTGGTGCAGGCGCTGGGTCTATCGTTCACCGTCTCGACCCTGGCCTTGGCCGCCGGCCTGTTGTGGCGTGGCGCACTGGGCGGTGGCGAGTTAAGTGCGTCGTTGCTGGCGCTGATCCCGGCGGTGCTCGGCATGTTGCTGGGGCAATGGCTGCGCCAGCGGATCAGCGCCGTGCTGTTCAAGCGCGTGTTCTTCATTGGCCTGGGCGTGCTCGGCGGCCACTTGCTGATCAGCGGGTAGCGGACGACGGGCTGAGCATGTCGATGGCGCGGATATCGAAATCCCGTTCCAGGTACTCATCGCGCTGCTCGAGGAATTGCTTCATGTGCGGCAGGTTAGAGTGCACGTCCAAGTGAGCCTGGGACTGCCAGATCTCGTAGAAGATAAACAGCGTCGGGCGGGATCGGTCGCGCGCTATGAGCAGCATTTGACCGAGGTGTTCAGCCTGCCAGCGTAAGGTTCCTTTTGCCCCGCATCCAGCTACTATCAAGCCAGTTTTGAATGAGGGGCATCCGTGAAAGCCAGATCCGATGAGTTGCAGATTTTCGTCTGCGTGATTGAATGCGGGTCGATTTCCGCTGCGGCCGAACAGGTCGGGCAAACGCCTTCGGCAGTCAGCCGCACGCTGTCGCGGCTGGAGGCGAAACTCGATACCACGCTGATCAACCGCACCACGCGGCGCATGGACTTGACCGAAGAGGGCAAGTACTTCTTCGAGCACGCCAAGCTGATTCTCGATCAAATGGACGAGCTCGAAGAACGGCTGACCTCACGCCAACAAACCCCATCCGGGCGTCTGCGGATCAACGCCGCATCGCCGTTCATGCTGCACGCCATCGTGCCCTACATCGATGAGTTCCGCCGGCTCTATCCGGACATCCAGCTGGAACTCAACAGCAACGATCTGATCATCGATTTGCTGGAGCAAAGCACCGACATCGCCATCCGCATTGGCACGCTCGCCGACTCGACCTTGCACGCTCGATCGCTGGGATGCAGTCCGCTGCACATCGTCGCCAGCCCGGCGTATCTTGAAAAACACGGTGTACCGGCCGAAGTGGCGGATTTGTCCGGGCATACGCTGCTGGGCTTTACCCAGAACGAAGGCCTCAACCAATGGCCGTTGCGCTACGTCCAAGGTGATCGCTGGCCGATTCAGGCTTCAATCAGCGCGTCCAGCGGTGAGACGATCAGGCACTTGGCGCTGGAAGGTCAGGGCATTGCCTGCCTGTCGCACTTCATGACGATTGATGACATCCGCGCCGGACGTTTGCAGGTGCTGCTGGCGGATTTCAACAGCGGTTATCGCCAGCCGATCAATGCGGTGTACTACCGTAACTCGCAACTTGCGCTAAGGATTCAATGCTTCCTGGACTTCATCCAGGGCAAATTGGCGGCTTACGCGAACGCGGACTTCAAGGGCTGATTCGTGATCCCTGCGCAAGAGTGAATTGGGCAACGCCGTCTGTTTCCGCAGGCATCGGTCCTCGATACTGGCTGCATCACTTATTAACGCAGGGAGTTTCTCCATGAACGTATTCATTACCGGCGCCGCGGGTTTCATCGGCGGCTCCATCGCCACCGGTCTGGTCCAGGCGGGTTACAAAGTCACCGGCCTGGTGCGCAGTACCGAACAAGCCAATGAACTGAGTGCTCTGGGTATCACCCCGGTGCTCGGCACGCTTGACGACAGCGCATTGCTGGCCGAGCAGGCCCGTGCTGCCGATGCGGTGATCAACGCCGCGAGCAGCGACCATCGCGGTGCGGTGGACGCGTTGCTCGATGCACTTCGCGGTTCCAACAAAGTGTTCCTGCACACCAGCGGCTCGAGCATTGTTGGCGATGCGTCGGGCGGCAAATCCAGCGACGTTATCTATTACGAAGACAACCTGCCGGCACCTACCGTCGACAAGGCTGCTCGCGTGGCCATCGACAACCTGATCCTCGCCGCAGCAAAGGACGGAGTGAACTCGGCAGTCATCTGCAACACTTTGATCTACGGCCACAGCCTGGGCGTCAAACGTGACAGCGTGCAATTGCCGCGCTTGCTGAAACAGGCGCGTAAAAGTGGTGTGGTCCGGCATGTCGGTACCGGCCAGAACATCTGGTCCAACGTACACATCGAAGACGTGGTTTCCCTGTACCTGCTGGCGCTGACCAAAAACGTACCGGGCACCTTCTACTTCGTCGAAAGCGGTGAAGCGTCGTTCATCGACATGACCACTGCGATTGCCCAAGCGCTGAATCTGGGTGAGCCACAAGACTGGCCGCTGAAAGAGGCCGAAGCCGAGTGGGGTTATGAAATGGCCAACTATGGCCTGGGCTCCAACAGCCGGGTTCGCGGTAAAAAGGCGCGGGAGTTGCTGGGCTGGGCGCCGAAGCGGACATCGGTGATTGAATGGATTCGTGACGAGATGGTGTGAAGGTATTGAAACGAAATGTGACTGCGTTATCAGTCATCCAAACGGCGGCCCTCGGGTGGCCGTTTTTGTTTTCTGGTTTGATCAAACACCGTTCCCAGGCCTATGGTTGATTTCACAAGTGTGGACTAGGCCAGGAGGCTTGAAAAATGAACAATCGTTACGACGCCGAAGGGGCGCAAAGTACCTATGAACCGGGTTCGGACGAGCAGGTGTTAGCCAACAAACTGGGTATTACCGATCCGGAGGATATGGACGATGCTGAGTTGGTGCTGTTGGAAAAGTTGTACCAATCGGTATTACTCGAGAACTTGCCTGATCGGCAACTGACTGTTCAGGATCTGAAGGACTGGCACCGACGATGGCTGGGAAACATCTATCCGTGGGCGGGAGACGTGCGCTCGGTCAATATGGGCAAGGGTGGCTTCTTCTTCGCGGCTGTGCCGCAAATTCCCCGACTGCTCGGTGATTTCGAAAATGATTGTCTTGTCAGATTTACACCTTGTAGCACCTGTACCGACGAAGCGTTGATTGAGGCGATTGCCTTGACCCACGTAGAGTTCATCCTGATTCACCCGTTTCGTGAAGGTAACGGCCGCTTGTCACGGTTACTGGCGGATGTGATGTCCGTACAAGCGGGCCGCACGCCGCTGGATTACAGCACTTGGGAGGAGAATAAGGACGCTTACTTTGCGGCGATCAATCAAGGGCTCAACTGCAATTATGGACCAATGGAACATTGGGTTCGGCAAGCGTTGTCGGCATGAATGGTAAGATGTGCCGCACACCGAGCTCCTGTTTTACGGTGCAAGATTGAGATGCAGGAACTTGCAGGCTTTACTTTTTAGTTTGCGCTCGATCACTTCGATGCTCTGTCCCGTCTCGATGGCGGTAGAGCTGGCGATAGCGCGAATGACGGTATCGGAGTTCAGTTTTTTTCCGTTGCGACGCACAGTTGTCATTGACTTGGCTCGGTCGGGGAATGAGTGCCGAGTATAACGCTTATCGTGATGCTGAAAACTCCAGCCCGATCAGCTCGCTATCCAATAACTGGCCGGGTCGCCTTCAATTTCGTAACATCCGCACCCTCTTTTCCGGTCACTTCCTGCGACCTGTATCTTTGGGTAATCCATGAAACCAACACGTCTGCGCGCCGATACCCTGGCCGGACTCACCACGTCTTTCGCCCTGCTACCCGAATGCATCGCCTTCGCGCTGGTTGCTCACCTCAATCCATTGATGGGGCTTTACGGCGCCTTCATCATTTGCACCCTGACCGCGCTTTTTGGTGGGCGGCCGGGCATGGTGTCCGGCGCCGCTGGATCGATGGCCGTGGTGATCGTCGCTTTGGTGGTGCAGCACGGTGTGCAGTACTTGCTGGCCACCGTGTTGCTGGGTGGGTTGATCATGCTCGCGTTCGGGTTGCTGAAGCTTGGCAAGCTGGTGCGCATGGTGCCGCACCCGGTGATGCTCGGCTTCGTCAACGGCCTGGCGATCATCATTGCTCTGGCGCAGCTGGAACACTTCAAGAGCGGTGACGTCTGGCTCAGCGGCACGCCGCTGTACCTGATGGCGGGGCTGGTTGCTGTCACGATGGCCATCGTTTACTTGCTGCCGCGTCTGACGCGCGCCGTGCCGCCGGCGCTGGTGGCGATTCTGGGCGTTGGTCTGGCGGTTTATCTGCTCGGTCTGCCGACCCGCACCTTGGGCGATATGGCGCACATCGCCGGCGGCTTGCCGACCTTTGCGCTGCCAGACATTCCCTGGAACCTGGAAACCCTGCGCATCATCGCGCCTTACGCGATATTGATGGCGTTGGTCGGCCTGCTGGAAACCCTGCTGACCCTGAACCTCACCGATGAGATCACCGAGAGCCGTGGCTACCCGGATCGCGAATGCGTGGCGCTAGGCGCGGCCAACATGGTCTCTGGTGTATTCGGCGGTATGGGTGGCTGCGCCATGATCGGTCAAACCGTGATCAACCTCAGTTCCGGCGGTCGCGGTCGGCTGTCCGGTGTGGTGGCCGGCGTGATGATTTTGCTGTTCATCCTCTTCCTTTCGCCGCTGATCGAGCGCATCCCGCTGGCCGCGTTGGTCGGGGTGATGTTCGTGGTGTCGCAGCAAACCTTCGCCTGGGCCTCGCTTAGGGTGTTGAACAAAGTTCCGCTGAACGATGTGTTGGTGATCCTCGCGGTAACGGTCATTACGGTGTTCACCGATCTGGCCACTGCAGTGCTCTGCGGGATCATCATTGCGGCGCTCAACTTCGCCTGGCAGCAGGCTCGCGAGCTTTATGCCGACAGTCACCTAGAAGCCGATGGCAGCAAGCTTTACCTTCTGCATGGCACGCTGTTCTTCGCCTCGACTGCACCTTTCCTCAATCAATTCGATCCCGCCAACGATCCGCCCGTCGTGACGATCGATTGTCGCCACCTGAGCTTTGTCGACTATTCGGCCATCGCCGCGCTAAAGACGCTGCGTGAACGCTACGGCAAGGCAGGCAAACATCTGCGCGTGCTGCACTTGTCCGAACGCTGCAAGAAACTGCTCAAGCGCGCCCGCGTCAATCACGACTGAGACTGGCAACTGATCGTTCCCCCGCATGGGAACGATCATGTAAATAACTCCCCTTGATTTTCATAACCGGCGACCGCCCATACCTCAGCGCGACAACCCTTATCCCTCCACGAAAATTACTTTCACCTCGTTTGAAAATAACACCTCGAAATGTTTTATGAGTTTCACAACCCATTCGACGTGACCCTTTCGAGGAGTACCGCATGACACCGTCCTTCGGCTATTGGCTGCTGGTTTACGCCGCCATCGCCATCATCGCGCTGATCGTTCTGATCGCCCGCTACCGGCTCAATCCGTTCATCGTAATCACCCTGGTCTCCATCGGCCTGGCGTTGCTTGCCGGGATGCCACCGTCGGGCGTAGTGGGGGCGTACGAAGCGGGCGTCGGCAAAACGCTGGGCCATATCGCGCTGGTGGTCGCGCTGGGCACGATGCTCGGCAAGATGATGGCCGAGTCTGGCGGCGCCGAGCAGATGGCGCGTACGTTGATCGACCGCTTCGGTGAGAAAAATGCGCACTGGGCGATGGTTTGCATCGCTTTCCTTGTAGGACTGCCGCTGTTCTTCGAGGTCGGTTTTGTACTGCTCGTGCCGATCGCTTTCACCGTGGCGCGGCGCGTAGGCGTTTCGATTCTGATGGTCGGTTTGCCGATGGTGGCCGGGCTCTCGGTGGTCCACGCGCTGGTGCCGCCACACCCGGCGGCGATGCTGGCGGTGCAGGCCTATCAGGCCTCGGTGGGGCAGACCTTGCTTTACGCGATCCTGATCGGGATTCCGACCGCGATCATCGCCGGCCCCCTCTACGCCAAGTTCATCGTGCCGCGCATTCAACTGCCGGAAGATAACCCGCTGGAGCGTCAGTTTCTCGAGCGTGAACCGCGCGACAGCCTGCCGGGTTTCGGCATCACCATGGCGACCATTCTGTTGCCAGTGGTGCTGATGCTGGTCGGCGGCTGGGCCAATCTGATTTCCACGCCGGGCAGCGGCTTCAATCAGTTTCTGTTGTTCATCGGCAACTCGGTGATCGCCTTGCTGCTGGCGACCTTGCTGAGCTTCTGGACGCTTGGCCTGGCCCAAGGCTTCAACCGCGAATCGATCCTCAAATTCACCAACGAATGCCTGGCACCGACCGCCAGCATCACCTTGCTGGTGGGCGCGGGCGGCGGCTTGAACCGGATTCTGGTGGACGCTGGCGTCACCGACCAGATCGTCAGCCTGGCCCAGGTATTCCACCTGTCGCCTCTGTTGATGGGCTGGCTGTTCGCCGCGCTGATGCGCATCGCCACCGGGTCCGCCACCGTGGCCATGACCACCGCGTCGGGGATCGTCGCGCCGGTGGCCATTGGTCTGGGGTATCCCCATCCGGAGCTGTTGGTGCTGGCGACGGGCGCGGGGTCGGTTATCTTTTCCCACGTCAATGACGGCGGCTTCTGGTTGATCAAGGAATACTTCAACATGACCGTCGCCCAGACCTTCAAGACCTGGACGGTGCTCGAGACCATTATCTCGGTCGTCGCCTTCGGTCTGACCGTGGGCCTTTCTTATCTGCTTTAGCCGGAGCCGCCCGCCATGGACATCCTCTACCAGATCCGCGCCCGTCAGGATTCCTTCAGCGCGGGCGAAGGACGCATCGCTCGGCTGATGCTCGACGACGTAGGATTTGCCTCCGCCGCCAGTCTCGATGAACTGGCGCTGAGAGCGGAAGTCAGCACCGCCACGCTCTCGCGTTTTGCTCGTACGGTCGGCTGCCGCGACTTGCGCGATCTACGGCTGCAACTGGCCCAGGCCAGCGGCGTCGGCAGCCGTTTTTTGGACCCGGCGGGCACGCCCGAGCAGTCGGCGTTTTACGGGCAGATCGTTGGCGATATCGAGTCGACATTGCGTCAGCATCTGTCGGCCTTCGACGAATCACGTTTCGCCGACGCGGTAAAACTGCTGGGCAAGGCGCGGATGATTCACGCCTTCGGCATGGGCGGATGCTCGACCTTGTGCAGTGATGAACTGCAAGTACGGCTGGTGCGTTTCGGCTACCCGATTGCGGTGTGCCACGACCCGGTGATGATGCGCGTGACTGCCGCCAGCCTCGATGCCGAACGCGCAGTCATTGCCTGTTCGTTGACCGGCATCACGCCCGAACTGCTCGAGACCGTCGAGCTGGCGCGCAGCTACGGCGCACGAATTCTCGCCATCACCCGGGCCGACTCGCCCCTGGCGCAATTGGCTGATGTGCTGCTGCCGCTGCAAGGCGTCGAAACCTCATTCATCTACAAACCCACGGCGGCGCGCTACGGCATGTTGCTGGCCATCGACGTGCTCGCCACCGAGCTGGCGCTGGCCAATCCTGAAGACAATCAAGAGCGTCTGCGGCGGATCAAACTCGCCCTGGACGATTACCGCGGCGGCGACGATCACTTGCCGCTGGGAGACTGAAATGAAGTACGACACGCTGATTCGCAACGCCCTGATCATCGATGGCAGCAATGCCGCCGGTTATCCCGCCGACGTGGCGATTCTGAACGGCCGCATCGAACGTATCGGCGACTTGCACGATGCCAGCGCCACTGAAGAATTTGACGCCGCCGGCCGCGTATTGGCGCCAGGCTTCATCGACGTGCACACCCACGACGACACCGTGGTGATCCGCCAGCCGCAGATGCTGCCCAAGCTCAGCCAGGGCGTGACCACCGTGATTGTCGGCAACTGCGGGATCAGCGCATCGCCGGTGAGTTTGCGCGGTGATCCTCCCGACCCGATGAACCTGCTCGGCACCGCTGCTGCGTTCATTTATCCGAGGTTCAGCGACTACCGCGCCGCCGTCGAAGCGGCGAAAACTACGCTGAACGTGGCCGCACTGGTCGGCCACACGGCGCTGCGCAGCAACCACCTCGACGATCTGTTTCGTACTGCCACGCAGGACGAAATCAGCGCGATGCGCGAGCAACTGCGCGACAGTCTTGAGGCCGGTGCGTTGGGCCTGTCCACGGGGCTTGCCTATGCCAACGCGTTCTCGGCGTCCACCGATGAAGTGATGCAATTGACCGAAGAGCTGACCGCTTTCGGTGCGGTTTACACCACCCATTTGCGCAGCGAATTCGAGCCTGTGCTGGAGGCCATGGATGAAGCATTCCAGATCGGCCGTCATGCGAAAACACCGGTGATCATTTCCCACCTCAAATGTGCGGGCGCCGGTAACTGGGGGCGCAGTCCGCAACTGTTGGCGTCCCTTGAGCAGGCGGCGAAAACCCACCCGGTAGGCTGCGACTGTTATCCCTACGCGGCGAGTTCATCGACGCTGGACCTCAAGCAAGTCACCGACGCTCATCGCATCACCATCACTTGGTCAACGCCGCACCCTGAAGTGGGTGGCCGTGACCTGATGGACATCGCTGCTGAGTGGGGCGTGCCGCTACTTGATGCCGCCCGACGCCTGCAACCGGCCGGTGCGGTGTACTACGGAATGGACGAGGCGGATGTACGAAGAATCCTCGCGCATCCGCTGTCGATGGTGGGATCTGACGGATTGCCGGAAGACCCGTTCCCGCATCCACGCTTGTGGGGTGCATTCCCACGCGTGCTCGGACATTTCAGTCGAGACGTAGGGCTGTTTCCGCTGCACACCGCCGTGCACAAGATGACCGGGTTGTCGGCGGCGCGATTTGGCTTGAAGGAACGTGGCGAAATCCGTGAAGGACATTGGGCGGATCTGGTGTTGTTCAATCCTGTGACGATACGTGATGTGGCGGATTTCAATGATCCGCAACGGGCGGCGGAAGGTATCGATGGGGTGTGGGTCAACGGTGTGTTGAGTTACAGCGAAGGTCAGGCAAACGGAAGAAGGGAAGGGCGGTTTCTGGCGCGGCAAGGGGACTTGCGTGATGGGTTTCAGTAAACATTCCGAGTGCTGCGTCACAGTGATGGCACATTGAGACTAAAGAAAGCCATCGCCAAGCCGAAGCGCTGACATCTCGCCCAGCTACACTCTGGGCCTTATCAGTCTGGGAGCAACTCCATGAGCTTCGGCAAAACCACCCCGATCCTGCGGATTTTCGATGAAATCAAGGCCGTGGAGTTCTACGTCGACTTCCTGGGTTTCAAGATCGACTGGCAGCATCGCTTTGAACCCGGTTTTCCGCTGTACCTGCAAGTCTCTCGCGGCGAATGTGTGCTGCACCTCTCCGAGCACCACGGTGACAGCACGCCGGGCTCGGCGCTGCGGATTGAGACTGATGAGTTGGAAGTGTTCCAGCAGCAGTTGCTGGCCAAGGAGTATCCCTTTGCTCACCCGCAGATTCAGGCCATGCCCTGGGGAAGCCAGGACATGACGATCAGTGATCCGTTCGGGAATCGGTTGGTGTTTACCAATGCGATCAGTGTTTGAGAATGGGGTTAACAGCGAATCTCTCGTTTGTTTGTTAGATAGCCATCGCGAGCAAGCTCGCTCCCACAATGGTTTGCGTCGTTCCACGGTTAAGTGGTCGACGCCGATCAAATGTGGGAGCGAGCTTGCTCGCGATTGGTTCTTTCATTCACCGCAAAGTGAATGTCAGACCCGGAAGTGACTCACCATCATCTGCAACTGATTGCCCAACCGCGCCAGTTCAACACTGGACGCAGCGGTTTCATCGCTGGCGGCGGCGGTCTGTTCGGACACGTCGCGCACGTTGATGATGCTGCGGCTGATCTCTTCGGCCACGGCGCTTTGCTGCTCGGCGGCTGCCGCAATCTGCTGGTTCATCGACTGGATGTTGGATACCGTGCGGGTGATGTTTTCCAGTGACACGCCAGCCTTGCGAGTCAGCGCGACGCTGCTGTCGGTCAGGGCGCGGCTGTTGTTCATCACGGCGGACACTTGTTGTGTGCCGTTCTGTAGACCGGCCACCAGGCCTTCGATTTCTTCGGTGGATTTCTGCGTGCGCTGAGCCAGGCCACGGACTTCGTCGGCCACCACGGCAAAACCACGACCGGCTTCACCGGCACGGGCCGCTTCGATGGCGGCGTTGAGCGCCAGCAGGTTGGTCTGTTCGGCTACCGCCTTGATCACGTCCATGACGCTGCCGATCTTGTCGCTTTCCTGTTGCAGCACGCTCATGGCTTCGGTGGAGCGCGCCACTTCAGTGGCCAGGCGTTCGATCTGGGCGATGGCTTCGTTCACCACCTTGTCGCCTTCACGGGCTTCGCCATCAGCAGCGGCCGCAGCCTGGGAGGCTTGTTCGGCGTTGCGTGCGACTTCCTGCACGGTGGCCGTCATCTCGTGCATGGCGGTGGCCACCTGATCGGTTTCGATCTTTTGGCTGTTTACGCCGGCGCTGGTTTGCTCGGTCACGGCGGATAGCTCTTCCGCAGCGCTGGCGATCTGGGTGACGCCGTCGCGGATGCCGCTGATCAAGTCACGCAGGGTCACGCCCATGCGAGCGATGCCTTGTTGCAACACGCCGAGTTCGTCGCGGCGAGTCACTTTGACGTCCTGGGACAGATCGCCGCTGGCAATGCGTTCAACCACGGCCAAGGTGTCGCGCAGCGGGCCGGTAATCTGACGGGTGATGATCACGGCAGCAATGATGCCCACCAGCAACGCCAGCAAGGTGCTGATCAGCTGTAGTGTGCGAGCCTGGGCGCTTTCGACGTCACGGCGGTCGAGTTGGATCTGATACAGCTCATCACTCAGGGTCACGATGGCGGCGCCCTGGTCGGTCATTTCCTTGCGTGCCTGCACCGCATCGGTGTTGGCCGCTTTATAAGCCTGCAAGGCGCTGCGGTAGTTGGTCAGTGCGGTTTCCAGCTGACGCAGGGCATCTTGCTGGGTGTCGGCGAAATGCACGTTGAGGGGTTTCAGGCTGGCGATTGCCACGTCCAGTTGGCCGACGGCTTTTTGCTCGGTCTCGGCGTTGGTGGTCGCGGTGTAGCCGCGCACTTCGTAGCGGGCCAGCAAGAAGGCTTCCTTGGCCGCCGTGATGGCCTGGAATTGTTCGAAGCGCTGGTCGCTCAGAGGCATTTGCTGCACGCGGGTGTTGATGGCGTTGATCAGCGTGTTCGCGGTGTCGGCATTGGCGCCCATGGCGTCGCGCGCGCTATTACCGGTGCGGTAGGCGCTGCGCATTTTGTTCAGGGACGTCTTGTAGGCGTCGATGACGGCGCCTTGCTCTTTGAGCAGCTTGAGGTTTTCCGGGCTCTTGAATTTCACCAGCAGCGCTTGTTGCTGAGCGGAGAACGCCTCGAGCGTGGTCTGGACGTTCTGTGCGGCGGTTTCGTCGCCGTTGGTCAGCATGTATTGCAGGCGAACCACACGCAGCTTGGTCAGGCCGGCATTGAGCTGGGTGATGTCGCTCATCCAGTTGCTGCGGTCAATCAATCCGCCCAGGCTCGTCCAGCCGGTCAGGGCGAGGACGCAGGTCAGGGCCAGGACCAGGCCGAACCCCAAGCCCAGCTTCATGTTCACGCTGATATTGCCGAACCAGCTATTCATCAAAAGTCCTCCAGGAACGTTGTGCTTCTAGATCGTCGGTTGGCTGGAAGATTGTTGTTTTTGGTAGCCAGCAAGGTGTGTAGCAGGACTGTATCGGCAGCTATTGCGAGAGCTGAATGGTTTTTGTAGGACCGATGTGTAACAAGGCTTTTGTGCAGGTCTTAAGCTTTTTTTCACATACGTTTCACCGACTGCCGACGCCAGCCTCTTTACTCTCGCCGCACCGAATGAAAGTGATGCGTGCCGGCGAGGCGGTTTGATGTGGTATTGAGACTGAGTCTATTCGGGGTAAAACGCTCGATTGATCTGAGCCGTTTGGCCCGCTATCGCAATGCGGCTGTCGTGCTCACCTCGGCGCTGTTGGTGATTGCGCTGACGGTCTGGCTGTTGCATCCTGCCGCTGTACCGGACCTGGCCCACGGTAATGTGGCCGGCGCCCGGGCGTTGAAGGCCGATTGGGCCAAGGGCAACGTGATCGTGCTGGTGCGTCACGTTGAACGCTGCGATCACTCCAGCGCCGCCTGTCTGAACGGTAACGATGGCATTACCGAACGCTCTCGCAGTGTCGCGGTGGGTGTCGGTGCGCAGTTCGGACAACTGGGGCTGAACAAGGCCGACATCTACAACAGCCCCGTCCTCCGTACAGCGCAGACCGCTGGCTACATGTTCAACAAGGTCAGTGTCGGTGAAGAATGGTTGATCAATTGCAAGGGCACCATGCTGCGCGACGCTCTGGCGCACAAGGTGGCCGGGCGAAACCTGATTCTGGTGACCCACAGCGAATGCATGTCACAACTTGAGAAAGACCTCAAATTGCCGAGCGCTACCCTTGGCTACGGTGCTTCTTTGTTTATCTCGGCCGAAACGCCTCAGGCGCCCCGGATGCTCGGTGTCATCGAAGCCTCGGATTGGCACTCGGTGACCGCCGAATGAATTCACTTTCTGGATCAGGAAACACGATGTTGACTTCTTCCCGCTACCGCTTTTACTGGGTGAACTTCGGCATTCCGCTGGCCTGTGCGGTCGTGGTTTTCCTGCTGTTCGACCTGACCAAAATCGATATTGCTTTCAATGATCTTTTTTATGACCCGGTCACGCAGACGTTTCCGCTGGATCATATCCAACTGTTCGAAAAGATCACCCATAAATGGGCGCGGATCATCCCGAACTGGACCGGAGAGTTAGCGATCGTCGGCGCCTTGCTGTCGTTTCTCTGGCCGCGTTTGAAGGCCGAAAAGCATTCGAAAATCATCGCATTCCTGGAAAAAATCAAAGTCGCGCCGGTGCTTCGGTTCGCCAGCAAGCACCGTCGGGACTTCCTCTACGTGGTGTTCGCGTTCTCCATCTGCACCGGTGTGATCCACTACCTCAAGGGCCACACCAGCGTGTACTGCCCGATCGAAACGACCCAGTACGCGGGGAAAATCGAGCATAAGGAGTGGTATCAGAATTTCGATCTGCTGAAAGTTGCCGGCAAGGGTCGCTGCTGGCCGGGCGGGCACGCCTCGGGTGGTTTCACCATGCTCGCGCTGTACTTTGTGGCGCGCCGCTACCGCTGGCGCTATTCCAAAGCGATCATGTACGGCTCGCTGCTGCTCGGTTTTGTCTACGGCACGACGCGGGTTGTGCAAGGCTGGCACTACATGTCCCACACCTTCTGGGCCGGGATCTTCGTATGGCTGGCGTGTTTGCTGACAGCGCTGGCGTTCTATGGGCGAGCGCGGCTGGAGCAACCGGTGCTGCAAGCGCATGAGCGGCCTGAAAGCGTTGCACAACCTCAGACGGCTAGCTGATTCAAAAGACTTGAACGACAAAACCCGCCAACCCTGAAGAGAGTGGCGGGTTTTTTGTTGTCCGTCTTGTGGGGGGAAGTCAGGAGATTGCCTTCGCGAGCAGGCTCACTCCTACTGAAAAACAACGGGCTAAAAAACGGTATACGGGGCGAATTCTTAACAAAGTGTGAACAACTGGTGTGATCTATTAATAGCAACCCTTGCTTTCCCTTAATGCCTGGCTGGCCATGCCAAGTGAGTCCTTGATTGAAACGCCCCCCAATTTCATCACCCGCTGCAAAACGTTTTGTCCCCGGAAAAGCTGTTCGCAGGTTAAGCATCATCGCGGTCATCCTACTGATTGGCGCAGCGATGGTCGGGTACTGGATGTTTACACCGCCGGCGCCGTTTGTTCCGTTGAGCGGTCTGGATCCTTCCGCCGTGTCGATGATTGCCTTGGGCGACCAGGGCAGCGGCGATCTGCAACAGTGGCGAGTGGGGCAGGCCATGGAGCGAGTCGCGGCCAGAGACGGGCGGCTGGACATGGTCGTGTTGTTGGGCGACAACTTCTATGGCAAACCGCTGACCAGTACCCACGACCTCGGCTGGCAAATGAAATTCGAGCGCGTCTATTGGGGCCAGTGGCTGAGTCATGTGCCGTTCTACGCCGTGCTGGGCAATCACGATTACCCCAAGTCGCAAAAGGTCGAACTCGAATATGGCCGGCAGCGCAAGGGCTCGGGTCGCTGGCAGATGTCGAGCAACTTCTACGTCAAGGATTTCGGCAGCGTCGATGGTCGACCGTTGGTGCGAATGGTGTTCCTCGACACCTCGGCGCCACGGGAATCCTTTCAGCGTCAGATCGACATGCTTGACCAGGCCTTCCAGCAACCGGGACCGGCACCTGTATGGCGCATCGCGGCGGCCCATCACCCGGTCCGCAATCATGGCCAGCATGGTGAAGACGGTGAACTGGTCAACCTGTTGTTGCCCGCACTGGAACGCAACAAGGTCGACATGTTCCTGGCCGGGCACGACCACAATCAGCAACTGCTGCTACGCGCGGCCGAGCCAGCCTGGGTGGTTTCCGGGGCCGGGGGCCAGAAACTCTACGCCGTTGGCGCCGGATCGCAGGACACCTCGTTTGCCACCGCACATGCCGGTTTTGCCAAACTTGATTTGAATCCCAGCCAATTGCGGCTGACCTACTATGACGATCGAGGCAACCTGGAAACCGGTTATCGTTGGGACCGGGATTGTCAGTGGATGGCCAAAGGCTGCCTGTTGCCCGACGTTGCGCAAAAGGTGGTCGTGCAATAACACGATGAGCGCTTAGCGGTACCCGGCATTCGGCGCCGGGTTGATCAACGCTGTCAGCACATGATCCTGCCAGCGCCCGGCGATACTCAGGTAGGCCTTGGCATAGCCCTCACGTTCAAATCCCAGGCGCTGCAGCAGCCGCGCACTGCGTTCATTGCCAGGGATGTAATTGGCCATGATCCGGTGCAGCTTCTGCTCATCGAACATGTAGCCGATTCCCGCTTCCAGTGCTTCCTGCATCAAGCCGCGGCCCTGATGAGATTCGTCGATGTGGTAACCGAGATAGCAGGCCTGAAACGCCCCGCGAGTGATGCCGCTGAAGTTGCAGGCGCCGATCATCTGGCCGTTGTCCGGATCCAGGAGCGCGAAATGCACCGCCAGACCGGCCTGGAAAGCACTGGCTTGCACCTCAAGGCGCGGGCGGATGCGTTCAGGGCTGTGGTAATCGGCGGGACGAATCGGTGACCACCGGGCGAGATGCCTCTGGTTGCGCCGGTAGAAGTCGCTTTCCAGCGCCGCCTGTTCAGGGGCGAGCACCACTAGCGTCAAGCGTTTACAGGGCAGGGACAACAGCGGCATAGGGCGCTCCGGTTCACGGGGATCGTCGCGCAAGCATTGCGTGGCCAGCGGGAAAACTCAAATCGCCAGCGGCAATGTCACGATGAAGGTGCTGCCTTTGCTGTCACCGTCACTCATGCCGATCACGGTGCCGCCATGGGCTTCTACCAGCTCGCGCACCACCGTCAGGCCAATGCCGAGGCCCTCGCCATTGAAACCGACCGCGTGAACGTCCTGGACAAAGGGCTCGAAGATAAAGGGCAGCGCTTTGGCGGAAATACCGATGCCGTCATCGCAAATGCTCATCTGCAGCACGTCGGCTTCAGCGGTCACCGACAGCGTGACATTGCCGTGCGCCGGTGTGTATTTGGCCGCGTTGCCCAGCAGGTTGCCGAGAATCTGCGTGAGGCGCACCGGGTCACCATTCACCGCCAACGCGCACTCGGGCAGTTCAGCGGTGAAGTGCAAATGGTGAGCCGTCATCACCGGGCTACAAACGTCGATGGCCTGATGGATGATCTGCACCATATCCACGATTTCGCAATCGAGGCGCAGCTTGCCGGTGCTGGCGCGGGAGACGTCGAGCAAATCGTCCACCAGCCGCGACATGTGCTGCACCTGGCTTTCGATCAACGCCTGCATGCGCGGCAGTTCCTCACTGGGCACGCGCACCAGACGTCCGGCGATCATGCTGATGGGCGTCAGCGGGTTGCGCAGTTCGTGGGCCACCAGGGTGAGGATGTTGCGTTGTTGTTCCAGCGTGTGTTCGGCCGTGGCTTGCAGGTCTTGCGCGCTGAGGGCCGCGATCACCAATTGCGCGTTGGCTTCACGCATCTCCAGGAACAGTCGTTGTTCTTCGTGCGTGCGTTTTGGTGTTTCTGCATCGGACTGCGCCAGCAAAATCGCCAGCACCAATTGCTGATTGGCCTCGATCAGTTGCTCGACCTGCTGGCTATCGACCAGCCGGGTGTTGGCGTCGCTCAGCTCTTTTTGCAGCGCCGCCAGCACTGCCCGTGCCTCAACAGTTTTCTGGCCGAGCAGGAACAGTTCGCGAGCGGCAGTGGCCATCGCTTGCTCGTTCTTGCCATTGGCCTCACTCATGGTTTTTGCTCATCCGTCGTCTTTGCCCAAACGCTGCCGGGTAGGTCGGCCGCCGAGTAAGCCTTCCTGGTCTGGCAACATCTCGCCGATCTGTAAACCGTTATTGTCGATGTGGTACTGGCGTAACTCATCGGAGTGAGCGCTGGCCCGCACCTTGACCACGGCCATGATGCGCAGCAAACGGCTCTGCACTTCAATGTAGCGCTGAACGATGATGGCGTCGGTGAGAAATGCCGTGCCGTAAGGGCTGAAACGCAGGTCGGTGTAGCGGTCTTCCAGCTCTGAGGTCATCAACACGCTGACCCCGGCGCTCGTCAACGCAGTGACCATGCGCGACAGCGACTCGCGAAAGTCTTCGCGGAAGGTCGGCGCCAGCGCCAGTTCGAAACCCGACAATGAATCGATCACCACACGGGTGGCTTTCAGCCGGCTGATCTCGCTGAGCAGCAATTGCACGATCTCGTCGATGGACAGGTCCGGGGCCCGGCTGTCCACCAGACCGACCTGTCCGCTCTGGATCAGGCCCGTTAGGGTGGCGTTCTGGGAGTGATTAGGCCGTTGTTCAAACACCGCGATCACACCGGTTTCGCCATTACGCGCGCCTTCGGCCAGGAAGGTGGACGCCAGAATGCTTTTGCCCGAGCCTGATGGCCCGGCCACCAGCAAGGAATAACCACGGGGCAGGCCACCGCCCAGCATCTCGTCGAGCTGTGGCACGCCCATTTTCAGGCGCTTGATGGGGAACTCCAGCGGTGCTTCAACCGGTTTTAGGGCCGCAGGCGCAAAGACCTTGATCCCCGACGTCGCGATACGGAAGGTGTGCAGCCCTGGCAGCGTCGGCTGGCCGCGCATCTTCATGATTTCCATCTTGCGCACCATGGAATTGCGCTGAACGCTCTGGCGCAGCCAGATCAAGCCATCGGCCACGGTGAAGATCGGGTTGGTGTCGGTTTCGGTGAAGTATTCGCCAATCAGGAAGGTCGTGGCCTGCCAGGTGGTCATCAACATGCCCAGTTGCTGAACGAACTGCGGCAGGTTGTTGTTGGGGTTGTCCTGGGTCTGGCTCGCCAGGACCACCGAACGGAACGAGTCGACGAATACCAGTGACGGGGAGTGAGCCTCCACCTCGCTGACGATACGTCGCAGCACTTCGTCCAGATTCCCGGCCAGGGTGTCGTCAGCCAGGTTGACGTAGCGGATCGACTGGTTGATCGCTTCGCTGTCGAAAAAGTCGAATTGCTGCTGGTAACGCAGCATCTTCAGCGGCGGCTCGCCCAGCACCGTAAAAAACAGCGCCGGGCGCTCGGGCGTCGCCAGGGCGAACATCATCTGATGCGCCAGGGTGGTTTTGCCACAGCCAGGCGGACCTGCGATCAGGTTGAACGAAAACTCCGGCAATCCTCCGCCCAGCACCTCGTCCAGTCCTGGCACGCCGGTGGCCAGGCGGTTGATAGTCACTTTGGTGCTCATGGCGAAATTTCCTGCGAAGGGGTGTCGCTCAAAGAAGGTTCCCACACGCCACGAAGCAAACGTGCGGTGAGCGAGGGCCCGATCAGCATGGTCAGCAGCTCGTAAAACGTGGTCAGCAACACTTCACCGAAAAACAGCGCATCGGCATCGCTTTGCTCAACGAGTACGGACTTGAGGGCCGTCAGATCCAGGGAGGCCGCCTGCACACTGTCATAGGTGCCGGCCAAACGCGGATGGCTGGAGGCGCACAGATGAAGGCTGCGGCGATAAAGCGCGACAACCCCTTGCTGGCCAATGATGGGCGTGAGGGCTGCGTCCATATCCTGCAATATTGATGCGATCGCTTGCGCGACTGTTGCAATGTCAGCGTTGGGGCCAACGCGGTGCGCCAGAGAAGCTACGATCTGGCGGCTCTCATCGCTTAGCGTGGACATGGCTAACTGATATCTGATGGACAGTGCTTGATGGTACACCCTATGGCGGTGTCGGGAGTGGTTTGCGTCAGGGGATTGCAGCAGGGCCCGAAAAACGGACTCTTTAGTGCATGGGCAAACAAAACAGCAGGCAAAAAAAAGCCCGCGGGAGGGCGGGCAAACCGTAGTTTCTTGAATGAGCGAGCGCAATGTACCCGTTGGTGAAAGGTCATGGGGTGAAGAAAAATTCATGTCGATGAGTTCGCCGCTTCACGCCCTGAGACACGCCTACGGCAAATGATCCGCCGCAAAGTCCACCTCCGAGCGCGCCCGCAAACGGCCCTTGCGGCAGGCCTGCTGGAATCGTTCGAAGTCGCGCTCATTCTGCGCGGTGTAGCTTTGCGCATACTTGAACAGCGCGTCGGCCAGCGCATCGCTCTTGCCGATGTAGCCACTGATGTGTGCAGCGTTCCCGGATGATTTGGCATGGGCACGGGCCAAGGCGCGGCCACAAATGCGTCCGTAGGCGGCGAAGGTGTCCGCATCGAAAGTCTCGAGTTCAGCCGAGACTTTCATATCGCGCAACTGGCGCACGTAGAAGTGTCGACCACTGGGGCCGGTGGTCCAGCCGAGGAACAGGTCACTGGCCGATTGCATCAACCGTTGGCCATCGACCACGCGCTGACCGTTATGCCGCACCCGCAATTTAGTCTTCACATAATCGGCAAGCACCGAACGACGTGCCTCCTTGAACTGCAGGAACAGCGGGAACTCCTGATCGTCGGTCAGCAGGGCCACCAGGCAACGAGTCCCGACGCTGCCCACACCGACCACTTTGAACGCCATGTCGTGGGCATGAAAACGCGACAACAGCTCGCGACGGTCGGCTTGCAGGGTGTCGGGATAGTCGCGCATGAACGTGTCGTAAAGCGGCCGCCAGTCCGACAGGCGCAGCCAGTCGTCATCGGCATCCAGCAGCGTGGTGTTGTTGTGTAAGTGGAAAATTTCCGGCAGGTCATCGCGAATGATCAGTCGGCCATGTGCGTCACGTTCACTGATCTTCGGCAGCAGTTCAGCATGGGTGCGACGTTCGGCTTTTTCGATGGCGCGCTCCACATGCTCCAGGGTCGCTTTGCTTGCCTGTTGCCGCAGATCGTTATAAGTGATGGACTCGTACCAGGTTTCCATGGCGCTTTGTTCGGCGCACTCGAGCATGGTCTGTTGGTAGGCGCCGACCACCTGGCGGCAGACTGTTTCCTGGACCGTGTCGCCATGGCGCAGGTCGCGGGCGGCCACTACGAAACTCGCCACCAGACGTTTCAAGTCCCATTCCCAAGGCCCGGGATGGGCTTCGTCGAAATCGTTGACGCTGAACAGCAGATTGCGTTCCGGCGTTGCAAAGCCTCCGAAGTTCATCAGGTGACTGTCGCCGCAGATGGGCGATACCAGGCCCATGTTGGCTGTTTCGGCCAAGTCGTGGGCTTGCAGCAGCGCGTTGCCGCGATAGAAGGTGAACGGCGAGACCAGCATGCGGCCGTAGCGCAACTCGACCAGCGACGTGATCCGGCCTTCACTGGACGTTTTGATCAGCGGCAGCGGGTCGCGATTTACTTTCCCCATGGCCGCCTGCGAACTGCGGGAGCAGTTCTTGCGAGCATCCTTGCCTTGCTTCAAGCGGTCTTTGAGGGAGGTCATGTGGGCTCGTATGGTGAGTGTTTTAGACGTGTGAGAGGTGAGTGTAGAAGGGCTTCGGGTCTTCATCCGAAGTGTTTTGGCTTTGACCGTGGGGGCGAACGGGAGCAACTCACTAACGAGCATCCTTCAATACTCAGTCGTCCCCAAAGCCCTCAAAACCCACCCGGCCTCACCAGGCATCAACGTGTACTGAACCTGCCGAATTTTCCCCGTCCTGCCCGCGTCGGCATCCGTGCTGTCATAAACCGGGAACCGCTGCACCAACGCATTTTCCACCATGGCAAACTCATCCTCGCCCTGGTAGCCCACCGCTATTTTTGGGTTCTCGCTGACAGGTGGTAGATAAATCTCGCTAAGTGACTTCTTGCGATTGGCAGCGTAAGCAATGAGCTCGCCCGGCATCCCGCGCCCCGGTGACCTGATGAATACGTAAATCTCTGGAGAGCCATTGCGATCAAGGTCGGCGACCTCTGCTCGGACGATGGTGCCGGTGAGCGGGCGTACGATCTCTGTGTTATCGATTTCCAGACCTTGGGGTGCAATGCGTAGAGCACGACTTCCATCGACCGACACGCTCGTCACGTGAAAGCCAATGCCCTGCAATTCAAGTGTCTGGTCGAACGGCTGGTTGCTATCCGTTGCATCACCCGAGCTCAGGCTTAACGAAAGGTTGTAGTTGGCCACTTCATTGCGCCGAGAAGCGCTGCGCATCAGGTATACCTGAACCGTATATTCGCCATCGGCGGGCAATGGTCCCAGAAAGTGATTGCCCATGATCGATCCGTTAAACAACGCATAGTCCGCACCTTTCGCGGTGATGTTGAAGTAGGCAGAGGCGTTGGAAGACTTGAAGTCCACGGTCATCATTTGGCCGGCCTTCGCGTTTAGGCGGTACTGCGCGGTGAGCGGGCCTTTGATGGATCGGGCGAACCTGGCGGTGTCGGAGCCCTTTTTGAAGGTGACCTGCTCGACACGAGGAGCGATCTCGGTGGCGGCGTGTACAGGCACAGAAACCATGGCGGCCAGGACGGCTGCGATCCATACGTTCATGTTGATCTTCCTGAGTGAGTGGTTGCTCAAGCGGTTGCAGGCAAACCCGCAGCATAGGTCCTGTTGTGTTGAATCGCCGACTAATACGTTGATTACAGCTCACTCGATTTGAGCGTGTGCTTGAAATGATGCTTCCAAAGCCTGACACCCAACTCTCCCGTCCGATCCAGCGATGACCCCATCGTCAAGTCCGTAATCAACGTCGGCTGCAACCCCGCATCAAACAATGCAAACCCCGCCGCCAGGCAGCAGGTCTCGGTCTGAAGAACGCAGACGAGCACGCGATCCACCTTCAGGCTTTTCAAATACTCGATGGTTTCCAGTGAAGGCGCGTAGCCGTGCTTGATGAAGAGGCGGTCGGCCTGAATCAGGCTGTCATCGTCGGGTGCGGTATGCCAGCCGAGTTGTTTCTGGAACGGAGTTTTGGATTCGTCGTGGCGCTCGACCGTGGCGACGCTGGGCAGCGTGCCTATAGTGTCTGGATACCTTCGATGAGCCATTGAGGTGGGGCGAAACTGGGCTGGACGTCGATGATAAGGAGGGCTTGGCGCATGGGCGTCTCCGAGGGAGGTCGCGGCGGCGGCTTCGGCGGCCGCTGGGTATTTTGTATTGGTAGGGCTGGCCTCTTCGCGGGCAAGCCCGCTCCCACAGGGGGGCGGTGGGGCATGGATTGTCGAATCCCAGATGCAACAAAACCCGCACTTGGCGGGTTTTGTTTTGCTTCGTATTTGGTGGCCGGGGTAATCTGAACCGATTCAGTAAATTATTGATTTGTATATATTTTTAGTTTTTTTTGCGAGGCTTGGAATACCTTTTGGAATACTGAGTCCATCTCAATTCGCAAACGGCTTGAATTGGCCTGCCATTGTATTCGGTTCTGATCAGAACCTGATTGCTGTTTCCCCCTGCGACTTGCCGTTCGCTTCACTTACCCCAGTTGGCAATGGCACCTATGTAAGGCAATTCCGCAGGATGATTAGAGCGTTCTGCGTGCAGATGTCATAAAGTACGGTGTAGCGGGTCTCTACGTAATGGGCCGACCCGCCGAATTCCCTTGAAGATCGAACGCCGTGGCGACTAAGTTTCTGGTCTTGCAACCTGCCGCTACGAGTGATGCCGAGCTGAATCAGGCTCTTCTTGCCGTGCTTCTTATACGTGCTGGGCCGGGCGGCGATCGACCAGTACATCTGGCGTCCCTAGTGCTCAGGACGCTTCTGCACACCGGTGTAACCCGAGTCGCCACAGACGTACGTTTCCTCACCCTGCAGCAACTGATCGACCTGCGTGACATCGGCCACATTGGCCGCCGTGCCCACCAGGCTATGGACCAGGGCGGAGTGGGCATCGACGCCGATGTGCGCTTTCATCCCGAAGAAATACTGGTTTCCTTTCTTCGTCTGATGCATCTCAGGGTCGCGTTTGCCCTCTTGGTTCTTGGTCGAACTCGGCGCGTGAATAATCGTGGCATCGACTACCGTGCCTTGGCGCAGCATCAGGCCACGATCACCCAGATAACCGTTGATGACCTGCAAGATCCCACTGGCCAACTCATGTTTTTCCAGCAGTCGACGGAAGTTGAGAATCGTCGTTTCATCGGGAATCCGGTCCAGGTGAAGCCCTGAAAACTGGCGCAAGATCGTCGTTTCGTAGAGCGCTTCTTCCATCGCCGGGTCGCTGTAGCCGAACCAGTTCTGCATCAGGTGAACCTGCAACATCGCCATCAGCGGGTACGCCGGACGGCCGCCTTCACCTTTTGGATAATACGGTTCGATCAAGGCAATCAGGCCCTTCCAGGGCACGACTTGATCCATCTCGATCAGGAAGCGCTCGCGCTGGGTCTGTTTGCGTTTACCGGCATACTCAGCATCGGCGAAGGACATCTGTTTCATCGGGCTCAACCGTTCAGTGTGGACGAGACGGGTATTTCACCAAATTTGGAAGTGTTTTTCAGAGTTTCCCTAGCAGCCGGGTTTTGTAAGGTGACCGGCTCTGTGCCACTATCCTTGGCTTTGACTTGAATGTAGGGATGTTCCTGCTTCGAGTTGTCTTCCGAATACAGTAGGGATGCTAATGGCTGATTACAGTATCAACCCAGCGTACGATAAATGCCGTGCGTTCATTGATGGACGGCGCCTGAAAAGCTGGAGTTGGGAAGATATCGCCAGACTCGGCCGGACGGAACAGTCACTTGAGAAGGCCAACGACTGGTTCCTGTTGCAGGAGCAAATGGATGACTGGCCTTCGCTGGGCAATAGCCCGCAAGAGCGCCTTGAATGTTGGAAGAAGATCGTTCGGCACAAGGAACAGGCCGAGCAGCAATCCGTCGCCGCGGCGAGACCCTTGATTGTTGTTGGGGCGGAAGAAGCCGAGCCTGGCATGGCAGTGCCGCAAGACGCGCGAAGTGCATGGCAGCTCTACAGAAAACACTTGATCGCGCAGGGCTGGAAGCAAGCCTCGGTCGATAATATTCAAAAGTCTGCGGTGCGCGTCCTTCGGCATCTGCGGCAGACCACCCAAGATCGCATGCCTGTAAAAGGGCTGGTGGTCGGACATGTACAATCCGGCAAGACAGCCAACATGGCGGGCCTGATTTCCATGGCAGCCGACTATAGATGGAACCTGTTCGTCGTGCTCACCGGCACCCTCGAGAACCTGCGGGTACAAACCAATAAGCGTCTGGTCGGCGATCTGTTCCAGCATGACGGTAACGTCAGTTGGAAGGCGATCGAGCATCCATCGAAGAACAGTCCTTATGGTGCCCGTGCGCAGGACATGCAGTTCGACGCTGGCCGAAGAGACCGCCACCTTGTTGTTTGCCTGAAGAACCCGGCTCGGTTGAAGCATCTCATTGCGTGGATCAAAGCGCACCCGCTGGGGATGTCGCAGATGCGGCTCGTGGTGATTGATGACGAGGCGGATCAAGCGGGCATCAATTCAAATGACGTTTCGAAGGCTGAGCGAACGGCCATCAACAAACTCATCCTTCAATTGATCAGTTTGCCTCTGCAATGTGTGAACTACGTTGCGTTCACCGCCACACCCTCCGCCAACTTTCTCAATGAAGGACCAGGAGAGACCCTTTACCCTTCGGATTTCATTGCAGCGCTGCCACAGGCGGACGAACATTTCGGGCCCGTGCAGATTTTCGGTTACGCCGAACATGATAAAGAGCCGCTTGGAATCGTTCGTGAAGTCTCTACAAAAGACGTGGAACAGGTGAGTATCCTTCACCGAGGGGAAGACTTGACACTGCCTCACGCGCTGCAAGAAAGCCTGATCTGGTACCTGTGCTGTGTAGCCGTGATGCGATTGTCCGGCGCTGCAAAGCCTGTGAGCATGTTGATCCATACAAGTGCAAGGCAGCTTGATCATGAGTACATGAGCAAAGCCGTGCAGGCAGCGCTCCAGGCGTGGTCGAAGTACGCTGATGATCAGTTGGCCGCTACGTTCAGGCCCGTGTGGGACAACGTTTCGTCACAACTCGATGGTGCGCAGTTTGCCGACCGTTTCCCTGACTACGGCCGGCTCTCCGAGCTTCGTGAACTCCCGGCGTTTGACTATTTTTTTGCAGAAGTGCGGACACTGCTGGATGCGGTGACAGCTATCCAGCTGGATGCGGATTTGCAACGGACATACCACCAAGGCATCCATATCTGTGTTGATAACTGTGCCAATAACGGTGTGACTGATGAGAACGAGGTCAGGCGGCTATTCTACCCTGACGCTGAGCACGCTCTGAATTACTGCACAGCGTTTATCGTTATCGGCGGTGGCACTCTTTCTCGCGGGCTGACGATTGAAAACCTCGTCAGCACATTCTTCCTGCGTGGCTCGGCGCAGGCAGATTCCCTGATGCAGATGGGGCGCTGGTTTGGTTACCGCAGAGGCTATGAACTGTTGCCTCGCGTGTGGATGTCCGATGATACGAGAGAAAAGTACGAGTTCATGACCGTC
The DNA here is from genome assembly GCF_004136015.1 of Pseudomonas sp. ACM7. Taxonomy (NCBI): domain Bacteria; kingdom Pseudomonadati; phylum Pseudomonadota; class Gammaproteobacteria; order Pseudomonadales; family Pseudomonadaceae; genus Pseudomonas; species Pseudomonas sp. ACM7. The sequence goes on along the minus strand of NZ_CP024866.1, from coordinate 1,804,140 downwards.
GCGGAAGAGGAACTTCGTGACGATCTACAGCGCTTCATGCATGCCGGTGCCAAGCCTGAAGAGTTCGGGCCTCGGGTCCGTGTCCATGCTCGGCTCGCATGGCTTCGCCCGACAGGTGCGAACAGGATGCAGCGCGCGATCAAGGCGAAATTCGACTTTTCGGGAATCAATCGGCAAACAACCGTTTTTCATGACGGCGATGATGCTGCTGCGGTGCTCAATAACAATTTGTTGTGTACAGAGAAATTTCTGAGCTCGGCAGGTACCAACCTCAAAAAAACCGAATTGAAGGGGGCCAATAGCCTTGTCTGGCGTAATGTCGACGTCGGTCAGGTAGTCAGATATCTTGCGAACCTCTCGTTTCATCCCGGTAATCAGTTCTTCTCCGACATGCCAGCTTTTTTGACATGGCTCGGTGAGCACAATAGAGACGCTGGCTATACGGAGTGGAATGTCGTAGTGGCGGGCAACACACCGAAACCGGAAAATAGCTGGGAGATTTCCGGCGAAACTATTGGCCGGATCAACCGTAGCCGCTTCGCCGATAAGCGTTCGGATGATGGTGTGTCCATTGGTACGCTGCGAGATCCGAAGGACTTGCTGGCGGATGCCTATGCGCTTCAAGAGGTTGGTCTTCGGAAGCCGGGGTCTAGTAATTTCCAAGTGGCAGAGGAGCGCGACAAAGGTGGTGTCGGAACAGTACCTCAACTGCTGATCTATCTCATCGACAAAGACAGCCCTTATGAACCTTCTACAAAGGTCGCCCCTGCGCCGCGCCGAGAGAGGCAATCGCTCAATGCCAAAGCGCACATCGTAGGTATCAGCCTTTATCTGCCGGGTTCGCAAGGCAAGCAGAAAAGCTATGTCACTCACGTGACAGTCAATATTCCGGAGACCTTCGCGCCATCGGAAAATAATCTTGAAGAAACGGTAGGCGCGATCTGATCCATGAAGTATTACAGCCTCCCACTGCAGCCCATGCAGGAGTCCGGTGCGTTCCTGCTTCGCGCGCTGCAGAATGAAGAAACGCCATTGTTGGACTTGCTGGTACGCGAATCCGTTCAGAACGCGCTCGACGCAGGGCGCAAAGATAATCAGGAACTGCCGGTGTCAGTGGATTTCCATATCCGCGAGCATTCTCTGGAGGCCATCGCCTCCATTTTCAGTGAAGGGCTGAACCTGCAGATGCTCGGAAAACGCTATCCACGTACGCCGAAACTGCTTGAGATCCGCGACTCAGGTACCGAGGGGCTGACCGGGCCGATGACCTTCGACAGCGTGTTAGCCAATGGTCAACATGGCAATTTCCTGAAGCTCGTGTTCGAAATCGGCCGGACTCGCACTGATGATAGTGCGGGCGGTTCGTGGGGATTGGGCAAGACCTGTTATTTCCGCATGGGGGCAGGCCTCGTCATATACTACAGCCGGATCGAGACCTCCGAAGGATATGAAGAGCGGCTGGTGGCTTCGCTGGTCGAAGATGAAAACCGTGTCGACCGCTTGCAGGTCACCACGCAAACCGGCATTGCTTGGTGGGGGGAGAATGATCGACTGCAAGCAATCACGGCGCCGGAGCACATCCACAATATCCTGAAGGCATTGGGTACTCAGCCGTTCAGCGGTAAAACAACCGGCACGGCAATCATCATCCCATTGCTCAAAGAAAACCTGCTGCCCGTCTTCGACCATGAGGACGGGCCGGCACCGTGGTGGCACAGTAGTTACGAAGATTACGTAAATGTTGCGATCCAGCGCTGGTTCAGTGCGCGCCTGGATAACCCCTACTTCGCCAGTGGTAGATACCTGAGTGCTTCGGTTAACGGCATGGAGATAGCCAGCGGGGATATGTTACCGATATTCCGGGCCAGTCAGTGCTTGTATGACCGCGCAATAGGAGAGGTGCCTGAAGAGGCAGATTATTTGACGGCCAGAGGTATCAAGAGCGATGAGGTGCTTTGCAAAGCTATCCAGTTGCGAGGTGAGTTCGTGGCCTCCGGTCACGCGGGCTGGCTGCTTGGCGTGGCGTTGACCTCACGTCAATTGCAGATGGAGGCGCCAGACAACGCCCCCAGCCCGGAAACCTGCATCTTCTCCAAGGCAGGCAGCGGCGCTCCCCATCGACCGATAGTAACATTCATGCGTTCGCCTGGAATGAACATCTGTTGGGAAGACAGTATCGATTCGCGAGGCTGGGCAGGTGGGTTCTCCGGTTTTGCAGACGGCAGATACGTGGTGGCGCTTTTTGTTCCAGATTCGGCACAGGAGCTCCTGCCATCCGCAGCCCGAGGGTTACGCTCGAACATACAGAATCTTGAAGGTTATCTAAGAAGCTGCGAGCGTGCGGACCATGCCTCGTGGGTGGACGTGAACGGAGGGCGAGTGGTTGAAAAGATTCGTGGCCAGTGTGGCCGAATCCTGAAGGATTTCGGCGTACCGTCCCAGCCCAGCGTAACCGTCAAACCTTCGATGCGTATGTCACGCAAATTGGCCGAACTCGTGCTGCCCAGTCGTGGATTCGGCGGGGATGGGAGGTTTGGCAAAGCGGTGCCGCCTCCGTCCATCGGCCAAGGTTCCAGAAAAGGGGCGGTGGCTTCGCCTGAACTGGAGATAACCGAAGTCAAGTATGCGGCATCCGCCATCGTCATGAAATGGTGCTTGAGGTGGGGGCTGGTGCAGCCAGACATACCCAGAGAAATCACCGTTTCCGTGGACTCCGAATCCGGGCCGATCCCCTTAGAGGCATGGATTGTGAACGGGCTCGGCACGTTTCCGTTTCGATTGGAATCACCCCTAATCAGCAGTGCGATCCCCTCTGTAAAGTGCACGGAAATGGGCGACGGAACCTGTGTCAGGCTCACGGTCGATACTGCGTTTGTTCAACCGGGGCTGGTGCTGGAGGGGGAGCTTCACGTCAGGATAAATGAACCTGGTGGCAAGTTGTTGCGGCCGGTGGTCGGTGTGCGGATTTCGGATTCCAATGGAGCCGCGCAATGAGTACTCGGTTGCCGCTATATCGAATGCTGAATGCGCCACTCGGCGGCGCAAGCGATTCGGAAGTGCTCTTTGTTTTCCGGTCACATGATGGCCTTGATCCGGGGGCGACGGAGGTGAGTGGCGATCAATACGCTTTGGGCAAGGACAGTGACTGGAATCCGGCCGAACATCCCTTGATGGTTCAATCCTTGATCGAGCGTGCTCCGCTTCTGGAAGCCATCTTCGGTCCTGAGGGTGTGGCGAACAGCGACGCTGAAGTGTTGCTGGCACTGGAATGGGCATCGGCAGACTCCTGCTGGAGAATGCTTGGGCCCGTTCATGGCCTGCGTCACGAAGAAGCAGGCAGCGGTGTGATGCTCAACATCGAACTGGAGCCCGGGACCGTCAGAGGGAGCGGTTTTCTGTCTGTTCAGGCGTTTCTAGGCCAATCTAAAGCAGAGTTCGTTCCCGGATTTGCGCATCACCCAGGTGCACGACTGGGTCCTTTGGCACAACCGATCGAAATCATCATCGACGGTGACGGCTCCCTTTTCCCTGTGGTGGAGGAGTCCCTTGGCGCAGACGGACCACTGTGGGAATTAAAAACTTGCTGGAGCGATCCGCAGGATGAGCCATTCTCAAGCGACTATGTCGCTCTGGTACTCAACAATGCCCACCCGCATTTTGAGCAGTTGCGCGACCGTCGGGCGCTGAATATCGAGCAGTCGCCGTTAATGCGCCAGGTGTTCGCAGCATGGCTCGCCCTGGTCATTGCGCAGGTCAAAGCAGACATGGGGGCACAATTCGATACATATCAGGACACGCTCGATACCGATGAAGGTATTGCGAGTATTGCTGATGCAGTGCATACGTTCATTCGAATGGGTGATCTGAATACAGCCTCGCTTCCGGAATTGTTCATATCCACCCAATGCTGGCTTGATCGCCGGATTCGGGCACTGGAGAACGCGGTATGAGCTTCCCGACACTGAATCTCAAACTGTCGCAGCGCCACTTTGACGAGATGGTCAAAAGTGGTTCATTTATCCACGAAGCTTCCAGTCCGGAAATGGAAGAGGTACGCCGCAAACTCTTTGCCATTGTGTCGATGTATGACCCCATTGCCAGAAGCAACGCCTCAGGCCCTGGCGTCTATGACATGAAAGTTGGCCTTGCCCTGTACCAGGTCTTGGGAGAGGCTGGTATGGACATTCGCAGCGCCGCTGATGACGGCTGGTGGCGCTATTTATCCCTGCGTGTACTGCCTGATCTGGTGAAAAATCGTTGGGACAGCGCACCACCCGTGCGTTACTGGAAAGGCCGAAGCCGCATCTGGTTACGGGCGTTGTGGTGGACCGTTCATCTAACGTGGCAGGGCACCGAGGAAGACACTCGAAAGGTGTTGGAGAGCGTGACTACCGATACGGTCGTACAACTGGTTGAGCGCCCAGGCAAGGGCGGTTTCAGGATTGATCTGACGCGCTTGATTTTCAGGATGCGATTGCTGCGTAAACCTTCCCAGGATCAGTTCAGGGCAATCATGAAGCTCAATACGGCGCAGATCGTGCTCAAGGAACCCGTTTTCTGCGAAGGCGGTTTGTTCGGCTACGTCGATGCACTGTTTGCGGATGTAGGATGCGCCCCTATTGGTATTAATAGCGACCATGACTGACTTGTTGAAAGAGATTCAGGGAGGCTTTGCCAACCTTGACCAGAGCGGGCGGATGTTGCCCATCAAGGCGATGCCGGCAGCCTGCCCTGCGTGGGTATTTCGTGAAGGCGACAGGTTCGGCGTTGCCGTTGAGTGCTCCGCCCCCCTGGAGATCTCGGAAGTGTTCGCCGGCGCCAGGCTCCGGACAGTGGAGCGGGTGATCGCGGGACAGCAGAGACGCTTCCTGCGGTTGGAGTCGTCCATTGAATGGCTCCGCAACGAGTTCGGGGTTATCTGCGAGCATATGGTCAGCGTCGAGTCCGGCGCCGCGGTACGGCAAGCGTTGCTGGCTGATCCTCTGGTTTGGTGGGAAAGGTGGCGGCACCTGCTGGGGAATGCGCTGGTCGACAAGCATGGCTATGACGTGCTCGCTGAACTGCTGGCTCTGGAGACGCTGCTTATAGGAGGGGTCTCCTATGAGTGGAGCGGCCCTTTCGGCGGCGTAGTTGACATTAGAACTCCAACGACCGACTACGAAGTCAAGTCGACGATCAGCCGTTACGGGAGCGTGATCAACATTTCCGGGCAGTTCCAGCTGGCCGCCTCATCGGGTAAGCCGCTACAACTGATTCACTTCAGGTTTGAGCCGGTCGATGAAGGTCTGTCGATTGATCTCGTTTGCGATCGTCTCGTTGCTCTCGGCATCGATGCCGCCGTGCTGGAAGGAGCATTACAGCGTCTCGGCATGGAGGCAGGATGTTCGGCACGAAAAGAAGCATACAACCTGCTCGAGGCACTGTCCTATTCGGTTGATGACAGTTTTCCCCGGATAACGCCTGCAAGTTTCATAGGTGGGGTGTTACCTGCAGGCGTTGTTCAGTTCGAATACAGCGTTGATCTTTCTGGTCTAAAGTCCAAGCTGCTACAGAGATTGACTCAGGTTGCGTAACGGTTCGATGGAGGCTCGGAATTGCCGGCCCAGTAGCCCGAGCGCCCCGGTCAGCTGAACGGCTCGGTATGGAAAGCGGGCCAAGAAATATAACGTTGATCGCAATCCGGCACGGCCTCCAGAAGCCATTGGATCTCTGCTTCCGGTCTGCGGATTCCGCACTCCCAGAGTTCGAAGACGCGCCAACCCTGTTGCAGCAGTTCGTTCCTGTTTCTTATATCTCGCTTCACGTTCTGCTCGAACTTTGCGCGCCAGAAATCTTCGCGAGACTTGGGATTGGTCGCGTACCGGCATCCGGGGTGCCTGTGCCAGAAGCAGCCATGAATGAATAAGCAGAGGCGGTACCGAGGTAACACCACGTCGGGGCGACCCGGAAGCTGTCGTGGGTGCAATCGATACCTGAAGCCATGACTGTGCAGCAGCTTTCGAACCTTCATCTCTGGGATTGTATTGCTGCCGCGGATGCTGGCCATCATGCGAGATCTGACTTCTTTGCTGACTACGTCCACCGATCACCCTCCAGATGTGCCTGCTCTTGCTTAAGTTATGACCTTTCAACTGCGCTAGCGCTCCCTAGGCCTATAAATCGTTGGCTTTCTTGCTGGGCGCGGAGGGGTGGACAACGATTTTGCTGCGTATGGACCATAATTTGAGATTGTCATTTCCGCCGAGAAACTTTTAGTTGGCAATCGTCGTGAGCGCGGCTAAAGCTGCGCTGGTGGGCCAATCCTGGTACAGTATTGCTGCTCGGCTAACTACGCTGTTGCCATTCCTGTTTCCTTGACTGATGAGCCCATGACTCAATACCAGAACACTCTTTTCCCGCCGAGGGCGACCGCCGAGCCAGCTGTTGCAGTTGAGGACGCTATCCAAATCGTTGACCTTTTCGCTGGCCCTGGCGGACTGGGTGAGGGTTTTTCATCCTCAGGTGATGGCAATCGATTCGACATCATCGTTTCCGCCGAAATGGACCCTGTAGCCAGGAAGACACTTAAACTGCGTGCCTTCTATCGCTTGCTCAAGCGCGAGTATCCCAAAGGGCTTCAGGACTACTACCGGTACTGCAATGGTGAGGCCGCAGAGCCTTTCACTCCTGAAACGAGAGATTTCTGGACCCGAGCCGAGGAGGAAGCACGGCAGATCACCCTAGGGTCGGAGGAGGGCGACTCTGAGCTAAATGAACTCATCGACGCCAGATTGAATAAAGATGGACGTCCATGGGTCCTCATAGGCGGCCCTCCATGCCAAGCGTATTCAATCGTTGGTCGGGCTAGAAATCAAGGCAAGCAGGGTTATGTCGCTGAGAATGATCATCGGCATTTTCTGTATAAAGATTATCTGCGCATCATCAAGAATTATCGCCCTACTGTTTTTGTCATGGAAAATGTCAAAGGGATATTGTCTTCCAAGGTTGGGGGTGAAGGGATCTTTGCGCAGATTCTCAGAGACCTAGTGGACCCTACCCAAGCATTGGATCATGTAGAGGGCGGGCAGAAATACAAGATCTGTTCTCTGGTTTCCGAGGAGTCGATCAGCTCTGCTGATTGCATCGGCAGGGTAAACCCGAAGTCTTTTATCATCGAAGCAGAAAAATACGGGATTCCACAAGCTCGCCATCGAGTCATTCTTCTGGGAATAGCGCTCGACGAGTACGGTAATACCCCATTTCATGACCTCCTGAAAACAGCCGATCCGGTATCGGTCAGACAAGCCATCGGCGGCCTGCCCAAGCTTAGAAGCAAGCTGTCGCGGCGTTCGGACTCCCAAGAAGATTGGTACCGGGCGGTTGCCGACGAAGTAGACGATTTACTGCGTCACGCGGAAATGGAAAATGGCAAACTGATTGCGCCTCTGCGAGCTACTCGTCAAGCACTTTTCAATGCGCCTCAGAGTTCTGGTAGTCAGCGAGTGCCTAAGGAACAAGGTCTAGGCAACACGGGTATACCCACCCTTGATGCCTGGTACCAAGACTCCAATATCAAATACTGGATGAGCCACGATGCCCGCGGACATATGCAGTCCGACCTGCGGCGATACGCTTTTGCAAGCACCTTCGCTGAGCACAACAAGTATTCGCCAAAGGGCCATCAACAATTTTCACTACCGGGCCTTGCTCCCGCTCACAAGAACTGGGAAAGCGGTAAATTCATTGACCGCTTCAGGGTGCAGCTCGCAGAACTCCCGGCAACGACTATCACCAGCCATATCTCGAAGGATGGCCACTACTTTATTCACTACGACCCTGCGCAATGTCGTAGCTTGACCGTTCGCGAGGCCGCGCGGCTTCAGACCTTCCCAGATAACTATTATTTCGAAGGGAATCGAACCCAGCAGTACCACCAAGTGGGCAATGCGGTACCGCCTTTATTGGCAAACAAAATCGCGGAAATTGTTTATGACGTTGTGTGTCGGCGGGTTGCCGAGCGTCAAGATATTATGAAAAGACCTGCACAAAATGAATCGCCACTGCTGCTATAGACGCTTACTGACAGCTTTTGGCCCAGAGTGTGTAGCAACGCGCTCAAGGTTCTCATCGTCTTGAAGCGCGGACGCTCGTTAGTTGAGCGATCATACGGTCAATGTCGCGGGTATCATCATTCGAAATTGGAACACACCATCACTGTTCTTACAGCTTTTAGGGTGGGCCAAATCGGATTTTTTAGGCAGTCAGCGCTGTCATAGCCATGGTTGCGGGGGGGGCGCAGGCATCGGGAGGGCCTCAAGCTTCATCGCGGCTCCCTGAGTGAGGTGCCAAGAGTTGATCCGGTTCTTTCTGAATACACGTTAAATTCAACATTCTACTCAAAACCGATCAGCACAAAATCGATTGAGACATCAGCTAGGCTCATGTCGCGTTTACGAGCCTCCAAGAGAGACTTACGGTGATCGCTCAGATCTACCGCCTGCCCGCTTGGCTTGGACATGGATTAGGGAATCATAAGCATCTCAGCCTTTATCGATGATTTTAGGTGAGGCGAGCCAACGCGCTTGGTAATTTATGATAAAAAATTTACAAACGGTCAGCTCTAGTCTGTTTAGGCGCAAACACTGAGTGCAACACTGCATTAACTCAATGGAGTTATTTTTATATCTAGAGAGTCCGAGGTGATTAACTAATCGGCATAATTCAAAATTAAAGCCTGAAGAAACGACCCATTTTTGAGGCCGGTTCTTCAGGCTTATTTGTTAGCTATCCGTTCGGGTCACTAATGGTGAGATTTGACGTTCACTCTTTCTGTCAGGTGCGTGCTGCAATCATTACGTCCTGGAGCAGCTTGTCAGGGTTACTACTCGAGCGAAGCTGCGCTGGAGAGTACTTCGCCTCCAGTTTCTGAAAGGTACACTGACAAATCGCTTTGGACGCTCCGCTTTGCACACAACCAGAAAGGAATTCTCCTCGGGCGCGCGAGTTTTCATCCGAGCACCCCGTCAACAGTTTCAACGCGGCGATCACGCTGCACATCAAAGCCAGGCTGGATCCGGGCATCAGCGCAGCACCATGGCGCAACCGAAGACTACACCTATCCCCAAGCCAATCACTTGCGGCCCGAGCGCCCAAAACAACTTGATCCATATCAGGCTCAACATACCCCCGCTGGTGTACACGGCGTCCGGGTGAGCAAATTTGCGGATGGCATCGCCGGCCAGGGCGCCCAACCAGCCCAGGAACGCACCGACCAGAACGGCCAGGCATTTAGCGAACCAGCCTGCGCCCAATGCCATCGACGACGTGTTGTAAGTCACGCTGAGTATCGCTAGCACCACCGCTGCCACCCCCCAACCAATAGTGGCTGGGCTGAGGCTGCTTGCGTCGCTGTCTTCTTCGCTGAGCCCGCTCTGTGGGTTCTCACCTTGTTGTGGCATATGGTTCTCCTTTTGTGGTGATTGACCGCTCAGCTACCAGGCCGCCTTGCAGCTGTTGGTTTCGTCGCTCAGTGTCGGCAATACCGTCTTTAGATTTTTCGTCGGCAGGTTGAAGACCTTGCCTTGAGCTCTGACCTGCAAGCGGTTGGCTTTGCGCAAGGCACCCCAGAACTCCTGAGTGAAGATGCTGCTGCATGCGCGGCAGTCGGTGTAAAAGGGGTTGTTGAAAGTTTTGCCATCGACGATGAGGTCAAAGCCTTGTCCATCTTCCGAGCTATAGGCTTGACCGTTCACCGTGGCGCTGGCCGAAACATAACGGTCGTCATCGGAGGCGCAGGCAATCACCAGTTCGTTGCCATTGCCGTCATCGACGGCATATTCGCTGGTGCCCATGGCCCAACCCGAGGTCCAGGTATTCGTTCCGGCAGCGGCGGTGTTGATAGCGAGGCAGCTCAGCACTGCCAACAAGAGGGGTTTCGTATTAATGGGATATTCCTTATCGAATGATGGTGGTACAGGGTTCTAAGCCGATTATCAACTTAGAAGGTTGATTTTCAACTCGCGGTGTTCTTCATGTCAATGAGGTGATGCCCAACCATCTGGGTTGAGATGGGAGGGTGTATGGCTGAAATTAATCAGAAGCAGTTGGCGGACACCGTAGGGCGCGCCATATCGAAACAGCGGGTACGCTGTGGGCTGACCCAGGAGGCCGTCGCGGAACGCTTGGGCGTGGGCAATGAGGCAGTTTCCCGTATCGAACGGGGAGTCGTGATGCCCAATATCACCAGGTTGTTGGAGTTTGCCGAGATCTTTGGCTGTGAAGCGGCTGAATTGCTCAGTGAGGTGAGTCCGCTCGTCGATGACCAAGCCAGTCGGATTAGCCATTTGTTAAGGGCGTTGGATCATGCGGATCGCCAGATGGTGGTCGAGTTGGTCGAGCGTTTAGTCAATCGCCTAAAAATCTGATCACGAATCGAGGGCATCGAAGAGGGCGCCACAGCGCAGACACAGGTGAGTAAATGCACCGAACTGGTAGGTATGCATATCCTGAATAAACGCGTCACTGGCCCGCAGGGCCGAGGCGGCGCTCGCCACTGCCCCGGTCACCTGTTTCAGTATCCCGACCATCGGTTCCTCGGCGTTAAGGCCGCTGGCCGGTGGTTGGGACTTTTGCCACTCACGGGCAAGGCCATTCAATACCGCCAGGAGCTGTACAACTGCTTTGGCGTCGTCCTGAGACAGGATTGCTGAAGACTCACAAATCAAACAGTGTGGATTCATTTGGCGTCTCTGATCGGGAGAGTGAAGGCTACGCTGGGCAAGCGCCGTGGGCATCAAGGGGCTGTCTGGGTATGTCTACGGCGAAGCATTTTCAGGACGATGACCAAAAGAACGCAACCCAGCACAACAGCGAACAGCAGGGGCGGGAAGCGCAGCGTCAGGCAGGCTGCAGCCACCAGCACGCTGCTACCGGCGAGCAAGCATATGAAGAGAAACAACGTGAGAAAAAATCGAAGCACAGTCATGGACGTCTTTCCTGTCGTGGGCATTTAACCTGTGGGGGAGGAACGGTATTGGCTGGATGGGTGTATTTAGATAAAGCCGCGCTCGGCGAATCACACACAGCCTTCCAAACCAACCACGATATGGTCTAGCGTTCGGGTGCCAACCAGGCAGAGTGTTTCTTTCAGCGCTTTTGTCAGCTGACGATCTGCCTGGCTGGGCTCTGGATCGCTAGAAGGATGGTTGTGCAGAACCACTGCCGCTGCGTTGTGCTTCAATATCAGCTTCACCACTTCCCGTGGATGGACGCTGGTTTCATCCAGGGTGCCGCGAAACAACTCACGAAAGCCGAGCACGCGGTGTTTGCTATCGAGCAACAACAAGGCAAACACTTCGTGCTCATAATGTTGCAGGAGTACTTGCAGGTGGCTGATGACTTGGCCGTGCGAGGTCAGTAATCGACCTTTGGCCAGGTGCTGGCGGGCTAACTGCTGAGTCATGCGCAGAATGTCGCTTTCGCTGACGGGGGATTCGATGAGGTACTGGCCGGCAATGTCACTGGCCTTGAGCTTGTGCAGTTTCATGAGGGTTGTTCTTCGGTTTACGCCACTAGTTGCAGGGCGGCATCCAGCGCTTTTTGTTTGATTACCGCACCTTGGCCGAACCATGCTGAATCCATTCGGTATTCCGAGCTGCGAGCGCGCCGTTCGTGATCCACATACTCCGTCACGGCGTTCAGCAACCCCCATGCTGTACCGCGAGTAGATTCCAACTCTGATCCTCGTCCTCTACCTTCGTACAGGCCTTGTACCTTCTCCATCGCTCGCTTGTTTGGCAGCACATTGGGAATGGGGTTATGGGCGCTGCTATCGCACAGGACTTCCATAAAGAAGCCCATGGCTTCTTTCGACTGAACCCTGCGTTCGGCGAGAGCGCGCATCCGGTACATGAATTCGTCCCATTGCGAGACGGTGATGCCCAGTTGCTTTTTTACTGCTTGCGGATCAAAGCGCGTGTTGTGTGGAACCTTGATGGCGCGGGTGGCTCCATTCAGGGAGATAGTCAGCGTGTTGTTGCAGACCACGCGAACGGTCGTGGGAGTCGCGGTGGTCGCCAGTGTGCCGTCGCAGGAGGTGGCCAGCAGCAGATAACCATTCACTTGGTCGTTCCCCTTCAGCGCCGTGGCCTGACCTGTTCTGGCGAGGGCCCAGAACTTGCGGCCGCCCTTGAGCACGCCAGCGGTTTCCAGCTCGTAACCGGAGAACTCGGTCAGGTCTCGGTAGAACTCCAAAACCTGACGTGGCTGTACCACCTGATAGCGATTAGAAACTACCGATAACGGCCCTTTGGTATCGGAGCGATACAGTACCTTTTGTTCCGGGAATGAGTGAATGGTGCCCAAGTGGCCCGATGCATCCGCTTTAAAATGAACCGGACTTTCCTGAATCTGCCAGTTCATGCCAGCTTCGCGTTGCCAGATTTCTAAAGGCTGTTTTGGCGAAAGTGCTGAGCCAAGGCCGTGCCAAGGGGTGTCGCCAACGTAGGCCATTTGTTCAATGAGATGTGCCATGAGAATGATTCCTTTGGGTATAGAACGACATAAGCGCTGCGCAGAGCGCATCACTTGCCGGGGCAGTTGGGGAGGTTGATTAAGTAGGGAGGTTGAAGTAGTGCCCGCAGGCCAGGCAGAGGTTGTTGGCCAGCACATGGCGATCCAACTTTTCGCCAAGTTGCGCACCAACGATGCAGCCGCCTATGCCTCCGGTCATTCCGCCGAGAATGGCGCTAGAGACTGTACCTACGGTGTCGGCAAAAGCACCGACAGCAGTGCTTGTTTGGCTTGCAGCAAGCGCGGTGCTTACTCCTTGTGCAGCGCCTCCGGCAGCGCCGACAACGGCACCTATCTTCATGGCTGTTCTGTGGAAAGCAATTTTGGGAGAGCTACAGGAAGGGCACTGAAATGACATGGTTTAGGGTTCCATGATGGATATTCAGCTCCGTGATATATATGTGAAATGAGTTTCAATATCATTTATGGATGGGGCAGGCGCTCGTTACCCCTGAGCGGGCCAGCCAAAGCCATGCGGAGTTAGTTCCCTCGTATACGAAGTTGGTTCCTATTGGGTGGCCAGTCCGAGTCAAAGCGTGCTCTCGACGCATAAAAAAAATACTGACCGCTGGAGCCTACTTGTAGGTGCGAGGGCGGCTTAAAGTCGCACCACTCCCAAACACATGACGAGAAGGCAAGTGACAAACACACAAACTGTTTTCCACCCGAGGATTTTACGCCTCAAACAACTGACCGATCGGATCGGCCTTGGGCGGTCCACGATCTATGACCGCATGGACACCCAGTCGCCGAGGTACGACGCTACGTTCCCCAAACCAATCAAGCTGGGGGCGGCAGCCATCGGCTGGATTGATTCCGAAATCACCACCTGGATTGAGCAGCGCATGTCTGCCAAGGAGGTACGTTAATATTTGGACTGCTTCTTCATCGGTCAATAGGCTGAACTTTCCTTTGTTGTAGTTGGCTGGAATCAAACACCAACTCCGTATAACGTTTTAATAGTTGCTTCTATTGCGAGGTGCGCTACCAGTAGTGCTTTGATCGGGATCGGCTTGTCTTGATGTTTCTGGTTTATATGTTATTAGATGTTAGATGTGTTAGTGCTACTGATACTAGCACTAGTCGTACCAGTGATTAGTAATGGCTTGTAGTTGATATGTGTATATCAACAACAGATATAGGAGTGCTGCGTTAGGTATCAACAAGGTACCGTTAGCAGAGAGCTACACACAAGCGAGGTGTTCCAGTTAAATCAGATGCCTTGTATAAGGTGGTTGCTGTATTGGTCTGAGACCTGAATGTAATCAGGTATCTATATGAATATGAGGTGTCGCTATGGGGATTGATTATCATGAGCGCAGCATAGCGCTCATGAGTAAGTACAGCATACAGGTGAAAGGAGAAGCCGATATTCGACTGGGCTCTGTGGATATTGGGTTGATTGAGACTCTAAAGAAAGTGTCGCTGTTGGTTCAGAAGCTAATGACCACAGAAGGCAACGCCTTTGAAGTTCAAGATGTGGACGAGATCGGCAATGCTCGCCTAGTATCCAATAAGGCAGGGCGACTGCTGATCAACATAATAAATGCCCATGTACCTACTGACATGGAGTTCAGGTCGCTGTATCAGTTTGAGCCGTATATTGAGATGGCACTCAGTCGAATTATGAAGTCCCGTTTGTACGGGAGTCATTTGATCCCTAGAATGGCAATATGTGCTGAAGATGCCAAGGCCGTTGCGCAGCGATTGAACGAATGTGTGGATGGCATTCGCCAAGAGGGCCAGTCAAAGTCGTTTAAGGCTAAGCTGAACAGCTACCAGCGGTCGAGCAACAAAAACTACAAGGAACTCACGGGATACGCAGATGCGTTGTTTGAGCGCTATTCTAGACTGCTCGTGCTGAGGGTTGATCTTTCCTATTCGAAGGAGAACGCCAAAACCGCGCAGGATCAAGCCAAGCGAGATCGAGAGCGTCTATTCGAAAACGCGAGGGCGAACAAGCTGTTTGATAACATGGTGGGCTACATCTGGAAGCTGGAGCACGGTCCAGAGAAAGGCTTCCATTACCACATGATTTTTTTCTTTGATGGCTCCAAGGTTCGCGAAGACATAACTCTGGCCAAACGGATTGGTGAATACTGGGAGGCCGTAGTTACGAAAGGGCGAGGCCTTTATTTCAACTGTAACGCCGTTAAGCGTACCTATAAGAGTTGCGGTATCGGCATGATCGATCATACTGACGTCCAGCTACGTAAGGGACTGCGCAACGTGGTGATCTACCTGACCAAGACGGATCTATACATGAAACTTCAAACTGAAGGCCGTGGTATGGGGAAAGGGTTAAGGCCTGCCCCCAAAGGCCCTCGTGGCAGGCCAAGGGCTGCAATCTCTATGGCGGGGTGCATGGCCTAGGGCTTATTGTTATTAAGGGTTCTCAGTGCTACTGAGAGCCTTGTAGGGCGCCATCAAAACGACGATGGTGTAAAGCCTAAGTATCATCGGGTATTTGCACGCTTAGTCTTTTCCCAAGCAAGCTTAACCAGTTCGTCTGTTCGTAACCATTCCGGCAGCCAGCTTTCAATGTTCGAGGCCTTTATACCAAGGATATTGTTGCGTTTGATAAAGTCAGTCATAAGGCTTTCTAGCGCAGTGAAGGCGGCTACTTTAGATGGCCAGCCTGACTCTGGCCTCTTCTCCTCTAATAGTCTTACGACTTCCTCCTTCATCAGCACGCTAGCATTGTTTCGTCCTTGAGCATTTTTACTGTTTTGTGCCTTGCGACCCTCGACCTCCATCGCATTGAGAATGGCGCTTGATTTTTCTATGATTTCACCGGTCATTAAACTAGCGTCGTTAGTAAAGGCCCAAGCGCGGTCGCGGTCTTTATTCTCTTCGGCTGCTCTGGCCAGCTCCAGATATAGGCATGCATATCTCACATGCTGGAACAGTATAGTGATTTCTTCGTTATCCTCGATGGTTTCGTTGATCCAACTCGCCTCTAACTGACCCTGGAGTACTGGGTCAATTATGCAAGAGCGGATACTGTCTAACAATTTCAAATATTCGCCAGGCTTGATAAAGTGTTCAAAAAAATGGCATTGAAGTAACCCGTTGTTTCTTGCGATGGCCTCATTGATTGTGGTGCTGCCTATGCGCTCATTCATATGCATTGTGAGCTGGCTTCGCGTAAAAAGTGGAGGCTTCGTTTTTTTCATTGCATACCTCTTGGTGATATTCTTTTAAGTAGTATCTATTCGATGTATATTTTTTGGATTGAAGGGCAAGAATGTTGCTACGGAAGTCGCATGCTTAATTTTCGATTGCTGTTCGTGGAGATGTAATAAATTTACTCCAGTCGTTCATGAGGTCGCGCCGCTTGTAGAGAAAGTCAGTGCGGGAGTATGCCCCCTCAGTCTGATCTCGTTCATCATGCGCCAGCGCCATCTCACAAACCTCTCGTGGATAATGCGTGCATTCCCCGGCCCAGTCCCCAAAGGAAGACCGGAAATCGTGCCTGGTGATTTGCACGTAATTTATGTTATGCAAAATTGTGCGTATTGCGTTAGCGGACTACACCCCCGCTGTCATTGGTCGCGGACATAGAAAGGCTCCCGGTAGCAGCTTCCTGGATATGCTCGCTCCACCATTTCATCATTGGCCTGCGGCGCTCTATGTAATCTGCCCGATTATAGGCGCTACGCACCTCGTCCTTGTCCACGTGAGCCAGGGCAACCTCGATTAGCTCAGGATCCCAGCCGTGTTCGTTGAGGATGGTACTGGCCATTGAGCGCATGCCGTGGCTGACCAAGCGACCTTCGAACCCCATGCGCTTCAGAGCCATATTGGCTGTTTGGCTGTTGCAATGAGTACGGGGATTGCGATCCGCCGGGAAGACATGCTCGCGGTGCCCGCTAAGGGGCTTTATAGCCTCTAGGAGCCCCAAAGCTTGTTCTGTGAGTGGGATGATGTGGGTCCGGCGCTTTTTCATCCGCTCAGGCGGTATCGTCCAGATTTTCTTGCCGATGTCGATATCTGCCCATCGTGCGGTGGCTGCTTCTGACGGGCGAGTCATGGTGTGAAGTTGCCACTCAATCAAGCAGCGTGTAGTCCTTTTGATACTGGCGTTGGCCACCGTCACCATTAGCTCATTGAGTTCGTTTGGCGCAAGTGCTGCCATGTTCGTCTTCTTGGGTTTCTTGAAGACAGAGCGAATTCCGCTCAATGGATTCGAGTGAATCAAGCCGGAATTCACGCCATAAGTCATGATCTCGTTAAGGCGTTGGCTCAGTCGCTTCACGGTCTCAAGACTGCCTTTGGTTTCAAGCGGTCTAAGCAGTTTGATAACCGCCGGAGCAGTGATCGCTGAAATTGGGGTAGCGGCCAAGTCGGGAAAAACGTGCAGCGTGAGCGAGCGCCAGATGTCTTCAGCATAAGCAGTAGTAACCGAGTCTTTCTTGAGCTCGAACCAAGCGGTGGCTACGTTTTTAAAGGTATGTTCCGTAGTTGCTCTCAACGTTTGTCGATCTTCGTCACGCTTCGCTTTCGGATCAAGCCCTTGCGCCACCAGCTCCCTGGCCTCTACCGTCCGTTTCCTGGCTTGAGCCAAACTCACCTCCGGAAACGTACCCAGGCCCATATTGATCCGTTTCTTGGTGGCTGGGTGAATGTAGTTAAAATTCCAGAGCTTTGAGCCATTAGCCCTCACTCTCATCTGGAGGCCGTCGCCATCAGTGAGGATGTAGTCTTTTTCCTTTGGTTTCGCTGCTTTGACTTTGACGTCTGAAAGTCGAGTGGCTTGGGCGCCCATGAGAATCTCCGATGCTGCATGTATTCCAAAAAATAGCAGTCGTGGGCTTGGAATACCACGTGGAATACACGAATTGTAGGATGTGCTCAGATACCATCGGACCCCGTTGGACCTGAATCCCCTGTATTTGCTGGATTTCAGGCACAAAAAAAGACGCCCTTGGACGTCTTTAGATGATGAAGTGGTGGAGCCGGGGGGATTTGAACCCCCGTCCGCCAGTACTCCGCTGTCGGTACTACATGCGTAGCCGTGTCTATTAAGTTAACCCTCAGCGACCCGACGGGCAGGGTGCTTTGGGCGAGTTGTGTAAGTTTTAGCCGCTTCGTCCACAACGTACTGCACGGCGATTCTGTTCTATATGACAATCACTTTGGGTTTACAGACATCCCCTGATGATTGCTGGACCCGAAGGTACCAGGAGGGAAGGGCTAAGGCTGCTTACGCAGCGAGAGCGTATTCCCCGTAGGTTTCGTCATTGGCAACTATAGAAAGTTGCAACAGTGGATTTACGAGTTCTGTTACCAACTCGGCATGCACCTAAAGTTTCGCAACCGGCGTCGAATCCTAAACGGCCCCGAGCCTGTTGCTCTGTGAATCAAAGTGAGCAACAAGCCTGCGCAGTGTACGTCAACACGCGTGAGAAGGCCAACCCGAAGGTTGGCCACCACAGATTATGGGGTGGTTTGGTTGCGCTGTTGGTCAGCGAGTGACATTGCCTGGGTGGCCTCGGTGACGCATTTTTTGTCGTCCCCGGAGGCTTGGGACGCTTCGGCGCTGGACATCAGTCTTTTGATCTCCATTGTGATGTTGCCGGAGCTCGCCGGCAGTGAATTCACTTTGCTTTTGAGCTCTTGCAGCTTGCTCGTACAAAGGTTGTTGTCCGCAGCAAATACGGGAGAGGCCAACATTGCAGCAGAAATGAACAGACCAGCGAGTGCGGTACGTTTCATGGATATCTCCTTGTACTGATGGTCTCGGTGCTGCCGTATGAGCGGGCGGTTCGGCCGAGGTCGGAAAATAAGCCACGATTGATGGGGCCTACTTAAAAGACTACGGAGCGGCGCAGGAATTCGGTTTTAGCAGAACGGCTATGAAAAAATTGTTTGATAGAAGCAATGGCATTAAAAGCGGGCGCAATCGCTTCTTTTCGCTGGTGGCCTCTTCCAGGGCCTAGCTCCAATGGGCTTCGCGCCTTCCACGGATTTGGGCATGGGGTCGAGTTTTTTCACGGCGACGCGGGCGGTTTACACATGGCCAACAGCAGATGCAACAAAACCCGCACTTGGCGGGTTTTGGTTTGCTACATATTTGGTGGCACCGGGGGGGCCACAAGGCCAACCCGAAGGTTGGCATTGTGCTGGGTTACTTCCCGCCTTTGTTCGCGTTCTTGAGTTCCTGGATAGTTTGTTCGGTCTCGGCGATGCAGTCGTCAGTCCCTTCCTTGGTGCCTTTTGCCTGATCGGCTTTGGCTTTCGTGACGCTTTCCATTACCTGATCAGACATTTCCGGAGGAGTCTGTGCCTTGGCATTTTCGATGGTTTTCAAGTTGACCGAACAGAGGTCTTCGGCGGCAAACGAGGTGGACGCCATCAGTGAGACAGTAACGAACAGACCTAACAGTACAGAACGTTTCATGTGTATCTCCTTGAACTGAGGGTCCAGGCTGCGCTGGCCGTCAGGACGGGCTGCCGAGTTTGGGTAAAGCCCGGTAACGTCCGCAATGCTGTTCACTTAAGCCGCTGACCGAAGGTTTTTGCTTTTCGGTGCTGCGGCGAAGTCCAAGAAAAACGGCGCTTTCCCATTTCGGGGTAAGCGCCGGTTTCCCTTAAGTGAACAGCATTGCGGTAACGTCCGGGCTTATTCTGTGGACTATGGCAGCGCATCAGGGTTCTATTTTTCTTGCATGACCCTCGCCTGCGTTACCCGATCCACCAGATAGACTAGCCCGTGGTAATCAATTCCGCCGTGCTGCGTCAGACCGATCTCACACGTGCGGCTGGTCGAAATCCCCTCGCTGCACTGCTGCACCGCATCCTTGAGCGTGCGCAACGAATGTGCATTCAGTTCCGGCGTAGTAAAACCCTTATCCCCCGCAAACCCGCAGCAGTGAATGCCTTCGGGAATGACCACGTTTTTGCTGCATTTACGCGCCAGATCAATCAGCGTCTGACTTTCGCCAAGGTGCTGGGTGCTGCAAGTGACGTGCACCGCAATCGGCGCTTCCTGCGGCGTGAAATCGAGGCGATCCATCAAGTGCGTACGGATGAAACGCACCGGGTCGTACAGGTCCAGTCGAACATCGCCCAGGTCCTGGGCCAGGCGCAAGGTGCAGGGGCTGGTGTCGCAGTAGATCGGGTCGAGCCCGCCGCGACTGGCGTGCAGCAAGGCGCCGATCAGTTCCTGGCGTTTGTGCTCGGCCTGTTCGGCGTAGCCCTTGGAGGCGAATGGTTGCCCGCAGCAGAGGTTGTCCAGGTTGTCCGGGAAGACCACTTGGTAACCGGCTTTTTCCAACAACCCACGGGTTTTGTCGTACAGCGACATTTGCTCTTTATCACCCGCCGCCGGGCCCATTGCCCGCGACACGCAGGCCGCGAAGTACACCACTCGAGGGCGTTCGTCCGACACTGTCGGGCTGAAACGAATGGCTTTTTCCGGTTGCGGCATGGCGTTGGTCCATTGCGGGACCTGACCTTTGGATAGGCGCGTCAACGTTGCCGAAAGCTTTGCCAATCGTGGCGCCCCCAGCAGCATCCGTGCGCCGTTGGCCACGTGCAGGGTGAAACGTGCACCTTGCAGCGCGGTGGCGAAATTGCCTTCCAGCCAATTGGCGGTTTTTGTATGAGTTGCCTTCCGGCTGCGGAGCTTTTTCACCAGCTCGCCGGTGTTGATTCCTACAGGGCAACGCTGCGCACAGAGTCCCGTGGCGGCGCAGGTGTCGATGCCTTGGTATTCGTAAGCGGCTCCGAGTTCGGTGGTGTCCACGCCAGCGCGTTTCTTCGCCTGAATGTCACGCCAGATCACGATGCGCTGGCGCGGGCTCAGGGTAAGGCCTTTAGATGGGCAGACCGGTTCGCAGAAGCCGCACTCGATGCACTTATCCACAATCTCATCGGCGGCCGGCAACGGCTTCAGGTGCTTGAGGTGGATCTGCGGATCCTCGCTGAGCACCACGTCCGGGTTGAGAATGCCGTTGGGGTCGAGCAGACGTTTAAGCTGCCACATCAACTGGTAGGCATCGCTGCCCCACTCCAGTTCGACAAAGGGCGCCATGTTGCGGCCGGTGCCGTGTTCGGCCTTCAGCGAACCACCGAACTCCACCGCCACCAACTGCGCCACGTCGTCCATGAACGCTTGGTAGCGTGCGACTTCTTCCGGGTTGTTGAAGCCTTGGGTGAAGACGAAATGCAGATTCCCTTCCAGCGCGTGTCCGAAAAGGATCGCTTCGTCGTAGTGATGTTTGTCGAACAGCTCGATCAAGCGGTTTACGCCGATGGCCAGTTGTTCCACCGGGAAGGTCACGTCTTCGATGATCACCGTGGTGCCGGTTTTGCGCACGGCGCCGACGGCGGGGAAGGTGTCTTTGCGGATTGCCCAGAGCCGGGCGTTTTCCACCGGGTCTTCGGTGAAGTCGACTTGTTTTTCCACCGGGAAAGAAGTCAACGACGCCATGATGTGCGCCAGTTGTTCCTGTAGCAAAGTGGACGATGCGGCGCGGGATTCGATCAGCAGCGCACAGGCATTGTTCGACAACTGTTGTACGAAAGCGGGCATGCCGGGTTTGTCCTGCACTGAACGCAGACTGCGGCGGTCCAGCAGTTCGACGGCCGACACCGGTTGGCTTTTCAGCACGGTTACGGCGTTGCAGCAGGTCTCCACGTCCGGAAACACGATCAGCGCCGAGGCCTTGTTCGGGTGGTCGATCACCGTGTCGTAAGTCACCGCGCTGATGAAGCCGAGGGTGCCTTCGGAGCCCACCAGCAAGTGGCTCAAGATATCCACAGGCTCATCGAAATCCACCAGCGCATTGAGTGACAGGCCAGTGGTATTTTTCAGACGGTATTTGTGGCGAATTCTCGCCGCCAGCTCGGCATTGGCGCGGGTTTCGCGGCCCAACGTTGCCAGGCGTTCAAGCAGCGAAGCGTGGCTCTCACGAAACGCCGCAACACTCGCCGCATCTTCGGTATCGAGACGGCTGCCGTCGGCCAGCACCAGGCGAATGCCGGCCAATGTGTGATAGGTATTTTGCGCCGTGCCGCAGCACATGCCGCTGGCATTGTTGGCGACGATGCCGCCGATTTTACAGGCATTGATCGACGCCGGGTCCGGGCCGATCTTGCGTCCGAACGGCGCCAGCCATGCGTTGGCCTGTGCGCCGATCACGCCCGGTTGCAGACGGATTTGCGTGCCTTGGCCGCGGATCTCGCGACCGTTCCAGTTATCCCCCAGGACGATCAACACCGAGTCACTGATGGCCTGGCCGGACAGGCTGGTGCCGGCGGCGCGGAAGGTTACCGGGACTAGATCCCGTTGCGCAAGTTTCAGCAGCGCGACTACTTCATCTTCCGACTCGACACGAATCACCAGTTTCGGAATCAACCGGTAGAAACTGGCGTCGGTGCCGAAGGCCAAGGTCGACAGCGGGTCGTCGAAACGTCGCTCCTGGGGAATCAGTTGCTGCGCATCTCGCAGGAAAGCCGCGGGTAGATTCATTGGTCCTCCAGGATCATGACCACGAGGTCTTTCGGACCGTGAGCGCCGTAAGCCAGGACCTGCTCGATGTCAGCGGTTTTCGACGGGCCGGACACCAGCAGGGCGTTGGTCGGCATGCCTTGGGCCCACTCGAATTCCTGCTGCACTTGATAGAAGTTGTCGCGGATTTCACTGGCCTTGAGCAGGGCGTAATGCACCGGCGGCACCAGGCTCATCAAGCGCGGTTCTTCCTGCGTTGGCCAGAGAATCAGACTACCTGTCGCGGCGATTGCACCGAGGGTGCCAGTCAGGCTGGCCGGCGTGTCGTTGAACAATTCGGCTTTCCATTCTTCAACCGGACGGTCGTAGGCTTTGAGCGTTGGCAGATCAGGATTTTTCGCCCAGTGCTGAGTGACGCGTTGCCCGTGAGGTGTAGTCGGTGCAATCAACAAACTCGGCAACTGACGGTCCCGCAATAACTGAGCGAGCAACGAAGGCCAACCTTCGCCGGACGTCAGATGGATTTCGGTGTGCACCGCTTCCATCAGCTTGCGCAGCTGCGGGATGCGTTGCTCGGCGGTGTACGTGTAGGGCGCTGTCACCAGTTCGACGTCAAATTCGTCAGGCACCGGCGTGGTGCCCGTCAGACTTTTACGCAATTTGGCGAGGATATTTTGCTTGGCGCTCATCAGCGATCTCCCTGTTTGGCCAGATGCTCGTGGGCCATGTCATGCAGTGAGCGGGCAGCGGGTTTCGGTGCGCTGTGGTTTTGCGTCCAGGGGCCGACATTACTCGGTGCCAGCGTGCGCAAGCGAGTGGCGAAGAAGCCGAACAGTCGATAAAGCGTAGGTGAGCTGTTGAGCTTCGCCCAGGCATTCCAGATAACCCGTTCTTTACGCGAGTACTTGCTGCCCTGGCCGCGCATCACTTGATGAGGGCTGTCCGGGGCTTTGACGTTCTCTTCCCGTAGGCGACGCAGCAGCGCCGGAATCGGAATTTTTACGGGACAGACTTCACCGCAGGCGCCACACAGCGACGAGGCACTCGGGTGGTCCGGGACTTTCGCCAGGCCGACCATGTGCGGGGTGATGATTTTTCCGATAGGCCCAGGGTAAACCTCCCCATAGGCGTGGCCGCCGATTCGGGTGTAGACCGGGCAATGATTCATACAGGCGCCGCAGCGGATGCAGTTCAGGGTCTGGCGCAATTCGCTGTCGGCGAAGGCCTGGCTGCGACCGTTGTCGAGCAATACCAGGTGCACTTCCTGAGGGCCGTCGAGTTCATGCTCCTTGCGCGGGCCGGAGATCATGTTGACGTAGGTGGTGATCGGCTGGCCGAGGGCTGAACGGGTCAGCAGTGACAGCAACGGCACCACATCGCGCAGGTTTTCCACGACTTTTTCGATGCCTGTGACGGCGATGTGCACCGGCGGCACGGTAGTGGTCATGCGCCCGTTGCCTTCGTTTTCCACCAGCAGCAAGGTGCCGGTTTCGGCCACTGCGAAGTTGACGCCGGAGACGCCGATGTCCGCTTCGAAGAATTTCTGCCGCAAGACCTTGCGACCGATCTGAATGAGTTGGTCAACGTCCTTGGTGTATTCCACGCCAAGTTTGTCGTGGAACAAGGACGCGACCTGACCGGCATTCTTGTGGATCGCCGGCATAATAATGTGTGAAGGCTTCTCGTGGTCGAGCTGGACGATGTACTCGCCCATGTCCGATTCCAGGCATTCAATGCCCTGTTCAGCGAGGAAGTGATTCATCTCCATCTCTTCGCTGACCATCGATTTGCCCTTGATCACTTGCCGCCCCTCGTGAGCGCGGATGATCGAGAGGACGATGCCATTGGCCTCATCCACCGTTTCCGCCCAGTGCACTGTCACACCGTTGCGGGTCAGGTTCTGTTCAAGCTGTTCGAGCAGGTCGGGCAACTTGGATAAAGCACGGGCGCGGACAGCATTGCCCAGCACTCGCAAATGTTCTCTTTCGTGGGCATCGCTGAAAGACGCTGCCCGTTTTGTCATTAGCGAATCCATCGCCGTGCGAAAGTTATTTCGCAGTTGCTTGTCACCCAACGCCTTGTGAGCACGGGTGCGGAAATCTTCTTCTACGGCAACCGTAGGAATAATCGCGGAAGCGTTCATAGAACACCTCCCGTTCGCTGCCAAAGGAAGCTGGCCAGATGTTGGCCGCGCAATGCTTCCTTCTGTTTCTCCAGCGAGCCGTTGATGTTCATCAGGCAACCGCAGTCGGCACTCAGTACCTTGTGCGCGCCAGATTCCTTCAACGAGCGGGTCTTGTCAGCCACCATCGCGCCGGAAATGTCTGGCATACGGACGCTGAAAGTCCCACCGAAGCCACAGCATTCACTTTCATGACTGTGGTCGACTCGCTCCACGTTACGGAGCTGCGCCAACAACTCGCGGCCATGCAAGTGGGTGTTCATCTCACGGCGTGCCGAGCACGACGTGTGCAGCGCTACTTTGACTGGCTCGCCACTGTCCTTGAGCTGCACCTTGCAGACAAACAACAGAAACTCGGCCAGTTCATAAGTCCGGGCCGCCAGCGCCTGAACCTGTTTCAGCGTGTCCGGCTCGTCCTTGAACAAGTCGGCGTAGTGTTCGCGCAACATCCCGGCACACGATCCCGAAGGCACCACCACCGGATAGTCCCCGGCAAACAGCGCCAGTTGCGAGCGTGCCACGGTCCTCGCCTGCTCGGTGTAACCCGAGGTGTAGGCCGGTTGCCCGCAGCAGCTTTGCCCCTGCGGATACTCGACACGAATGCCTTCGCGTTCCAGCAAGTGAATCGCGTCCATCCCGGCTTCAGGGTAGAACAAATCCACCACGCAGGTTCCGAACAGATAGACCCGTGACGGTTTCTCGCTGGGGTATTGCCGAGGCTCGGGCAGTGGCGGGGCGACGCGGGTCGCATTTGGAACAGCGTTGTAAAAAAGCTCGCTCATCAGGCGTGTCTCCGGGTGGTCCCGGTTATCCGTCTGTGGTGGCTGCTGAATATAGAGAGGCAAGCTTTCAGCAGCCTTACAGACCGGGTTGTGAATAGCTGACGCCGGAATCGTGGTCCGGCGTCGGTTTTTGCTTTTTATTGTGTAGTACTTAGTGCACCAGCATGCCGGTGAACCAGTAGGCCTGAGCCAGCGTGATCAGGCCGACGATCGTTGCAAAGAACAGGCTGTGCTTGAGGGTAAAACGGAACAGATCCGATTCCTTGCCCACCAGACCGGTCGCGGCGCAGGCGACGGCGATCGATTGTGGCGAGATCATCTTGCCGGTCACGCCGCCGCTGGTGTTCGCCGCAACCAGCAACACGTCGTTCACACCGATCTGGTGCGCAGTGGTCGCTTGCAGCGAACTGAACAGTGCGTTGGACGAGGTATCGGAACCGGTCAGGAACACACCCAGCCAGCCGAGGAGCGGCGAGAAGAACGGGAATGCTGCACCGGTGCCTGCCAGAACCAGCGCCATGGTCGAGGACATGCCTGAGTAGTTAGTGACGAAGGCAAAGGCGAGCACCATGCCGATGGACAGAATCGGCCAGCGCAGCTCGTAGAAGGTCTCTTTCAAAGTGGTCAGACCAATTTTGACATTGATCCTCAGTACCAGCATCGAGATCAGCGCGGAGAAGAATATCGCCGTGCCGGTCGCGGAAATCGGGTCGAGTTTGAACACCGCTGGAATGGCGGTCGGGGCGGCCACGATCGGTGCGACCTTGATCACCATTTGGTCCAGGTGCGGGATCGCGAAGTTGAACACCCAGCTGTACATCGAACCGCCAGCGGCAAACATTGCCTTGAACGGTTTCAGGGTCCAGATGGTGACCAGCACGGTGAGGATCAGGAACGGTGACCAGGCTTTGAGAATTTCACCGAGGCTGTAGGGCGAAGCCACGGTGCTGCGCGGCTGACCGAAACCGCCGGCGCTGGCGCTCACCACGGAAGCCGAGACGGCACCGACGATGTGTTGGCCTGCGGCACGCTTTGGCTGCCAGACTTTCAGGAACAGCGTCAGGGAAATCAGGCTGGCCAGGGCCGAGGTGATGTCCGGCAGTTCCGGGCCGATGAAGTTCGACGTGAAGTATTGGGTGACGGCAAAGCTCAAACCGGCCACCAGTGCTGCCGGCCAGGTTTCGCGAACGCCGCGCAGGCCATCCATCATGAACACCAGCCAGAACGGCACGAACAGCGACAGCAGCGGCAGTTGGCGGCCCGTCATGGCGCCGATCTTGAACGCGTCGATACCGGTCACTTGCCCGGCGACGATGATCGGAATCCCCAAGGCGCCGAAGGCAACCGGCGCGGTGTTGGCGATCAGGCACAGGCCAGCGGCGTACAGCGGGTTAAAGCCCAGTCCTACAAGCAGGGCGGCAGTAATCGCGACCGGCGCACCGAAACCGGCGGCACCTTCCAGGAAGGCACCAAAGCAGAAGCCGATCAGCAGCACCTGCAGGCGCTGGTCGTCGGTAATCGACAGAACCGAGCTGCGGATCACTTCGAACTGACCACTCTTTACCGTCAGTTTGTAGAGGAATACCGCCGCCACGATGATCCAGGCAATCGGCCATAGACCGTAGGCGAAACCATAGCCGGCGGCGGCGAAGGCCATGTCGACGGGCATCTGGAAGGCGAAGATCGCCACGGCAATGGACAAGGCCAGCGTGATGCTGCCGGCCACGTGTCCTTTGAGTCGGAACACGGCCAATGCCAGGAAGAAAAACACAATGGGGATAACGGCCGCGAGCGCGGATACGCCGAGACTGCCGAGCGGAGAATAGAGCTGTTGCCAGGTTTGCATATGGGGTGGCCCCTAATTGTTGTTGGTCAGGCACTGGTCAGCGTTCTTGGATAATTGGTAATACCAATTTACAATCGCTGTTGGCTAGGGTAAAAGCCTTGTAGGCGGCGTGTCAATTTGCCGCCCTAAAACTTTTGTCGAAACGCGGTGCAGAAGTCATCTGGTCCGCTCGACCAAATGCCGTCTGGCAGGTGCTGACACAGCCCTGATAGGCCAGAATAGAGACCCCGGCGAGCCGTCGGGATCGTGGAGAAATGAGTTATGGGGTTTGATCAGATTCGTCAGCGCCGTTTGTCTGACGATATTGTCGAGCAGCTCGAGGGGATGATTCTCGAGGGCACGCTGAAGGCGGGTGAGCGCTTGCCGGCCGAACGTGCGTTGGCCGAGCAGTTCGGCGTGTCACGCCCTTCGTTGCGCGAAGCGATTCAGAAACTGGCGGCCAAGGGCTTGCTGGTCAGTCGCCAGGGTGGTGGCAATTATGTGGTGGAGTCGCTGGGGTCAACCTTCAGCGATCCGCTGCTGCATCTGCTGGAAAGCAACCCTGAAGCGCAGCGCGATCTGCTGGAATTTCGTCACACCCTGGAAGCCTCCTGCGCCTATTACGCAGCCATGCGTGCTACGGATGTTGATCGCGAGCGATTGACTGCGGCCTTCAATGAATTGCAGGACTGCTATACGCGTCACGACGAGGTAAGTCGGGCGGAAGAGGGGGCGGCGGATGCGAAATTCCACCTGGCAATTGCTGAAGCCAGTCATAACGCGGTGTTGCTGCACACCATTCGTGGGTTGTTCGATCTGCTCAAGCGTAACGTGGTGACCAACATCGGCGGTATGTACAAGCAGCGTACGGAAACCCGCGACATGCTGATCACACAGCACCGGGAGTTGTACCTGGCGATTATTGAAGGAAGGGCAGAGCAGGCGCGGGAAGTCTCCAGCCGACATATCTTGTATGTGCAGGAAGTGCTGGAAGAAGTGCGTCAGGAAGTGCAGCGCATGGCTCGGGCGGAGCGGCGCAAGGGGATGTGATTATTTAAAGCAAAAGATCGCAGCCTGCGGCAGCTCCTACATGGATACGCGATCTATGTAGGAGCTGCCGCAGGCTGCGATCTTTTCGCTAGCGCCACAACACTCAGGCCGAAAGATTAGTCTTCCTTGCCCTTGTTGCGCACCGCACGCTGCAACTCGCGGCCGGCGTCGCGTTCGCGTTCGGTATCACGCTTGTCGTATTCCTTCTTGCCCTTGCCCAGAGCGATCTCGCACTTGACCATGTGCTTGCTCCAGTACCAGGACAGGCACACGCAGGCGTAACCTTTTTGCTGTACGGCAGTGGCCAGCTTTTCCAGCTCGCGTCGGTTGAGCAGCAATTTTCGGGTGCGGGTCGGATCAGCGATGACGTGGGTGCTGGCGGTCATCAGCGGCGTAATGTGGCTGCCGAGCAGCCAGGCTTCGCCATCCTTGAGCAGCACGTAACTGTCGACCAGTTGCAGCTTGCTTGCCCGCAGACTTTTTACTTCCCAGCCGGCCAGGACCAGACCAGCCTCGAACTTGTGCTCGATGAAGTAATCGTGTCGCGCCTTTTTGTTTTGCGCGATGGTCCCTGTTGGGTGTTTCTTCTGTTTAGCCATAGGGGCGGCATTATAGGGAGTTGCACGCGAGTCGGCTACGGTATCGCTACGTGCTTGAGCAGGTTGATTGAATCCCGGACAATGCGGCCTCTTTTTTGAACGCTTGGGCGTGATAACGATGTCGACAGACAAGGTTTCTGTCCACGGCAGTTGGGCTAGCCGCTGGGTCTTCATACTCGCCGCGACCGGTTCGGCCGTGGGCCTGGGTAGTATCTGGAAATTCCCGTACATGGTCGGCGTCTACGGCGGCGGCGCCTTCGTGCTGATGTTCCTGGCCTGTATCGCGCTGATCGGTGTGCCGGTCATGCTGGCCGAAACCCTGATCGGTCGCCGTGCACGGCAGAGCCCGGCCAACGCCCTGAAGGTATTGGCGCTGGAAGCCGGGCATTCGACGAAGTGGTCCTGGGGCGCATTTGCCGGGATGATCACGGCGTTGCTGATCCTGTCTTTCTATAGTGTGGTCGGCGGCTGGTCGCTGGATTACATCATCGACATGGGCCGTGGCGACTTCCAGGGGGTGACGGCTGACCAGGTCGGCGCCTACTTTGGCAATGTGATCGCCGATCCATGGCGCCTGACACTTTGGCACACAATATTTATGCTGCTGTCGGCGGTGGTGATTGCCAAAGGGGTGGTCGCCGGCCTGGAACGCAGCCTGCGGATCATGATGCCGCTACTGTTCGTGATGGTGATTGTTCTGCTGGGCTACAGCATGACCACCGGCCATTTCATGGAAGGCGTGCATTTCATGTTCGACTTCCACCCGGAAAAAGTACTCGACGGTTTGCTACCTGCCATGGGGCACGCGTTTTTTTCCCTGAGCGTGGGCGTCGGCTCGATCATGATTTACGGCGCCTACATGCCGAAGAACTCATCGATTTCCGGCACCATCGTCGGCGTGGCACTGCTCGATACCTTCGTTTCCCTGGTGGCTGGTCTGGCATTGTTTCCGATCGTGTTTGCCGCGGGCCTGAACCCAAGCGAAGGCCCTGGCCTGATGTTCGTCAGCTTGCCCTTTGCCTTTGGTAACGTAGCGTTCGGCCAGTTGATGGGCGTAGTGTTCTTCGTGCTGGTAGCGATTGCAGCCTGGAGTTCCGCAATTTCCCTGCTTGAGCCGATGGTGGCTTACCTGGTTGAGCGCACGAAAGTCAGCCGCGCCTGGGTCACCTTCTGGCTGGCATTCATCTGCTGGTTCGTCGGTCTGGGCACGGTGTTTTCCTTCAATATCTGGAAGGAAGCCAAATTTTTCGTGAACGAAGGCGGGATGTTCCACCTCTATCAATGGGGTGCGGCCGGTGGCCTGGACTTCTTTGGTGTGATCGATTTCTTCACCTCGCGGATCATGTTGCCACTCGGTGGTTTGTGTTTCGTGGTGTTTGCAGGATGGGTGATGGGGCGTGAAGCGGTACGCGACGAGTTGTCGATCCGCAACCCTGCGATGTTCGCCCTGTCCTTGTTCTTGATGCGCTATGTGGCGCCCATCGGCATTCTCGTAGTGTTTGCCGCCCAGCTGTGGAAGTGACGCTGACATGACGACACACATTCAACGTTCGGCCCTGCTGCCGTATCCGGCACAAGCGCTGTATGACCTTGTCAACGACGTGGCGCGTTACCCGGAATTTCTGCCGTGGTGCTCATCGGCCGAAGTCCTGGAGAGTTCTCCTGAGCATATGCGCGCTAGCGTCGGCGTGGCCAAGGGCGGTCTCAGCCAGCATTTCGTAACGCGCAACACGCTGGTGCCTGGGCATTCGATCGAGATGAACCTCGAGGAAGGCCCGTTCAATCAATTGCATGGCGTCTGGGTGTTCAAGCCGTTGGGCGAGAAAGCCTGCAAGATCAGCCTGGACCTGTCATTCGATTACGCCGGTTCGATTGTCCGCGCGACCTTGGGGCCGTTGTTCAATCAGGCGGCCAATACGCTGGTGGATGCCTTCTGCCAGCGCGCGAAGCAGATGCATGGTTGAGGTCGTGATCGACGTTGAGGTGGTGTATGCCGCCATTGATCGTCAGGTGCTTCTCTCGGTGACGGTTCCAGCAGGAACGACAGTGCGGGCGGCTTTGTTGAAGTCAGGCATCGGCGAGGCGTTTTCGGAGCTGGCTCTGGCCAGTTGCCCGGTGGGGATCTTCGGTAAAGTGATCGCTGATCCGGACAAGCATCCTGTCCAGGCTGGAGATCGCATCGAGATATACCGACCATTGCTGGCTGATCCGAAAGAAGTTCGTCGGTTGCGCGCAGCCAAGGCTGCTGAGGCCAAAAACCGGAATCAGTGAATCACTAAACGCCAGACAATAAAAAACCCGGACATGCCGGGTTTTTTATTGCGTCGCAAATTATTGCGGCGAGGTTTCCAGAGGTTCTGGAGTCGGGACTGGAACGGTTTCTACACCGTCGACATCCTTCTGGATCTGGTCCAGCAGCGAACCTGGCTTGACCGGTTTTTCTGGTTTCGGCTTCTCGGCGTTTTCTGTTGGCGCAGCAACTGTAGTGCCGCTGTCCTTGCCGAGAATGGCTTCGTCGCGGCTCACGCCTGGCATGAAATCACCAGAGAGGCTGACAAGCTGGTCATTTGGGTTGAAGATAACGCTAATGCGTTCCTGTTGGCGTTCACCGCCACCCGGTTGCAGGCTGTACAGATAATCCCAGCGATCGGCATGGAACGTGTCGGTCAACAGAGGGTTGCCCATGATAAACCGTACTTGCTTGCGGGTCATTCCCGGGCGTAACTGGTCTATCATGTCCTGCGTGACGACATTGCCCTGCTGGATGTCGATTTTGTAAACCCCGGGGAATGAACAACCGGCGAGTGCGAGCAGTCCCACAAAGGTGAAACTGGTTAGCAAGAGCTTGGTGTTTTGCATCGGTGGGCGACTTCCACTATCTTGGCTGGGACAACGTAAACGCCGATCATACCCGCATTAAGAGAAGCTGCGAAGCAGCATCGCGAGAAAGCTGACCATGGTTGAAAATAGCGAACTACGCAAAGCCGGCCTCAAAGTGACCCTTCCACGGGTCAAAATTCTGCAAATGCTCGATTCCGCCGAGCAACGCCACATGAGTGCCGAGGACGTCTACAAGGCGCTGATGGAGGCTGGTGAGGACGTCGGTCTGGCCACGGTTTACCGTGTCCTGACCCAGTTCGAGGCAGCTGGCCTTGTGGTGCGGCACAACTTCGACGGGGGCCATGCGGTCTTCGAGCTGGACGACGGCAAGCATCACGACCATATGGTCAACGTCGAGACCAGTGAAGTGATCGAATTCTTCGACGAAGAAATCGAGCGACTGCAGAAGGCAATCGTCGACAAGTATGGCTTCGAGATGGTTGATCACAACCTTGTGCTGTACGTACGCAAGAAAAAGTAAGCATGTCGCGCGAACTTAAGGTTCGCGAAACGAGCGAAGGCGACCCCAGGGTCGCCTTCGTGCTTTCTGCCGGTCTTAAATTTTCGCGGTGACGACCATTTTCCTGGCATGAGCCAGAGATTCCTTTGTAAGGTCGATGCCTCCCAGCATCCGCGCCACTTCTTCGACACGATCGTTCTTGCTCAGCTTGGAGACGGCTGTGTGAGTGGCATCTTCGCCGCGCACTTTGTGTACGAATAGATGTTGATGTCCCTGCGCTGCTACTTGCGGCAAGTGAGTTACCGTCAATACCTGCCCGCGCTCCCCAAGTCGACGCAGCAATTGGCCCACGATTTCGGCGGTCGGGCCACCGATGCCCACGTCCACTTCGTCGAACACCAGGGTCGGTACGCGGGAGGTCTGCGCGGTGATCACTTGAATCGCCAGGCTGATCCGTGACAATTCGCCGCCGGATGCTACTTTTGCCAGCGCTTTCAAAGGTTGGCCCGGGTTAGCACTTACCAGCAGCTCTACCTGCTCAAGGCCATTGGGTAGCAGTTCATCGCTACTGTTGGGGCGCAGCTCGATGGTGAAACGACCGCCGGGCATGCCCAGTCGCTGGATTTCCTGCTCCACGGCGCTGGCCAGGCTGTTCGAGGCCTGATGGCGCAAATCGCTGAGCTCGCGAGCCTTTTCCTGATAATGACGGGCATAGGAGGCCAGTTCATCGCTCAGTCGCTCGATGGATTCGTCGTTGGCATTCAGGGTTTCGATTTCATCCAGCAAGCGCTGCTGCATCTCGGCCACTTCGGTCGGCTGGATGCGGTGTTTGCGCGCCATGGTATAGATCGCATCAAGGCGTTCCTCCAGGTACTGAAGGCGCGCTGGATCGGCATCGAAGTTATCGAGGAAGCGGTTCAGTTCTCCCACGGCTTCTTCGACCTGGATCTGCGCGCTGGTCAGCAGGCTACTGGCTTCACCCAGGGCCCCAATCGAATTGTTGACGCTCGAAAGGCGATTGAGGCTGGCGGTGAGGGCGTTCAGAACATTCCCGGAATCACTTTCACTGCATTGTTCGACCACTTGCCGGCAAATGCCCAGCAGGGTTTCGGCGTTGGTCAGGTTCTTGTGTTCTTGTTCCAGCTGCTCCAGCTCGTTTTCGCCGAGGCCGAGGTTTTCCAGCTCTTCGAGTTGATAACTGAGCAATTGATGGCGAGCGCGCTGCTCATCTCCGGAATTGGAAAGGCGTTCCAGCTCCTGGCGGGTCTGGCGCCAGCGTTGGGCGGCCAGGTGTACCTGGCGGGCAAGGTCCGTTGCACCGGCGTACTCGTCGAGCAGGCGGCGGTGCGTGTCGGTCTTGAGCAGGGATTGATGTTCATGCTGGCTGTGGATATCGATCAGCAGTTCACCCAGGGCTTTGAGGTCGCCGAGGGGGCAGGGCGTGCCGTTGATATAGCCACGCGAGCGCCCTTCGGCGGTGATCACCCGGCGCAGGATGCACGGGCCATCGCTCTCCAGGTCGCGCTCGGCCAGCCAAGCGCTGGCTTCTGGAATATCGACCAGGTCGAAGGTTGCCAGGATATCGGCCTTGTCGGCACCGGGACGGACCACGCCGCTGTCGGCGCGATCGCCCAGGGTCAGGCCGAGGGCGTCGAGCATGATCGACTTGCCGGCGCCGGTTTCCCCAGTGATCACGCTCATCCCGCGATCGAGTTCGAGATCGAGATGTTCAACGATGGCGTAGTTATGTACGGACAGGTGCACCAGCATAAAGGCCGCTCCCAGGCTTTAGGTCTGGTTATTTATACAGTGTTTTGTTTCTGGCTGACAATGCCCTCCCTTAGCTCGATTTGCTTGATCCGACGAAATCCTTAGTGCGCCCGGGAATGACAATGCAGCTGTTTTTTGTAGGGTTAATAAATAAGCACCCCTTGAAGCTGAATTTTGCGGCCCCATATAGCTGGGCAGAAGCGCGAGTTGAGCTCGCGGACGATATTGAAAGGAGAAATCTATGGCTGACGAACAGACAGTGGATACGCAAAATCTAGACGCCGATCAGGCTGCCCAGGACTCGGGTGATGAACTGGCGGCTCGTGTTCAAGTGCTCGAAGAGCAATTGGCTGGCGCTCATGATCAGGCTTTGCGTGTAGCAGCTGATCTGCAGAACGTCCGCCGTCGCGCCGAGCAGGATGTAGAAAAGGCTCATAAGTTCGCACTGGAAAAATTCGCCGGTGACTTGTTGCCGATCATCGACAGCCTGGAGCGTGGTCTGGAGTTGTCCAGCCCGGACGACGAAAGCATTCGTCCAATGCGCGAAGGCATCGAGCTGACCCTGAAAATGTTCCAGGACACCCTGAAACGTTATCAGCTGGAAGCGATTGATCCGCATGGCGAACCGTTCAACGCCGTTCAGCATCAGGCAATGGCCATGCAGGAAGCCGCCGACGTGGAGCCGAACAGCGTGCTCAAGGTGTTCCAGAAGGGCTATCAGCTCAACGGTCGCCTGCTGCGCCCGGCCATGGTCGTGGTCAGCAAGGCCCCGGCACCGGTTTCGCCTTCGATTGACGAGCAGGCTTGAAATTAGCCGCAAGGCCCCCATTTAGAAGTCAAGCGTTTAAGTGCTACCGCAGTTAGCCACCACTGCTGCGGCAACCAAATCCAAAGTTTCGGGAGAGTGAACATGGGCAAAATTATCGGTATCGACCTGGGGACTACCAACTCCTGCGTCTCCGTGCTTGAAAACGGCGTAGCCAAAGTTATTGAAAACGCTGAAGGCACGCGTACCACGCCGTCGATCATCGCTTACGCCAACGATGGTGAAATCCTCGTTGGTCAATCGGCCAAGCGTCAGGCTGTGACCAATCCGCACAACACCCTGTATGCGGTGAAGCGTCTGATCGGTCGTAAGTTCGACGAAGAAGTCGTACAGAAAGACATCAAGATGGTTCCGTACAAAATCGCCAAGGCTGATAACGGCGATGCGTGGGTTGAAGTGAACGGCCAGAAAATGTCGCCGCCACAAATCTCGGCTGAAATTCTGAAGAAAATGAAGAAGACCGCCGAAGACTATCTCGGCGAGCCTGTAACCGAAGCAGTGATCACCGTTCCGGCCTACTTCAACGACAGCCAGCGTCAAGCCACCAAAGACGCCGGCCGTATTGCGGGTCTGGACGTAAAACGTATCATCAACGAACCAACCGCAGCCGCTCTGGCTTACGGTATGGACAAGGCGAAGGGCGATCACACCGTGATCGTTTACGACTTGGGCGGCGGTACTTTCGACGTTTCCGTAATCGAAATCGCTGAAGTCGATGGCGAGCACCAGTTCGAAGTATTGGCCACCAACGGTGACACGTTCCTGGGCGGTGAAGACTTTGACATTCGTCTGATCGACTACCTCGTTGACGAATTCAAGAAAGAAAGCGGCATGAACCTTAAGGGCGACCCGCTGGCCATGCAGCGCCTGAAAGAAGCCGCTGAAAAAGCCAAGATCGAACTGTCTTCGAGCAATTCTACCGACGTGAACCTGCCGTACATCACTGCAGACGCCACCGGTCCTAAGCACTTGAACGTGAAAATCTCCCGCGCCAAGCTCGAAGCGCTGGTAGAAGACCTGGTTCAACGCACCATCGAACCTTGCCGCATCGCTCTGAAAGACTCCGGTATCGACATTGGCGCTATCAATGACGTGATCCTGGTCGGCGGTCAGACCCGTATGCCACTGGTTCAGAAGCTGGTGACCGAATTCTTCGGTAAAGAAGCACGTAAAGACGTGAACCCGGACGAAGCCGTTGCCATGGGTGCTGCTATCCAGGGCGCAGTATTGGCCGGTGACGTGAAAGACGTTCTGCTGCTGGACGTTAGCCCGCTGACCCTGGGTATCGAAACCATGGGTGGCGTGATGACCGCGCTGATCGAGAAAAACACCACGATTCCTACCAAGAAATCGCAAGTGTTCTCGACTGCCGACGACAACCAGGGCGCAGTGACCATTCACGTGCTGCAAGGTGAGCGTAAGCAAGCCGCTCAGAACAAGTCTTTGGGCAAGTTCGACCTGGCCGAAATTCCACCAGCACCACGTGGCGTGCCACAAATTGAAGTGACCTTCGACATCGACGCCAACGGCATTCTGCACGTAGGCGCCAAAGACAAGGCTACCGGCAAGACTCAGTCGATCGTGATCAAGGCCAACTCCGGTCTGTCCGAGGAAGAGATTCAGCAGATGATTCGCGATGCTGAAGCCAACGTCGACGCAGATCGCCAGTTCGAAGAGCTGGCAGCCGCTCGCAACCAGGGCGATGCGCTGGTTCACTCGACTCGCAAAATGGTCGCAGACGCTGGCGATAAAGTGACTGCTGAAGAGAAGACTGCAATCGAAGCTGCTGTTGTTGCCCTGGAAGCCGCTGTCAAAGGCGACGACAAGGCCGCGATCGAAGCCAAGGTTGAAGAGCTGTCGAAAGTCTCCGCGCCAGTGGCTCAGAAAATGTACGCCGAGCAGGCTCAGCCAGCTGAAGGCGCTGCACCGCACGACGAAAAGGCTGAAAAGGCTGAAAAGGCTGACGACGTTGTCGACGCTGAGTTCGAAGAAGTCAAAGACCACAAGTAAGTTGTTGGTCGGCCGGTTGACTGCCTTTAGGCAGTGACTGGTAGGATGTCGCCGCGCGGGGGCTTGCTCCCGCGTTGGCGTGTCTGGAGTTAGCGAATTTTTACAGCATGCGACAAAGGCGGAGTGAGTGGCTTGTTCGTTAGAGCAAGTTCGGATTCCTGAACGCCATAACCAAGGCGCTGCGACGACTCATAGCTCGCTATGGGGAGGAGTGGCAACGCAGGATAGGTGTTCAGGCGCCGGAATTGCCTAACGAACAAGCCATTCAGTCCGCCCCAGTGTTGGCGGTATGGCCGGGAATGCTCCTGCTTTTCGAGCCGAAAGTACCGCATCGAATCAAAGACCAGGATCGTTGAATTGACGTGAGTTGGGTCCGGGCCTGTATTGGGGCTCAACGAGTTTGGCAAGGCTCAGGAGAGGTTTGCCGAACGTCCTTAAGAGTGCAAAGACTTATGGCAAAGCGTGACTATTACGAAGTATTAGGTGTTGAGCGCGGCTCAAGCGAAGCAGACCTGAAAAAGGCCTACCGTCGCCTGGCGATGAAGCACCACCCGGACCGTAATCCCGATGACAAAGCGTCGGAAGATATGTTCAAGGAGGCCAACGAGGCCTACGAAGTACTGTCCGATTCCAGCAAGCGCGCGGCCTACGACCAGTACGGTCATGCCGGTGTCGACCCGAGCATGGGTGGCGGCGGTGCCGGGTTTGGCGGTCAGAACTTCTCCGATATCTTTGGTGATGTCTTCAGTGACTTCTTCGGCGGCGGTCGCGGCGGTTCTCGTGGCGGCGCTCAGCGCGGCAGCGACCTGCGTTACACTCTGGAACTGAATCTGGAAGAGGCGGTTCGCGGTACGACTGTGAATATCCGCGTCCCGACGCTGGTCAACTGCAAGCCGTGCGACGGTTCGGGTGCCAAGAAAGGCTCCTCGCCGATCACATGCCCGACGTGTGGCGGTATCGGTCAAGTCCGTATGCAGCAGGGCTTTTTCTCGGTGCAGCAGACGTGCCCGCGCTGCCATGGCCAGGGCAAGATCATTTCCGATCCGTGCGACTCGTGCGACGGTCAAGGTCGTGTCGAAGAGTACAAAACCCTCTCGGTGAAAGTGCCGGCCGGTGTTGATACCGGTGACCGTATTCGTCTGTCCGGCGAAGGCGAGGCGGGGGCTCAGGGTGGTCCGACTGGCGACCTGTACGTGGTGATCAACGTGCGTGAGCACGCGATCTTCCAGCGCGACGGCAAGCACCTGTTCTGCGAAGTGCCAATCAGTTTTGTTGATGCTGCGCTGGGTGGCGAGCTGGAGATTCCGACCCTTGATGGTCGAGTCAAACTGAAAATCCCTGAAGGGACTCAGACCGGCAAGCAGTTCCGTGTTCGCGGCAAGGGCGTTGCGCCAGTGCGCGGCGGCGGTGCTGGTGACTTGATGTGCAGAGTGGCGGTCGAAACCCCTGTCAATCTGGGGCGTCGTCAGCGCGAACTGCTGGAAGAGTTCCGTAGCTCGCTGGCGGATGACAACAGCCATTCACCTAAAACCACTGGTTGGTTTGAAGGCGTGAAGCGCTTCTTCGGCGATTTGTAAGGAGTCGGCATGCGACGTATAGCTGTGATGGGCGCTGCCGGGCGCATGGGCAAGATTCTGGTCGAGGCGGTGCAGCAGCGCGCGCCGCTGACCGGGCTGACGGCAGCCATCGTACGCCCCGGCAGCACGCTGATTGGCGTGGATGCTGGTGAGCTGGCCTCGCTGGGGCGTATCGGCGTTCCACTGTCCGGCAATCTGGACGCGGTGGCTGATGAGTTCGACGTGCTGATCGACTTCACGCTCCCGGAAGTCATGCTGAAAAACCTGGCGTTCTGCCGTAAGGCGGGCAAGGCCATGGTGATCGGCACGACAGGGCTGGACGCCGCGCAGAAGCAGCTGCTGGCTGAGGCCGGCAAAGATATTCCGATCGTGTTCGCGGCCAATTTCAGTGTCGGTGTAAACCTGTCCCTGAAGCTGCTCGACATGGCTGCTCGTGTGCTGGGTGATGACGCGGATATCGAGATCATCGAGGCTCATCATCGGCACAAGATCGATGCGCCTTCAGGTACGGCTCTGCGCATGGGCGAAGTCATCGCAAGCGCCCTGGATCGTGATCTGCAGAAGGTTGCGGTGTATGGTCGTGAAGGCCATACCGGTGCTCGCGAGCGTGAAACGATCGGCTTTGCCACTGTTCGCGGTGGTGATGTAGTCGGCGATCATACGGTGCTGTTCGCCTGTGAGGGTGAGCGACTGGAGATCACCCATAAAGCGTCCAGTCGCATGACCTTCGCCAAGGGCGCGGTACGTGCTGCGTTGTGGCTGGACGGTCGTGAGCCGGGTCTTTACGACATGCAAGACGTACTCGATCTGCGTTAAGATGCGCCCGAAATCGGGTTCAAATAGTGTGTTTGAGCCCGGTTTTACTCCGCCAAGCGACGTCCTGTCGCATTCTCCGGCCTTTAAGGCTCATTGGCGGTAGACCAAAAATGCCTTTTTCTGTAAGCTACAGCTTTAGTGTGTCCACTAAAAGCGCGCAGAATTATTCGGTGAAGAGCGGGGTGACGTGTCCATACGTCACTCCGCTTTTTTACAACCTGCGATCGCCCTTTCAGGCTTTATTTACGGGAGGTCTTCTTGACTAAGCCAGCCATACTCGCCCTTGCTGATGGCAGCATTTTTCGCGGCGAAGCCATTGGAGCCGACGGTCAAACCGTTGGTGAGGTGGTGTTCAACACCGCAATGACCGGCTATCAGGAAATCCTTACCGATCCTTCCTACGCCCAACAGATTGTTACCCTGACTTACCCGCACATCGGCAACACCGGCACCACGCCGGAAGACGCCGAGTCCGACCGCGTCTGGTCCGCTGGCCTGGTTATCCGTGACCTGCCACTGGTTGCGAGCAACTGGCGTAACACGATGTCTCTGTCCGACTACCTGAAAGCCAACAACGTTGTGGCAATCGCCGGTATCGACACTCGCCGCCTGACGCGCATCCTGCGTGAAAAAGGCGCGCAGAACGGCTGCATCATGGCCGGTGACAACATTTCCGAAGAAGCCGCCATCGCCGCCGCTCAGGGTTTCCCTGGCCTCAAAGGCATGGACCTGGCGAAGGTCGTCAGCACCAAAGAGAAATACGAGTGGCGCTCGACTGTCTGGGATTTGAAAACCGACAGCCATGCGACCATCGAAGCCTCTGAGCTGCCGTACCACGTGGTTGCCTACGACTACGGCGTCAAGCTGAACATCCTGCGCATGCTGGTCGAGCGCGGTTGCCGCGTGACCGTGGTGCCAGCACAGACGCCAGCTGCTGAAGCGCTGGCATTAAAGCCGGACGGCGTGTTCCTGTCCAACGGCCCAGGTGATCCGGAGCCTTGCGATTACGCGATCCAGGCGATCAAAGATGTGCTGGAAACCGAAATTCCGGTCTTCGGTATCTGCCTTGGTCACCAGCTGCTGGCTCTGGCTTCCGGTGCCAAGACCCTGAAAATGGGTCACGGCCACCATGGTGCCAACCACCCGGTCCAGGATCTGGATACCGGTGTGGTGATGATCACCAGCCAGAACCACGGTTTTGCGGTAGACGAAACGACCCTGCCAGCCAACGTCCGCGCGATCCACAAATCGCTGTTCGACGGCACCCTGCAAGGTATCGAGCGTACCGACAAGAGCGCCTTCAGCTTCCAGGGTCACCCGGAAGCCAGTCCTGGCCCGAACGACGTAGCACCACTGTTTGATCGCTTCATCAACGAAATGGCCAAGCGACGCTAATCGCTCGCCGTGATGTAGCAAAGCTTGAGGGCGGTCCCGACACACGGTGGCCCCCTCAAGTCTTCAAAGATTGAACAAGACGGCTTGCCGACTGACCTGCGGATTTGAGTGACAAACCCATGCCAAAACGTACAGATATTAAAAGCATCCTGATTCTCGGCGCTGGCCCGATCGTGATCGGCCAGGCCTGCGAATTCGACTACTCCGGCGCCCAGGCCTGTAAAGCCCTGCGCGAGGAGGGTTACCGCGTCATCCTGGTG
The DNA here is from genome assembly GCF_004136015.1 of Pseudomonas sp. ACM7. Classification (NCBI taxonomy): domain Bacteria; kingdom Pseudomonadati; phylum Pseudomonadota; class Gammaproteobacteria; order Pseudomonadales; family Pseudomonadaceae; genus Pseudomonas; species Pseudomonas sp. ACM7. The sequence goes on along the minus strand of NZ_CP024866.1, from coordinate 1,763,702 downwards.
AACTCCAACCCAGCGACCATCATGACCGACCCGGACATGGCCGACGCCACCTACATCGAACCGATCAAGTGGCAGACCGTTGCCAAGATCATCGAGAAAGAGCGTCCGGACGCGCTGCTGCCGACCATGGGTGGCCAGACCGCTCTGAACTGCGCACTGGATCTGGAGCGCGAAGGCGTTCTGGAGAAGTTCGGCGTAGAGATGATCGGCGCCAACGCTGACACCATCGACAAGGCTGAAGACCGTTCGCGCTTCGACAAGGCGATGAAATCCATCGGCCTGGACTGCCCGCGTTCAGGTATCGCCCACAGCATGGAAGAGGCCAACGTGGTCCTCGAGAAGCTTGGCTTCCCGTGCATCATCCGTCCGTCCTTCACCATGGGCGGCACCGGTGGCGGTATCGCTTACAACCGTGAAGAGTTCGAAGAAATCTGCGCCCGAGGCCTCGACCTGTCGCCGACCAAAGAGCTGCTGATCGACGAATCCCTGATCGGCTGGAAAGAGTACGAGATGGAGGTTGTCCGCGATAAGAAGGACAACTGCATCATCGTCTGCTCCATCGAAAACTTTGACCCGATGGGCGTGCACACCGGTGACTCGATCACTGTTGCTCCGGCACAAACCCTGACGGACAAGGAATACCAGATCATGCGTAACGCCTCGTTGGCGGTACTGCGTGAGATCGGCGTGGAAACCGGCGGCTCCAACGTTCAGTTTGGCATCTGCCCTGACACTGGCCGTATGGTCGTGATCGAGATGAACCCGCGTGTATCCCGCTCTTCGGCACTGGCCTCGAAAGCCACTGGTTTCCCGATTGCGCGTATCGCTGCCAAGCTGGCGATCGGCTACACCCTGGATGAGCTGCAGAACGAAATCACTGGCGGCGCTACTCCTGCATCCTTCGAGCCGTCCATCGACTACGTCGTCACCAAGCTGCCACGTTTCGCTTTCGAGAAGTTCCCGAAAGCCGACGCACGCCTGACCACTCAAATGAAGTCGGTCGGTGAAGTCATGGCCATCGGCCGGACTTTCCAGGAATCCCTGCAGAAAGCCCTGCGCGGTCTGGAAGTGGGCGTTTGCGGCCTGGACGAGAAGCTCGACCTGAGCAACCCGGAAAGCATGAGCGTGCTCAAGCGCGAACTGACCGTGCCGGGTGCCGAGCGTATCTGGTACGTGGCTGACGCCTTCCGCGCCGGCCTGTCGGTCGAAGACATCTTCGGCATGAACATGATCGACCCGTGGTTCCTGGTGCAGATCGAAGATCTGATCAAGGAAGAAGAGAAGGTCAAGACCCTGGGGCTGGCCAGCATCGACCGCGACTTGATGTTCCGCCTCAAGCGCAAAGGCTTCTCCGACATGCGTCTGGCCAAGCTGCTGGGCGTAACCGAGAAGGCTCTGCGTCGCCACCGTCACAAGCTGGAGATTTTTCCGGTCTACAAGCGCGTTGACACCTGCGCGGCCGAGTTCGCCACCGACACCGCTTACCTCTACTCGACGTACGAGGAAGAGTGTGAAGCCGCGCCGTCGGGTCGCGACAAGATCATGATCCTCGGCGGCGGTCCTAACCGTATCGGCCAAGGCATCGAGTTCGACTACTGCTGCGTACACGCGGCATTGGCCCTGCGCGAAGACGGTTACGAGACCATCATGGTCAACTGCAACCCGGAAACCGTTTCCACCGACTACGACACCTCCGATCGCCTGTACTTCGAGCCAGTGACCCTGGAAGACGTACTGGAAATCGTCCGCGTCGAGAAGCCGAAAGGCGTGATCGTCCAGTACGGCGGCCAAACCCCGCTGAAACTGGCTCGCGCCCTGGAAGAAGCTGGCGTGCCGATTATCGGCACCAGCCCTGACGCCATCGACCGTGCCGAAGACCGTGAGCGCTTCCAGCAAATGGTCGAACGCCTGAACCTGCGTCAGCCGCCAAACGCCACCGTGCGCAGCGAAGACGAAGCGATTCGTGCCGCTGCCAAGATCGGTTACCCGTTGGTGGTTCGTCCGTCCTACGTGCTGGGCGGCCGCGCGATGGAAATCGTTTACGAAGAAGAAGAGCTCAAGCGCTACCTGCGCGATGCGGTGAAAGTGTCCAACGACAGCCCGGTGCTGCTCGACCACTTCCTCAACTGCGCAATCGAAATGGACGTGGATGCGGTCTGCGACGGCACCGACGTGGTGATCGGCGCGATCATGCAGCACATCGAGCAGGCCGGCGTTCACTCCGGTGACTCCGCGTGCTCCTTGCCGCCGTACTCGCTGCCTGCTCACATCCAGGACGAGATGCGCGAACAGGTCAAGAAAATGGCCCTGGAACTGGGCGTTGTCGGCCTGATGAACGTTCAGTTGGCGCTGCAAGGCGAAGACATCTACGTCATCGAAGTCAACCCGCGCGCTTCCCGTACCGTACCGTTCGTGTCCAAGTGCATCGGTGTTTCCCTGGCAATGATCGCGGCTCGCGTGATGGCCGGTAAAACCCTGAAGGAAATCGGTTTCACCAAAGAAATCATTCCGAACTTCTACAGTGTGAAAGAGGCGGTGTTCCCATTCGCCAAATTCCCTGGCGTGGACCCGATCCTGGGCCCAGAGATGAAGTCCACTGGTGAAGTGATGGGCGTGGGCGACACCTTCGGTGAAGCGTTTGCCAAGGCCCAAATGGGCGCCAGCGAAGTGTTGCCGACCGGCGGTACAGCGTTCATCAGTGTGCGTGATGACGACAAGCCACTGGTTGCAGGCGTGGCCCGTGATCTGATCAACTTGGGCTTCGAAGTGGTCGCCACTGCCGGTACTGCCAAGCTGATCGAAGCCGCAGGCCTGAAAGTGCGTCGTGTGAACAAGGTGACCGAAGGTCGTCCGCACGTGGTCGACATGATCAAGAATGACGAAGTCACCCTGATCATCAACACCACCGAAGGTCGTCAATCGATCGCTGATTCGTACTCCATTCGTCGTAATGCCTTGCAGCACAAAATCTACTGCACCACTACCATTGCTGCTGGCGAAGCTATCTGCGAAGCGCTGAAGTTCGGTCCCGAGAAGACCGTGCGCCGCTTGCAGGATCTACACGCAGGATTGAAGGCATGATCAAGTACCCAATGACCGTCAAGGGCGCGAAAGCCCTTGAAGAAGAACACACTCACCTGACCAAGGTCGTCCGCCCGAAGCTCAGCCAGGACATCGGCACGGCCCGCGAGTTGGGTGACCTGAAGGAAAACGCCGAATACCACGCTGCTCGTGAGCAGCAAGGTATGGTTGAGGCGCGGATTCGTGACATTGAAGGCCGGATTCAGAATCAGGTCATCATTGATGTCACGACCATTCCTCACACCGGTAAAGTGATTTTCGGCACCACCGTTGAAATCGCCAATGTCGAGACTGACGAGCGCGTCACTTACCACATCGTGGGTGAGGATGAGGCTGACTTCAAACTTGGCAAGATTTCGGTCGGCTCGCCACTGGCCCGCGCCTTGATAGCCAAGGAAGAGGGTGATGTGGTTGCCGTGAAAACGCCTGGCGGCGTTATCGAGTACGAGATTGTCGAAGTACGCCACATCTAAACGCAGGCGCCCGCTACGTGCGGGCGCCATGCTTTGGCAGCTGACTCAGATGTTGTGGGTCGGCGGCCTGTGGCTGTTGCACATTGGTCTGCTGCCGGTGCTGGGCAGGATTGGCCTGGCACCGCTGCTGATCGACGAAATCGCAGGCATGCTTGATGCGCTGATGGTGGGATTCGCCGCAGCGTGTGTGATTTTTCAGGCTTTGGTGCTGGTTCAGGCCGAGGGCCTTGCCAGTCTATGGCGCGATATTCGCGGGCAACTGCTGATGATGGCGCTGTTCGCGTGTGCGATGTATGCCGCGGTGCGTATCGGTTGGCCGGATGCCGTGCGTTGGCAGGTGTTCAGCTATCTTGTTCTGGGCTTTTCCGGGCTGATGCTGGTGTTGCAGCCGGTGCGTGGATGGAGTGGCAGGGTGCGCGAAGCACACCCTTGACCCTTGTCATCACTTGAAGCGATGGACGTTCGACAGCTGCTTGTTGACGCTGAAGTTCTTGCGGTAAATCAGTGCCATCTTGCCGATGACCTGAACCAGGTCCGCTTTGCCGACCTTGCACAGTTCTGCAATGTTCGCCAGGCGCGACTCGCGATCGAGGATGTTGAGCTTGATTTTAATCAGCTCGTGATCCGCCAAAGCGCGTTCAAGTTCGGCTAACACACCTTCAGTCAAACCGTTGTCAGCCACAGTCAAAACTGGTTTCAGATGGTGGCCAATGGATTTGTACTGTTTCTTCTGCTCTTGAGTGAGCGGCATAATCTGACCCCTGCGTCTGATCTTGTAAAAAGCGGCGGCCAGTTTACCCGAGCGAGTCCGGGACCGCCCAGTTAATCACGACCCGTTTTATTTTCGAGGTGGCCCGTGGCCCGTTCCAAGACAAGCCTTAAATGGCTGCAAAGACATGTCAATGATCCCTATGTGAAGCAGGCGCAGAAGGATGGTTACCGCTCGCGTGCGAGTTACAAGCTTCTGGAGGTCCAGGAGAAATACAAACTGATCCGTCCAGGTATGAGTGTTGTCGACCTGGGAGCGGCGCCCGGCGGCTGGTCGCAGGTCACTAGTCGGCTGATCGGTGGTCAGGGGCGCTTGATCGCCTCGGACATCCTGGAAATGGACAGCATTCCGGACGTGACTTTCATCCAGGGTGACTTCACCCAGGACGAAGTGCTCGCTCAGATCCTTGAAGCCGTGGGTAATTCGCAGGTGGACCTTGTGATTTCCGATATGGCCCCCAATATGAGTGGTACGCCTGAGGTGGACATGCCAAAAGCCATGTTTCTATGTGAGCTGGCTCTTGATCTGGCGGCTCGGATACTCAAGCCGGGTGGTAATTTCGTGATCAAGGTGTTTCAGGGTGAAGGGTTTGATGCTTACGTGAAGGACGTTCGTCAGAAATTCGACAAGGTCCAGATGATCAAGCCGGACTCTTCCCGTGGCAGTTCCCGCGAGCAATACATGCTGGCTTGGGGCTACCGCGGCCGTAGTGAGTAAATCGAGGTTTTTTTGCGGGTCGATAGGATTTTCGTATTTCGCCCCGTGAGCATTAGCGAATATTGTGTAGAAAGTGTTTCACAAAGGGTTACAGACGGCGCCTGCCAGAGCCGTAGGTAATGTAGTAAGTTAGGCCGGTGAATATCATGCGAAGCGCGCGCCATTAGCGGAGCTTGCTTCAGAGGGTAGTTAATTGAACGATATGGCAAAGAATCTGATCCTGTGGTTGATCATCGCGGCTGTCCTTGTGACAGTTATGAACAACTTCTCCAGCCCTAACGAGCCGCAGACCCTCAACTATTCCGACTTCATCCAGCAGGTCAAGGATGGAAAGGTCGAGCGCGTAGCGGTTGACGGCTACGTGATTACCGGCAAACGCAACGATGGCGACAGCTTCAAGACCATTCGTCCTGCAATCCAGGACAACGGTCTGATCGGCGACCTCGTGGACAACCATGTCGTAGTCGAAGGCAAGCAGCCTGAACAGCAAAGCATCTGGACTCAGCTCCTGGTCGCAAGCTTCCCGATCCTGGTGATCATCGCCGTGTTCATGTTCTTCATGCGGCAGATGCAGGGCGGCGCCGGAGGAAAGGGCGGGCCAATGAGCTTCGGCAAGAGCAAGGCGCGCCTGCTCTCCGAGGATCAAGTGAAAACCACCTTGGGTGACGTTGCCGGTTGTGACGAAGCCAAGGAAGAAGTTGGTGAGTTGGTCGAGTTCTTGCGTGATCCGGGCAAGTTTCAGCGTCTGGGTGGTCGCATTCCTCGCGGCGTGCTGATGGTGGGTCCTCCGGGGACCGGTAAAACCTTGATCGCCAAAGCGATTGCAGGCGAAGCAAAAGTACCTTTCTTCACTATTTCTGGTTCCGATTTTGTCGAAATGTTTGTGGGTGTCGGTGCCAGCCGTGTTCGTGACATGTTCGAGCAGGCCAAGAAGCACGCGCCATGCATCATCTTCATCGATGAAATCGACGCCGTCGGTCGTCATCGTGGCGCCGGGATGGGTGGTGGTCACGATGAGCGGGAGCAGACTCTCAACCAGTTGCTGGTAGAGATGGACGGCTTCGAAATGAACGACGGCATTATCGTCATCGCTGCAACCAACCGTCCGGACGTACTGGACCCTGCGTTGCTGCGTCCGGGCCGTTTCGACCGTCAGGTTGTCGTCGGTCTGCCGGATATCCGTGGTCGCGAGCAGATTCTCAAGGTTCACATGCGCAAAGTGCCAATGGGTGACGACGTCGCTCCGGCCGTGATTGCTCGTGGTACCCCTGGTTTCTCCGGTGCTGACCTGGCTAACCTGGTGAACGAAGCGTCGTTGTTCGCAGCCCGTGCCGGCAAGCGCATCGTCGAAATGAAAGAGTTCGAACTGGCCAAAGACAAGATCATGATGGGCGCCGAGCGCAAATCCATGGTCATGTCCGAAAAAGAGAAGCAGAACACCGCTTATCACGAGGCGGGTCACGCTATTGTCGGGCGCGTCGTGCCTGAGCATGACCCGGTCTACAAGGTGTCGATCATCCCGCGCGGTCGTGCGCTGGGTGTGACCATGTTTCTGCCGGAAGAAGATCGCTACAGCCTGTCCAAGCGTGCATTGATCAGTCAGATCTGCTCGTTGTACGGCGGCCGTATTGCTGAAGAAATGACCTTGGGCTTCGATGGCGTCACCACCGGTGCATCAAACGACATCATGCGTGCCAGCCAGATTGCACGGAACATGGTGACCAAGTGGGGTTTGTCGGAAAAACTCGGCCCGTTGATGTACGCAGAAGAAGAGGGCGAAGTGTTCCTCGGTCGCGGCGGTGGCGGGCAGGGTGCAAGCTTCTCCGGTGAGACGGCCAAGTTGATCGACTCCGAAGTCCGCAGCATCATTGATCAGTGCTACGGCACGGCCAAGCAGATCCTCACCGATAACCGTGACAAGCTCGACGCCATGGCTGATGCCTTGATGAAGTACGAAACGATCGACGCTGATCAGATCGACGACATCATGGCGGGTCGTACGCCTCGTGAACCTCGCGACTGGTCAGGTGGCACCGGTACCTCCGGAACTCCTCCGGTGGCACAGGATCCGCGTCCGGAAACACCGATCGGCGGTCCGGCTGCTGACGTTTAAGGTTTGAAATGACTTCTGTTCAGTCCTCGACCCGGTTGCCTTGCGGCAATCGGGTTCTCGATTTAGCCCTGACGCACGTCATGGGTATTCTCAATGTCACTCCCGATTCCTTCTCTGATGGCGGCCAATATAGCCAGCTCGATGCAGCCTTGCGCCATGCTGAGGCTATGGTAGCGGCCGGCGCGACGTTGATTGATGTCGGTGGCGAATCGACCCGGCCGGGTGCCAGGGTGGTTTCACCGCTGGAAGAGCTTGAGCGCGTAGCTCCGGTCGTCGAGCGAATACACCGCGAGCTGGATGTAATTATCTCGGTCGACACTTCCACGCCAGCTGTCATGCGCGAAGCCGCACGACTTGGTGCGGGGTTGATCAATGACGTGCGCTCGCTGCGGCGCGATGGCGCTCTGGATGCGGCCGCGGCCACTGGCCTGCCGGTCTGTCTGATGCATATGCTCGGTGAGCCGGGCGACATGCAGGACAATCCGCAGTATCAGGACGTCACGAAAGAGGTGGGCGAGTTTCTCGCCGAGCGCATGGCTCAGTGTGCGTCGGTAGGAATTACAGCGGACCGGATCATCCTTGATCCGGGCTTTGGCTTCGCAAAAACCTTGCAGCACAATCTAAGCTTGTTCAAGCATATGGAGGCCCTGCATGCCTTGGGGCGGCCCCTGTTGGTCGGGGTCTCGCGAAAGAGCATGATAGGTCAGGCATTGAATCGTCCGGTTGGCGAGCGTCTGCATGGTGGTCTGGCGCTTGCAGCGCTGGCTTCGGTCAAGGGGGCGCGTATATTGCGCGTCCATGATGTGGCCGAAACCGTCGATGTGGTGCGGATGATCGCCGCAGTGGAATCAGCCGAATAAGAATGATGGAGCACTTATGACTAAAAAATACTTTGGCACCGACGGCATTCGTGGTCGGGTCGGCGAATATCCGATTACTCCTGACTTCATGCTCAAGCTCGGCTGGGCTGCTGGTATGGCGTTCCGCAAAATGGGCGCCTGCAAGGTGTTGGTGGGCAAGGACACTCGGATCTCTGGCTATATGTTCGAATCTGCGCTCGAGGCCGGACTTACTTCGGCAGGTGCCGATGTCATGCTCCTGGGCCCGATGCCGACACCGGCCATCGCCTACCTGACGCGTACCTTCCAAGCTGAAGCGGGCATCGTGATCAGTGCCTCGCACAACCCTCACGATGACAATGGCATCAAGTTTTTCTCCGGGAAGGGCACCAAGCTTCCTGATGAAGTCGAGCATATGATCGAAGAGTTGCTCGACACCCCGATGACTGTTGTTGAATCGAGCAAGATCGGCAAGGTATCGCGCATCAACGATGCTTCGGGCCGCTATATCGAATTCTGCAAAAGCAGCGTCCCGACCGGCACCAGCTTCGCGGGCCTGAAGATCGTGATCGACTGCGCTCATGGTGCGACCTACAAGGTGGCGCCTAGTGTATTCCGTGAGCTGGGAGCCGATGTCGTTGTGCTTTCTGCTCATCCTAACGGCCTGAACATCAATGAAAATTGCGGTTCGACCCATATGGGGCCGCTGCAAGCTGCTGTATTGGCCGAGCATGCTGATTTGGGTATCGCCTTTGACGGTGATGGTGACCGCGTTCAGATGGTTGATCATACCGGTACTGTCGTCGACGGTGATGAGTTGCTGTTCATCATTGCTCGTGACCTGCATGAGCAGGGCAAGTTGCAGGGTGGTGTGGTCGGTACGTTGATGAGTAATCTGGGGTTGGAGTTGGCCCTGGCGGATCTGGCAATTCCTTTTGTGCGGGCCAATGTTGGCGACCGTTACGTAATCTCCGAGTTGCTGGAGCGTGATTGGCTGGTGGGTGGTGAAAATTCGGGGCACATTGTCTGCTTCAACCACACCACCACCGGTGACGCGATCATTGCCGCATTGCAGGTATTGATGGCGCTGAAGACCCGCTCCGAGGGGCTGGCGCAATCGCGTCAGGCGCTGCGCAAGTGCCCTCAGGTGCTGATCAATGTACGATTCGGCGGCGGTGCGAGCCCTCTTGATCATCCATCCGTCAAGGAGGCAAGCGAGCGCGTTACCGAGGCTATGGCTGGTCGTGGGCGCGTGCTGTTGCGCAAGTCCGGGACGGAGCCGCTGGTGCGGGTCATGGTCGAAGGCGAGGACGAAACACAGGTTCGCGGCTACGCCGAAGAGCTGGCAAAACTGGTTACTGAAGTTTCTGCCTGATTTCGGCTTGCCAGCCATGATTGTGTTGGGTAACATCTGCGCCCACTTTGACCGACGAGGTACAGCATGCGTCGCCCTATGGTAGCTGGTAACTGGAAGATGCACGGTACCCGCGCCAGCGTCGCTGAGCTGATCAATGGCCTTCGTCATCTGGCCTTGCCGAGCGATGTTGATGTAGCGGTATTCCCGCCTTGCTTGCATATCAATCAAGTGATTGATGGCTTGAAGGAAAAGTCGATTTCGGTCGGCGCGCAGAACTCTGCGGTGGAATCCATGCAAGGTGCGTTGACCGGTGAAGTTGCGCCGAGTCAGTTGGTGGATGCAGGCTGTTCTTTTGTACTTGTTGGGCACTCCGAGCGCCGCCAGATAATGGGCGAGCAGGACGGAATGCTGATTCGCAAGTTCGCAGCGGCACAGGCAAGTGGCTTGATTCCGGTGTTGTGCGTAGGGGAGACCCTTGAAGAGCGCGAGGCTGGAAAAACTCTTGAGGTTGTCGGGCGTCAGCTAGGCAGTATCATAGAGGAGCTGGGTGTTGGTGCCTTTGCAAAGGCAGTAATCGCTTACGAGCCGGTCTGGGCCATTGGTACCGGGCTGACTGCTTCGCCGCAACAGGCGCAGGATGTGCATGCAGCCATTCGCGCTCAGTTGGCGGCAGAGAATTCTGAGGTCGCACAAGGTGTGCGGCTTCTATACGGCGGCAGCGTGAAGGCGGCCAATGCGGTCGAACTGTTCGGCATGCCGGATATCGATGGGGGGCTCATTGGTGGGGCTTCCCTGAATGCAGATGAGTTCGGTGCGATTTGTCGCGCCGCGGGAAACTGAAAAAATGCTGGAAACAGTCGTAGTCGTTTTTCATCTGCTGGGTGCATTGGGCGTAGTTGCTCTGGTATTGCTGCAGCAGGGTAAAGGTGCGGATGCTGGCGCGTCTTTCGGAGCAGGTGCTTCAAATACTGTGTTCGGAAGCCAAGGTTCCTCTACCTTTCTTAGTAAGTTTACTGCTATACTTGCCGCCGGTTTCTTCATAACCAGCTTAGGGTTAGGTTACTTTGCTAAAGAGAAGGCTCACCAGCTGACTCAAGTAGGTTTGCCAAATCCAGCAGTGTTGGAAGTTCCAAAGCAACAACCGGCTTCTGATGATGTACCGGTGCTTCAAGAGCAAAAGTCGGCTACTCCAGCGACTGACGTGCCTCCAGCTCAAGAGCAAAAGTAAGAAGGGTTTCAAACGTAGTATTGCCGAGGTGGTGGAATTGGTAGACACGCAACCTTGAGGTGGTTGTGCCCATAGGGTGTAGGGGTTCGAGTCCCCTTCTCGGTACCAATTATCAGGAGAGCCCGCTGTTGCGGGCTTTCTTGTAGGTGGAAGGTTACATTGACCCTGTCAGGGATCGGTCGTATACTTCCGCCCCAGCTTTGTCGCGGGGTGGAGCAGTCTGGTAGCTCGTCGGGCTCATAACCCGAAGGTCGTCGGTTCAAATCCGGCCCCCGCAACCAGTTTAAGGAGCCCCTTTTAAGGGGCTTTTTGTTAGCTGGACACTTTCAACGCCGCTGTTCGACGGCGTTTCAAGGATGGGCGTTTCGCCCATTTTTTTATTTTGCACAGCATGCACATACATGCACGAGGGGGTTTCAGGTGTCGAGCAAGCTAGAAGAGTTGCAGGCCTTGCTGGCCCCGGTGGTCGTGGCCCTAGGCTATGAATGCTGGGGTATTGAGTTTTCGGCTCAAGGTCGCCACTCAATGTTGCGCGTTTATATCGATAAAGAGGGCGGTGTGCTCGTGGACGATTGTGCCATTGTCAGCCGTCAGATCAGCGGCGTTCTGGATGTTGAAGATCCAATTGCCGTTGAATACACCCTTGAAGTTTCCTCGCCTGGCATGGAACGCCCGCTGTTCACTATTGAGCAGTTTGCAAAATTTGCCGGTGAACAAGTGAAGATCAAGCTGCGCTCGCCTTTTGAAGGCCGACGCAACTTTCAGGGCCTTCTGCGCGGTGTAGAAGAGCAGGACGTCGTGGTGCAGGTAGAAGACCATGAGTTCCTGTTGCCGATCGATATGATCGACAAGGCCAACATTATTCCCAGTTTTGACTGAGACGCGGATCCCGCGGATCCAATGGCTTGCGAAAGGCGAGGCGTACGATGAGCAAAGAAGTACTGCTGGTTGTTGAGTCGGTATCCAATGAAAAGGGCGTACCGGCAAACGTAATTTTTGAAGCGCTGGAGCTGGCTCTGGCCACTGCTACCAAAAAACGTTTCGAGGACGAAGTTGATCTGCGTGTGGAAATCAATCGCCACACCGGTGCTTACGAGACATTCCGTCGCTGGACGGTCGTCGAAGAAGCAGACCTGGACGATCCGGCCATCGAAACCTGGCCGAGCAAGGTTGCAGAAACGCATCCTGGTGCTCAGGTTGGTGATGTAGTCGAAGAAAAGATCGAATCCATCGAGTTCGGCCGTATCGCTGCACAGACTGCCAAGCAAGTCATCGTGCAGAAAGTTCGCGAAGCCGAGCGCGCTCAAGTCGTTGATGCCTATCGCGAGCGCCTGGGAGAAATCATCTCCGGCACCGTGAAGAAAGTGACCCGCGACAACGTGATCGTCGATCTGGGCAACAACGCCGAAGCGTTGCTGGCTCGTGAAGACATCATCTCTCGCGAAACCTTCCGGGTTGGCGTGCGTCTGCGTGCGCTGCTCAAGGAAATCCGCACCGAGAACCGCGGCCCGCAGCTGATCCTGTCGCGTACCGCGCCGGAAATGCTGATCGAGTTGTTCCGCATCGAAGTGCCGGAAATCGCTGAAGGCCTGATCGAAGTAATGGCAGCATCCCGTGACCCGGGTTCGCGCGCCAAGATCGCGGTCCGCTCCAAGGACAAACGCATCGACCCGCAAGGCGCTTGCATCGGTATGCGCGGTTCGCGCGTCCAGGCAGTGTCGGGTGAGTTGGGCGGTGAGCGTGTGGACATCGTCCTGTGGGACGACAACCCGGCTCAGTTCGTGATCAATGCAATGTCGCCGGCTGAAGTGGCGGCAATTATCGTTGACGAAGATGCCCATGCAATGGACATCGCCGTTGGCGCAGACAATCTCGCTCAGGCCATCGGTCGCGGTGGTCAGAACGTGCGTCTGGCTAGCCAGTTGACTGGCTGGACCCTGAACGTGATGACCGAATCGGACATCCAGGCTAAGCAGCAAGCAGAAACCGGCGACATCCTGCGCAACTTCATCGACGAGCTGGAAGTCGACGAAGACCTGGCGCAGGTGCTGGTAGATGAAGGCTTTACCAGCCTGGAAGAGATTGCCTACGTACCGTTGGAAGAAATGCTCAACATCGACGGCTTTGACGAAGAAACCGTCAACGAGCTTCGCGCTCGCGCCAAGGATCGTTTGTTGACCAAAGCCATCGCTACTGAGGAAAAGCTGGCAGACGCCCATCCGGCCGAAGACCTGCTCTCGCTTGAGGGTATGGACAAGGATTTGGCGATGGAACTGGCGGTGCGCGGCGTAATTACCCGCGAAGACCTGGCCGAGCAGTCTATTGACGATCTGCTCGACATCGACGGCATTGACGATGATCGTGCCGGCAAGTTGATCATGGCCGCCCGAGCCCACTGGTTCGAGTAATTAGGCGCGGCCTGAGGAGAGAAGTGCATGACGCAAGTCACGGTGAAACAACTGGCCGATGAGGTCAAAACACCGGTAGAGCGCCTGTTGCAGCAGATGCGTGAGGCAGGTCTGCCGCACACCGCCGCCGATGAAGGTGTGAGCGATAGTGAGAAGCAGTCTTTGCTGACTCACTTGAAGAGCAGCCACAAGGCGAAAGTGGAAGAACCGCGCAAGATTACATTGCAGCGCAAAACCACCAGTACACTGCGTGTTGCTGGCAGCAAAAGCATCAGCGTTGAAGTACGCAAGAAGAAAGTCTTCGTACAGCGCAGCCCGGAAGAAATCGAAGCCGAGCGCAAACGCGAACTGGAAGAACGTCGCGCAGTAGACAATGCTGCACGTCAGAAGGCTGAAGAAGAAGCCAAGCGTCGCGCCGAAGAAGAAGCGCGTCGCCAGCCTGCTGCTGCGCAAACCGCTACTAACGACGCCGTTGCAGCGCCTGCTGCAGTTGCCGAGCCAGTACGCGAAAGCGCACCGGTTGTAGCCGCTGCTCCAGCACCGTCTGCTGACGTTCGCAACAAGCAGAACGAACAGCGCCGTCCGGATAAACCACGTGCCGACGATAACAATCGTCGCAGCGGTGGTGGCGACGGCGAGCGTAAAAACGCTCCGCATCGTGCCTCGGTCAAAGAGAAAGCGCCTGCACCACGCGTTGCCCCACGTACTACCGACGAAGAAAGCGATGGCTTTCGTCGTGGTGGTCGCGGCAAGGCCAAGCTGAAAAAACGCAACGCACACGGTTTCCAGAGCCCAACAGGCCCTGTCGTGCGTGATGTGCAGATCGGCGAGACCATCACTGTTGGCGATCTCGCCAATCAGATGTCGGTCAAGGCTGCTGAAATCATCAAGTTCATGTTCAAACTGGGTACTCCAGCGACCATCAACCAGGTGCTTGATCAGGAAACTGCTCAACTGGTAGCCGAAGAACTGGGCCACAAAGTGACCCTGGTCAGCGACACCGCCCTGGAAGATTCCCTGGCCGAGTCCCTGAAGTTTGAAGGTGAGACGTTCTCCCGTGCGCCAGTCGTGACCGTAATGGGCCACGTTGACCACGGTAAGACGTCGCTGCTCGACTATATCCGTCGTGCCAAGGTAGCTGCTGGCGAAGCCGGCGGTATCACCCAGCACATCGGTGCGTACCACGTTGAAACTGATCGCGGCATGGTCACGTTCCTCGACACCCCGGGTCACGCTGCGTTTACCGCAATGCGTGCTCGTGGTGCCAAGGCGACTGACATCGTGATCCTGGTCGTTGCAGCGGACGACGGCGTTATGCCGCAGACCATTGAAGCGGTCCAGCACGCCAAGGCTGCCGGTGTTCCACTGGTGGTTGCTGTGAACAAAATCGACAAGCCGGGCGCTGATCTCGATCGCATCCGTAGCGAACTGTCGGTTCACGGCGTGACTTCGGAAGAGTGGGGCGGCGACACCCCGTTCGTATCGGTTTCGGCGAAAGTCGGTACTGGCGTGGACGAGTTGCTCGAAGCTGTTCTGCTGCAAGCTGAAGTTCTGGAGCTGAAAGCGACTCCTTCGGCTCCTGGCCGTGGCGTCGTGGTTGAATCGCGTCTCGACAAAGGTCGTGGCCCGGTTGCAACCGTTCTGGTTCAAGACGGTACCCTGCGCCAAGGCGACATGGTGCTGGTCGGTTCGAACTATGGCCGTGTACGTGCCATGCTCGACGAGAACGGCAAGCCAATCAAGGAAGCCGGTCCTTCCATCCCTGTCGAGATCCTCGGCCTGGACGGTACCCCGGACGCTGGCGACGAGATGAGCGTGCTGTCGGACGAGAAGAAAGCCCGTGAAGTGGCTCTGTTCCGTCAAGGCAAGTTCCGCGAAGTCAAACTGGCTCGCGCTCACGCCGGCAAGCTGGAAAACATCTTCGAAAACATGGGTCAGGCAGAGAAGAAGACGCTCAACATCGTCCTCAAATCCGACGTCCGTGGTTCGCTGGAAGCGTTGAACGGTGCCTTGAACGGCCTGGGTAACGACGAAGTGCAAGTGCGTGTTGTCGGTGGCGGCGTCGGTGGTATCACCGAATCCGACGCCAACCTGGCACTGGCCTCCAACGCTGTACTGTTTGGCTTCAACGTGCGTGCCGATGCTGGCGCTCGCAAGATCGTCGAGCAGGAAGGTCTGGATATGCGTTACTACAACGTGATCTACGACATCATCGAAGACGTCAAGAAAGCCCTCACCGGTATGCTGGGCAGCGATGTTCGCGAGAACATCCTGGGTACCGCTGAAGTCCGTGACGTGTTCCGTTCGCCGAAGTTTGGCGCGATCGCCGGTTGCATGGTTATCGAAGGTGTTGTTCACCGTAACCGTCCAATCCGTGTACTGCGTGAAGACATCGTTATCTTCGAAGGCGAGCTGGAATCCCTGCGCCGCTTCAAGGATGACGCTTCCGAAGTACGTGCCGGCATGGAATGCGGTATTGGCGTCAAGAGCTACAACGACGTCAAAGCAGGCGACAAGATCGAAGTCTACGAGAAGGTTCAGGTTGCTCGCAGCCTCTAACTCGCGCACTTCAAGGGCCACGATGAGCCGTCGCATGCAGATGCGCGGCGCAGCGTCAGGACTCTAAATGCAACGCCCGGTCTGGCTTTTGTCAGGCCGGGCGTTTGCCGCTTTCAGACCCTTCGGGTTTCACCGTGGGGCAGTAACAGGTAACAAGACATGGCAAAAGAATACAGCCGTACCCAACGTATCGGCGATCAGATGCAGCGTGAGCTGGCACAGCTGATCCGTCGTGAAGTCAAAGACCCGCGCGTCGGCCTGGTCACCATTACCGCTGTTGAAGTCAGCCGTGACGTCGGTCACGCCAAGATCTTCATCACCGTGATGGGGCAGGACAACGCTGAAGACATCGCGCAAAGCATCAAGGTGCTCAACTCCGCCGCTGGTTTCCTGCGCATGCAGTTGGCTCGCGAAATGAAGTTGCGCAGCGTTCCGCAGTTGCACTTCCACTACGACGAAAGCGTCGTGCGTGGTGCTCATCTGTCGGCATTGATCGAACGTGCAGTAGCTGAAGACAATCAGCATCCGGTTGCGGCAGAAGCCGAAGACACCAAGGAGTAATCGGTGGCTCAGGTCAAACGTATCCGTCGTAACGTCAGCGGTATCATCCTGCTCGACAAGCCACTGGGGTTCACCTCCAATGCGGCGTTGCAGAAGGTCCGCTGGCTGCTGAACGCCGAGAAGGCCGGGCACACCGGCAGTCTCGATCCGCTGGCCACCGGCGTGTTGCCGTTGTGCTTCGGTGAGGCCACCAAGTTTTCGCAATACCTGCTCGATTCCGACAAGGCTTATGAAACCCTGGCGCAACTGGGCAAGACCACCACCACGGCGGATGCCGAGGGTGACGTTTTGCTGGAGCGCCCGGTGACCGTTGGTCGCGCCGATGTTGAAGCGGTGCTGCCGAAATTTCGTGGGCAAATCAGTCAGATACCGCCCATGTACTCGGCGCTCAAACGTGATGGCCAGCCGTTGTACAAGCTGGCCAGGGCAGGTGAAGTAGTGGAGCGCGAACCGCGTTCTGTTACTATTGCGCGCTTGGAATTACTGGCCTTTGAAGGTGATACTGCGCGGCTTGCAGTGGATTGCACCAAAGGTACCTATATCCGCACCCTGGTGGAGGATATCGGTGAGCAACTCGGTTGTGGCGCTTACGTTGCTGAACTGCGACGTACCCAGGCCGGGCCTTTCACGCTGGCCCAGACGGTCACGCTTGAAGAGTTGGAAGCGGTACATGCCGAAGGCGGCAACGAAGCGGTCGACCGCTTCCTGATGCCATCGGACAGCGGCCTGCTGGATTGGCCACTGTTGCAGTTCTCGGAGCACAGCTCGTTCTACTGGCTTAACGGCCAACCGGTACGAGCCCCGGATGCACCGAAGTTCGGCATGGTACGGGTACAGGATCACAATGGTCGCTTCATCGGTATCGGTGAAGTGAGCGAAGACGGGCGCATCGCGCCACGTCGACTGATTCGGTCAGAATGACCGGAACCAGTTTGGTGTAAAAGCGTAACGAGCGAAGGGAAGACAAGGAAAAAACAGGCGAGGAAGCGGAGTTGACTGCTGTCAATGAGCATTCCGAGCCTGTTTTTGACGCAGGATTACCGAGCGCAGTAGCTTTTGCACAAACTGGGACGAGGGTGGCTGTTAACAGGCACGGTCACTACTCATTTTTAGATACAGGGATTTGTCCCTGGCCTGTTGAAGCTGTTTCTTTGAAACAGTTTCCTGATAAAAGGATTGCCTCATGGCTCTCGACGTTCAAGAAAAAGCTCAAATCGTAGCTGACTACCAGCAAGCTGTTGGTGACACTGGTTCGCCAGAAGTGCAAGTTGCACTGCTGACCCACAACATCAACAAGCTGCAAGGTCACTTCAAGGCCAACGGTAAAGATCACCACTCCCGTCGTGGTCTGATCCGCATGGTAAACCAGCGTCGTAAGCTGCTGGACTACCTGAAAGGCAAGGATCTGGGTCGTTACCAGGCTCTGATCGGTCGCCTGGGTCTGCGTCGCTAATAAGCGATTGCGCTAGAGGTTGGTTGTCTGTCGTACGTCAGTGGGTTTCCCGCTGGCGCATGGCAGGCTCCCAGCCTCAAGTTTTATCTGGATACCTGCTTTACCTGGACAATGACAGTCGGGCCGATTCCCGGCGTTGCCCAAGAATTTCGCAAGAAGACAAGTTCCCCAAGAGCCACAAAAGAAGGTAGGACACCGTGAACCCGGTAATCAAAAAATTCCAGTTCGGTCAGTCGACCGTTACCCTCGAGACTGGCCGTATCGCCCGTCAGGCCTCCGGCGCAGTATTGGTCACCGTTGACGACGACGTCAGCGTATTGGTGACCGTAGTCGGTGCCAAACAAGCCGATCCAGGCAAGGGCTTCTTCCCTCTGTCCGTTCACTACCAGGAAAAGACTTACGCTGCCGGTAAGATCCCTGGCGGTTTCTTCAAGCGCGAAGGCCGTCCTTCCGAGAAAGAAACCCTGACTTCCCGACTGATCGACCGTCCGATCCGTCCGCTGTTCCCAGAAGGCTTCATGAACGAAGTGCAGGTTGTCTGCACCGTCGTTTCCACCAGCAAGAAAACCGATCCGGACATCGCTGCGATGATCGGTACCTCGGCTGCCCTGGCCATCTCCGGCATTCCTTTCGATGGTCCGATCGGCGCTGCCCGCGTTGCGTTCCACGAAAGCACCGGCTACCTGCTGAACCCGACTTACGAACAACAGAAAGCTTCGAGCCTGGACATGGTCGTTGCCGGTACTTCGGAAGCCGTTCTGATGGTTGAATCGGAAGCCAAAGAGCTGACTGAAGACCAGATGCTGGGCGCGGTACTGTTTGCTCACGACGAGTTCCAGGTTGTGATCAACGCCGTTAAAGAACTGGCCGCTGAAGCAGCCAAGCCAACCTGGACATGGGCTCCACAGCCAGAAGCCACCGCACTGCTGGGCGCTATCCGTGCCGAGTTCGGCGACGCGATCTCCCAGGCTTACACCATCACCATCAAGGCCGACCGTTACGCTCGCCTGGGTGAGTTGAAAGACCAGGTTGTTGCCAAGCTGTCCGGTGAAGAAGGCCAGCCTTCGTCCAGCGAAGTCAAAGCTGCTTTCGGCGAAATCGAATACCGCACCGTTCGCGAAAACATCGTAAACGGCAAGCCACGTATCGACGGCCGCGACACCAAGACCGTACGTCCTCTGAACATCGAAGTCGGTGTTCTGCCTAAGACTCACGGTTCGGCTCTGTTCACCCGTGGCGAAACCCAGGCTCTGGTTGTTGCAACACTGGGCACCGCCCGTGACGCACAACTGCTGGACACCCTGGAAGGCGAGAAAAAAGACCCGTTCATGCTGCACTACAACTTCCCTCCGTTCTCGGTAGGTGAGTGTGGCCGCATGGGTGGCGCTGGTCGTCGCGAAATCGGTCACGGCCGTCTGGCCCGTCGTTCGATTGCAGCCATGCTGCCTGCTGCCGACGTGTTCCCGTACACCATTCGTGTTGTGTCGGAAATCACCGAGTCCAACGGTTCGAGCTCCATGGCTTCGGTCTGCGGCGCTTCCCTGGCTCTGATGGATGCCGGCGTTCCGATGAAGGCACCGGTTGCCGGTATCGCCATGGGTCTGGTTAAAGAAGGCGAGAAGTTCGCCATCCTGACCGACATCCTGGGTGACGAAGATCACTTGGGCGACATGGACTTCAAAGTAGCGGGTACCGCCAAAGGTGTGACCGCGCTGCAGATGGACATCAAGATCAAAGGCATCACCGAAGAAATCATGGAGATCGCTCTGGGCCAAGCCCTGGAAGCGCGCCTGAACATCCTCGGTCAGATGAACCAGATCATTGGCCAGTCGCGTACCGAATTGTCGGAAAACGCTCCGACCATGATCGCGATGAAAATCGACACCGACAAAATCCGTGATGTCATCGGTAAAGGCGGCGCGACCATTCGTGCGATCTGTGAAGAGACCAAGGCTTCGATCGACATCGAAGACGACGGCTCGATCAAGATCTTCGGCGAAACCAAGGAAGCGGCTGAAGCAGCACGTCAGCGCGTTCTGGGTATCACCGCTGAAGCCGAAATCGGCAAGATCTACGTTGGTAAGGTTGAGCGCATCGTCGACTTCGGCGCATTCGTCAACATCCTGCCGGGCAAGGACGGTCTGGTCCACATCTCGATGTTGAGCGACGCTCGCGTAGAGAAAGTGACCGACATCCTGAAAGAAGGCCAGGAAGTGGAAGTTCTGGTACTGGACGTGGACAACCGCGGCCGTATCAAGCTGTCCATCAAAGACGTAGCAGCAGCCAAGGCTTCGGGCGTTTAATCACTCCCCACGCCTGACCGCTTCAACGTTATAAAAAATGCCCCGCAGTGAAAGCTGCGGGGCATTTTTTTGTCTGCAAAAAAATGAGACGAGTCATGAAGTTGCCTGACCCCAAAGTCAGTGCTAGGTTTAGCCCACTGCCCGTGTAGCTCAGTTGGTAGAGCAGCGCACTCGTAACGCGAAGGTCGCAGGTTCGATTCCTGTCTCGGGCACGAGCGACACGTTGTTTTCAGATGATCCCGAATGGTTCTGAAGGCCAGATAAACCGGGCTTCAAACGGTTTTTTGCGTCAGAGAGATCCTTGATGATCCAGATCCATCTTCCATTCCCCAGATCAAAGAGAACGCCATGACCGTTAAAGAATTGACCCAAGAAGCCAGACACGCAGAAGCACTGAAGAAGTACTTGCTGGATTCGCCCCAGCTAGCCGAAGAGATCAAGGACTTGCCCGCCGACGATCAGAAAGACCAGATCCAGTGGGCATTCGAGGATGAGGCAGAGTCTCAGGGCTTGCAGCCGTGGGAACTGACGCTCAAGTACACCTCAACCCCTGAAGAGTTCGAGGTTGCGCGCCTTGTTCTGCACAAGGAGGCTGCCGAGGTGTTGGGCGTCGAGTGGGAAGAGTACTGCGAGATGAATAATCTGGTGGTCTGAACTGTGGGAGCGAGCTTGCTCGCGAAGAGGGCGTGTCAGTCGACGTAATTGGCGCCTGACTCACCCCTTTCGCGAGCAGGCTCGCTCCCACATTTGGTACGGACGTTTTCTCGATCAAAGGCTCAGTCGCATCGACAGATCGACAGCCTTCACATCCTTGGTCATCGCACCAATCGAGATGTAATCCACCCCGGTTTCGGCGATCGGTAGCAGCGTGCTTTCGTTGATACCGCCGCTGGCCTCCAGTTTCGCCTTGCCGCCGTTCAGGCGCACGGCTTCGCGCATGTCATCCAGGCTCAACTCATCGAGCATAATGATGTCGGCACCGGCCGCCAGGGCTTCCTTCAGCTCCTCCAGGCTTTCCACTTCGATCTCCACCGGTTTGCCCGGGGCAATCTTGTGCGCGGCTTTGATGGCCTCCGGGATGCCACCGCAGGCGGCAATATGGTTTTCCTTGATCAGGAAGGCGTCGTACAGGCCGATGCGGTGGTTGTGGCAACCACCGCAGGTCACGGCGTACTTCTGCGCCAGACGCAGCCCCGGCAAGGTTTTACGGGTGTCGAGCAACTTCACCTGAGTCTCGGCAACGTAATCCGCCAGGTACTGCGCGCGCGTGGCCACGCCAGAAAGCAACTGCAGGAAGTTCAGTGCACTGCGTTCGCCCGTCAGTAGTGAGCGCGCCGGGCCTTCGAGGTGGAACAGCACCTGATTGGGTTTCACCCGCTCGCCATCGCGCACTTGCCAGTGCACCGCAACACGTGGGTCCAGCTGCCGAAACACTGCATCAACCCAGGCTGTGCCGCAGATGACGGCAGCGTCGCGGGTGATGATCGTGGCTTTGGCCAGGCGTTCGGCCGGGATCAGCTGTGCGGTGATGTCGCCGCTGCCGATGTCTTCGAGCAACGCACGGCGCACGTTGGCTTCGATTTCGGCGGTCAAATCGGCGAGACGTAGATTCGGCATAACGGACTCCACAAACAAAGTGGCCCGATTATAGGGCCATGGCGCTGGGCAACCCAAGGCGTCGGACGCGTTCCGATCACTCTGAAACCTGCATTTGGTCGATTCGCCTGAGCAATCGGCACTAAGTCAGCGTCTGCCATAAGCGTCTATTTCAATGGGGAACGCAGAGTCTGCTGGTAGAGGGGACATCTTTTGCAAGATAATCCGCCTTGCTTTTGACGTCATGACTTTGACGTGGATTTGGATTGACGACTTCGAAGACTCACCGTTTCAGGAGGCCTGAATGCACAACGACGGGAATGTAGTGCCTTTGCACAAGGTTGCTACCGACCAGGCGACTCACTCGCCGCTCGCCCGCCTGCCTGTGATTCTGCTTCAGGTTCGCGACAAGGCCGCTCAACAGCTCAGGCATGGTTTGCAGGAACTGTTCGATAACGCCGACGACACGCTGTTCGAAATGGCCGACCGGGCCCGCATTGACGTCGAACAGAACCTCTTCTTCGAAGCCATGCGCGACTTGCGCCTAAAGCGCAAAAACATCGAACGCGGCTTTCTCGAACAATTCTTCGCGGCTTTTGTCAGCCTCACCCAGTACGACATCACTCAGTCTGCCTTGCCCATGGCGTTGGTCTTCGACGATTCGGTGGCGATGCCCGATGACGACATGGAACGTAGCGTGGCGGTGGAGGCGATGGTCAGAAAAGTGCTGAACCGCGACGGATTCGCCCTGGACCAACTGACCGCCCGACTCAGCGCACTGCTGGGCAGGGAACTGCTCGATCAGCACAATCCCATGGGGCCGGCGATGCTCTGCGAGTACTTTTTGCAGGCCGGGCGCAACCTGGGGGTGGAGATCAAGGTCAAGCTGATCATCCTCAAACTGTTCGAGCGCTATGTGCTCAGGGATGCCAATCAGCTTTACGCCGAAGCCAATCAGTTGCTGATCGCCACCGGTGTTCTGCCTGACCTTAAGCCCGCCCCTGCGCGTCGGGTCACGGATCGTGCGACTGCCAGCGTTGGTACTGAACCCGCACAGGCCAACACTCGCGTCGGTGGCCCGCCGATCGACGACAGCGTGCAGGAAGTCTTCGCGGCGTTGCAGGAGTTGCTGTTTCACGTGCGTGGCAGTGTCGCGCCAACCCTGGAAGCCAGTGCCCTGACACAGCCGATTTCCACCCGTGACCTAATGCGGCTGCTCTCGCACTTGCAGCAATACGTGCCGGCGCCGGCAGCCCAGGACGACTTCGATCTGCGAAACCAGCTCGAACAGCTGCTGACCCGGGTCAGCGTCAAAAGTGGCAAGTCACGCGTGGTCGGGGTGGCTGACGAAGACGTGATCAACCTGAACGCCATGCTCTTCGAATGCATCCTCGATGACCGCAACCTGCCGGACTCGCTCAAGGCGTTGATCGGCCGCCTGCAGATCCCGATGCTGAAAGTGGCGGTGCTCGACAAGAGCTTCTTCAGCCGCAGCAGTCACCCGGCCCGGCGCCTGCTCAATGAAATCGCCACCGCAGCCATGGGCTGGGGTGAGTTCGATGACCATGAGCGCGACAGTCTGTATCTGCGCATCGAGCAAGTGGTGCAACGGTTGCTGAACGATTTTGTCGATGATCCGGCGGTCTTTTCCGAATTGTTGGCGGATTTTCTCGCCTTCACCAGCGATGAGCGCCGTCGCAGTGAGCTGCTGGAGCAACGTACCCGTGACGCCGAAGAAGGCCGCGCCAGGACTGAACTGGCCCGCCAGCGCGTCGAGCAGGTGCTGAATCAGGCCTTGTTAGGCAAAGTATTGCCGCAACGGGTGGTGGTGTTTGTCCAGGAAGCCTGGAGCCAGGTGCTGCTGCTGACCTGTCTCAAGCACGGCGATCAGTCGGCCGAGTGGCACGCCAATGTGCAGTCCATGGAGCAACTGATCTGGAGCGTGCAGCGTCATGATGAGGCTGATGCGAGTCTGCGCTTGTTGGCGCTGGTGCCTGGATTGCTCAAGTCGTTGCGCGACGGGCTGAACAGTTCGGCCTTCGATCCGTTCGCCACCAGCGAATTTTTCAGTGAGCTGGAAGCCTTGCACGTTCAACTGTTCGAACGTCCAGGGCAAAAGCTTGAACAGTCTCTCGATACTCCGGTAATGGTCCAAGTGCTGCAGGAAATCGTCCTGCGAACCGCGGACGAAGGGCCGGCCGAAACGGCGTCAGTTCGTTTACCGGAGGACGATGCCGGTTTGCTTCAGGTCGATCAACTGCGGTTGGGGTGCTGGGTCGAGTTTCAGGAAGACGAGGACAACACCCTTCGCTGCAAGCTGGCGGCGATCATTGAAGCCACCGGCAAGTACATTTTCGTCAATCGCACCGGGATGAAAGTGCTGGAGCGCAGCCGCACCGGTCTGGCGCTGGAATTGCGTCGTGGCGCGGTGCGCGCGCTGGACGACACCTTGCTGTTCGACCGGGCGCTGGAGTCGGTGATCGGCAATCTGCGTCGCCTCAATCGCGGCAAGTGATCGCGCCCCGAGGGTCTATCGCGGCATACTGGGCGCCTACACAGTCGTCGTTGAAGGAACCTGTATGCAGTTGGACCCCGCGAGCGGTTGGTGTCAGGGCGTAGATATTTGCCCCTCGCCCAACTTCAATGCGCGCCCCTCGGGCGAAATTTCCCTGCTGGTGATCCACAACATCAGTCTGCCACCAGCGCAGTTCGCTACCGGCAAGGTGCAGGAATTTTTCCAGAATCGTCTGGATGTCACGGAGCACCCTTACTTTGAAGGGATCGCCGACCTGCGAGTGTCTGCGCACTTTCTGATCGAACGTGACGGCACCGTCACTCAGTTTGTCTCTTGTCTTGAGCGTGCCTGGCATGCCGGCGTCTCGAGTTTCGAAGGGCGGGAAACCTGTAACGATTTTTCCTTGGGCATCGAACTTGAAGGCACGGATGATCTGCCGTTCACCGACGCTCAGTATCAAGCGTTGACGACCCTGACCCGGCAGCTGCAAAGCGTGTTCACGGCCATCACCGCACAGCGCATTTGCGGGCATAGCGACATTGCACCCGGGCGTAAAACCGATCCGGGGCCTGCGTTCGACTGGGCACGCTATCGGGCGGCCCTGGCAAAAGAGGAACAACAATGAGTTTTCTGGTGTTGCTGTTGGCGGTCTGGATCGAGAAGTTCTCGGCCCTGCGCCATCGGGTTCAGCGCGATGGTGGATGGGTTCGCGAGCTGAACAAGCTTGAGGTCAGTCCGCGTCTGGCGAAAAGTCCGTGGTTGATTTTGCTGATACTGGTGTTGTTGCCAGCGGCACTGCTGGGTTTGCTGCTACTGGTATTGGACCCGGTGGCTTACGGTCTGCTGGCGTTGCCGGTGCATCTGCTGGTGGTGATTTACAGTCTCGGCCGCGGTGATCTGCTGGCCGGTCTCGGGCCGTTTCGCGATGCCTGGCGCCGGGAAGACCTGCAAGCGGCCGCTCATGTAGCGGACCGCGATGTGGGTATCTGCGCCGATAGCGGTGAACAACTGCTGGAACGGGTCGAAGGGCATCTGCTGTGGGAGGCTTATCAGAGCTTTTTCGCGGTGATTTTCTGGTACTTCCTGCTGGGGCCGGTCGCGGCCCTGAGCTATCGACTGCTGGCCCTGGCCGAAGAACACGGGCAGAACCCGGCCGTGGTCGAGCGCGCGGCAAAACTGCGTCATGCGTTCGACTGGGTGCCGGTGCGTCTGCTGGCGGCGAGCTTTGCGTTGGTCGGCAACTTTGTCGCGGTGGGTCGCGTGATGGTGCACGAGCTGCTGAACTGGAACATCAGCGCCGCCCAATTGATCGAGAAGGTCGGGCTGGTGGCCGGTGAAATCCCGGCACCGGTGGTCGGGCCTGACGGCATCAACAGCCTCGACCGGATCTGGGAACTGCTGCTGCGCGCGGCGGTGCTCTGGTACGCCGGTTTCGCGCTGTGGACCGTCCTTCCGTAAGCACACTGGCCTCTGTAGCAGCTGGCGCAGCCTGCGTCCGGCTGCGCAGCAGTCGCCAACTCAGTCACCGCGGTTTGTCAGGCTCACCGCGTAATCAGGATTTACGACTGCTGCGCAGCCGAACGCAGGCTTCGCCAGCTGCTACAAGACCGCGTCCCCCCGTCGTTAACCTTAAGTTACAAAACCTCCCGCCGATTTGAGCTATACAGAGACAGCGCCGAATAGTGGCTATCTGCTCTCGACCCGCGCCTGCCAATAAAAATAAGAAATCAAAGGGAGACTTCCAGTGAAGAGCTTGCTCTATCCCGCCGTCGCGCTGATGAACCGCCTGAGCTTTGGCATGAAGTTCAGCCTGATCAGCGTGCTGTTCCTTGTGCCGATGCTGGTGACCAACTTCTATCTGGTGCGTGATTCTTATCGAGAATTCCAGGGCACCCGGGTCGAACTGCAAAGCCTCGACCTGCTGGGCAGTAGCCTGACGTTACGGCGCGATCTGGAAACCCTGAACAACCTGGTGCAGATCAACGTCACCCTTGGTCAGTCCGGCAAGGCCGGCAATGTCGAGTCACAGATCAGTACCCTGGGGCAAAGTGTGCTGACCCGTTTGCAAGCGCTGACGGCGATGACCGCGGACGCTGAGCAAATCATGGTTTTCGATGGCAAACGCGATGAAATGATCGCCGCGTTCAAGGCCCAGCAAACGGAAAACTCCCTGCAAAGCAAAAGCGCGATGATCGGCAAGTTGCTCGGCAACGCGCAAATTTTCAGCCAGATCATCGCCAGTCAGGCCGGCCTGAGCCGCGACACCCAGAGCGACATGCGCCAGCTGAGCGAACTCATTACCAATGTCACCCCGCCCGTGACCCAGCTTCTGGGCGAAGGCCGGGCGATGGGCTCTTTTTCGTTGGGGCAGGGCTTTCTCAATTCGGCATCAAGTACCCGTTTTGATGAGTTGCTGGCGCAGATCGAAAAACTGCACGCCGAATATGCCCTGAAGTTGCAGGACGCGCTGGGCTCCAGCAAAGCGGCACGGGAAACCCTGGCCACTCAGGCCGATAACAGCAAGGCATCGTTGAAAAAGGCCAGTGAACTGTTCGAAGAACAGGTGGTAATGGCCGACACGCTCGATGCGCCGTGGCAGGGCTTTTACGATCAGGTCACGGGCCTGATGGACCAGACGTACCAGCTCAACGAAGCCACCCTGAAGTTTCTCGGCACCCAGTTACAACAGCGACTGGAGCAGAACCGCACCCACATGGTCTTGCAGGCCGTGGCGTTGTCGGTGGTGTTTGTGCTGATTTTTTACCTTTACGGCGGCTTCTATGCCTCGACCCGCACCACCCTCAAGCGTCTTGGCGCGGTGATGGACAAGGTCGCGGCCGGCGACATGACGGTAACCTTCAGCGCCAACAGCCGCGATGAACTGGGCGAGTTGGGCGAGGTGTTCAACGGCACCGTGAAGAAAATCCATGATCTGATCGAGCGGGTCGGCCAGACCGTCACTGAGGTCGAGCGCCAGGCCGGGCAGGTGGAGAACGTTTCCGCCCAGAGTAACCAGGCGGTGGCGGGGCAGCGCACGCAGATCGAGCAGGTCGCCACGGCCATGAACCAGATGTCCGCCACGTCCCTTGAGGTTGCACGCAGTGCCGCGGCAGCGGTCAGCAGCGCTCATAGCGTCAATGACGAGACCATCAGCGGTCGCGGGCTGGTGGAATCCCAGCAGGGCAGCATCGCTGCACTGGCCAGTGAGATCGATCAGTCGGTGCTGGTGATCAATCAGCTGGCCAGCGACAGCCAGTCCATCAGCCGTGTGCTGGAGGTGATCAAGAGCATCGCCGAACAGACCAACCTCTTGGCCCTCAACGCGGCCATCGAAGCCGCTCGGGCCGGTGAGCAGGGCCGTGGTTTTGCGGTGGTGGCGGACGAGGTCCGGACCCTGGCCAAGCGCACCCAGCAATCGACCGAGGAAATCGAGCAGATGATCGCCAAGCTGCACAGTGGTGTCGGCGCTGCGGTGAAGGCGATGGGTACCAGTCATCAGATGGCCAACGGCACGGTGGGGCAGTCGGAAAAGGTTCAGCAAGCGCTGGAAAACATCCTCGGTGCCGTCGGCATGATCGTCGATCAGAATCAGCAAATTGCCGCTGCGGTAGAGCAGCAGACCGCCGTGGCCCATGACATCGACCAGAACATTGTCGAGATCAACCGCGCCGGTGAGCGTACCGCCGAAGGTGCACACCAGACCGAAGACGCCAGTCGTGCGTTGTCGGCCCAGGTGGTGGAGTTGAAGCAGCTGATCAGCGCGTTCCGGGTTTAAAGAACTCTGCGGCGCAAAAAAAATGTGGGAGCGGGCTTGCTCGCGAAAGCGGCCTGACAGGCGACATCTATGTTGAATGTTGATCAGCCTTCGCGAGCAAGCCCGCTCCCACAGGTATGTGTGCTCTGTCTGTAGTATTTGTTCCCTCTTCAGGTAGGCAATGTCCGGTTTTCCTCCGCCGTCTGGTTTTTGGTCTTCAATGTAGGAAGATTAATCACTTGGACCCGCCCTGAGGAGGCTCGGTTATGTCTGCTGCAACGATTGGAATCCAGGGTCATTGCGCTCATTGCGCGAGCACACTCCTGCTCAAACCCTGGCAACTCAACGCCATTGCGATCAACGAAGCGTTCGCATGTTCCCACTGCCAGAAAGCCTTGCAACTGAACGATCCGAAACAGATCAAGCGCTTCAAGTCCCTCGACTCCCTGGCATTACTGCGGGCGAGCACGTTGGTCATGGTTTGCACCGCGTTGCTGGTGGCGTTGGTGTTGGAGTGGATCGGGATGTTCAGCGTCGTGGAGCAGCTGAATTTTTCGCTGTTGGCGATTCTCGTCTATTTCGCCGTCATGCGGTTTGCCCGGCACCGGCTACACATGACGCTGACGCTGGAAGCCGCCAAGGCCTACGCCGACTGATTACCAGTTGAACAGCTCACAGGCATTGGCAGTGCTGGCATCGGCCAATTGTTCAGGGCTGATCGCCATGATCCCGGCCAATGCCGAGCAGATCGCCGGCAGATGCGCCGGGCTGTTGCGTTGTCCGGGGAACATGGCGGGCGCCATGTCCGGAGAATCGGTTTCCAGTACCACCGATTCAAGCGGCAATTCGGCAAGCACACGATGCATGCGTAACGCCTGAGGCCAGGTCGCGGCTCCGCCCAGGCCAAGTTTGAAACCGAGCTTGATGTATTCGCGGGCTTCTTCTTTGCTGCCGGCGAAGGCATGAATGATCCCCGCGCGTTTCAAGCGAAACCGTTTAAGCGTGGCAATCACCGCCGCGTGGCTGCGTCGCACATGAATCAGCGCGGGAAGATTGAAGTCCGCCGCCAGTTGTAGTTGCGCATCGAACAGTACCTGTTGACGTTCACGGTCCAGGGTTTCGATAAAGTAATCCAGACCGATCTCGCCCACCGCGCACAACTGTCGATGGCCCGCTAGACGGCTCAGCCAGTCGCCGAGTGCCGTCAGGTCTTCGGGACGATGATCATCCAGATACACCGGATGCAAACCGAACGCCGCATACAGATCGGGGTCGCTTTGCACCAGATCCCAGACGCGCTGCCAGTTGGCGTTGTAAACCCCCAGCACCACCATCCGCCGCACTCCGAGGGCGCGGCTCTCGGCCAACAACGCCGTGCGATCCTCGTCGAAGTCCGGAAAATCCAGATGAGTGTGGCTGTCGATCAGCTCCACGGTTCAGTCCTGGCGAATACGCTGCTTGAAGGTCCGCGCGATAGCCTGCACGCCGGGTCGGTAATCCGATTGCTCGATGGCGGCCAGGGCCAGTTCGAGGGCCTTGTCGACGATGAGTTGATGCTGCTGGGCCATGGCGTTGACCGGCAGCGGCAGGAAATCCAGCAGCTGCGTGTCGCCGAAGGTGCCGAGCCGCAGCGGGCGGGTTTTGAGCGGGAAGTCGTGCAAGGCATCGAATACGCCCTGAAGCAGCACGTAGGACGTGGTCACCAGCGCATCCGGCAAATGACCCAGACGCTGTAGCAGTTCTTCCATCAACTGTTTGCCGCACTCACGGCTGAATGACTCGCCGTGTTCGATCAGCACTTCGCCTTTGAACCCGGCCAACGCTTCTTTGAAACCGCCCGCACGCTCCT
The DNA here is from genome assembly GCF_004136015.1 of Pseudomonas sp. ACM7. Classification (NCBI taxonomy): domain Bacteria; kingdom Pseudomonadati; phylum Pseudomonadota; class Gammaproteobacteria; order Pseudomonadales; family Pseudomonadaceae; genus Pseudomonas; species Pseudomonas sp. ACM7. The sequence goes on along the minus strand of NZ_CP024866.1, from coordinate 1,734,127 downwards.
GGCTGATGCTCAATTCGGGGCGTGCGCCGATCAGTGCGATCTGCTTGGGCAGCGGGTCCAGTAGACTGCGGGTCAGTTGCAGGCTGGCCTCGCGGTCATCACTGATCACCGAACAGAAATGCTCAGACTCCATGACCCGGTCGATCGCGATGATCGGAATGCCCTTGGCCTGCAATTGGCGATAGCTGTCATCGCCGGCCGGCAGGCAACTGGCAACGATCAATGCATCGCAGCGCCGGGCCCGGAACAGTTTGAGCAATTGCCGTTCGCTGTCCGGTGCATCGTCGGAACTGGCGATCAGCAGCTGATAGCCGCGAGCCCGGGCGCCTTGTTCCAGCAGTTTGGCGATTCGTGCGTAACTGGGGTTTTCCAGGTCCGGCAGAATGAAACCCAGGGTTCGGGTATGCCGACTGCGCAGCCCGGCAGCCTGGGGATTGGGCGTAAAGCCATGTTGTTCGACGACCGCGCGCACGCGCTCGACGGTGGCACTGCTGATACGTTGTTGTTCTGCCTTGCCATTGATGACATAGCTGGCGGTGGTAACGGACACACCGGCCAACTGGGCGATATCACTGAGTTTCAACCCGGGTTTTCCTTGTTTTTTCGAGCTTGCCTCGACATTTTCGCCAATCCTACCCGATTAAGGCAGACGACCATTGTCGCAGCACATCCGACAATTGGACTTCAAGGATGAGACATTATCGAGTAACGTGCCAATCTTTCTAGATTAAACGTTTCAGCAGGCGTATTTTCTACGTTATAGGCTCCTTTGCCGGTTCTGCCGCGAAACCGCCAAAACTGCCCCTGAAAAGGTGTGCCTAAGCGCCTAAGCTGAATCATTCAAAACAATACCTGGCGTCACAAGGCGCCAAAAAGGAGAAAGCATGCTCGAGCTCACCATAGAGCAGATATCCATGGGCCAATCGGCTGTGGATAAGTCCGCAGCGTTGCACCTGCTGGCGCAGCATCTGGTCACCGATGGCCTGGTGGCCGAGGGTTATCTCGCCGGGTTGCAGGCGCGCGAAGCCCAGGGCTCGACCTTTCTCGGTCAAGGTATTGCCATCCCCCACGGTACGCCGGAAACCCGCGATCAGGTGTTTTCCACCGGCGTGCGGCTGATGCAGTTTCCTGAAGGCGTGGACTGGGGCGATGGTCAGATCGTCTACCTGGCGATTGGTATTGCAGCCAAATCCGACGAACACCTGCGCCTGTTGCAGCTGCTGACCCGTGCCCTCGGCGAAACCGACCTCGGCCAGGCGCTGCGCCGCGCCAGTTCCGCCGAAGCCTTGCTGAAATTGCTGCAAGGCGCGCCGCAAGAACTGGCGCTGGATGCACAGATGATCGGCCTCGGTGTGTCCGCCGATGACTTCGAAGAGCTGGTCTGGCGCGGTGCACGTTTGCTGCGCCAGGCCGACTGCGTGAGCAACGGTTTCTCTGCCGTGTTGCAGCAGGTCGACGCGCTGCCGCTGGGCGATGGCTTGTGGTGGCTGCACAGCGAGCAAACGGTCAAGCGTCCGGGCCTGGCCTTCGTCACCCCGGACAAACCCATGCGCTACCTCGGCCAGCCGCTCAGCGGTCTGTTCTGTCTGGCCAGCCTCGGTGAAGCCCATCAGGCCTTGCTCGAGCGTCTTTGTGCGTTGCTGATCGAAGGTCGCGGCCACGAATTGGGCCGCGCCACCAGCAGCCGTAAAGTCCTCGAAGTCCTGGGCGGTGAGCTGCCGGCGGATTGGCCGAGCGCTCGCATCGCCCTGGCCAACGCCCACGGCTTGCACGCGCGCCCGGCGAAGATCCTTGCGCAACTGGCGAAGAGTTTTGAAGGTGAAATCCGCGTACGCATCGTCGATGGCCAGGACAGCGCGGTGTCGGTGAAGAGCTTGAGCAAACTGCTCAGCCTCGGTGCTCGTCGCGGTCAGGTGTTGGAATTTGTCGCCGAACCGAGCATCGCCGCCGATGCCTTGCCAGCCCTGCTGGCCGCCATCGAAGAAGGCCTCGGTGAAGAAGTCGAGCCGCTGCCCGCCGTGAGCCAACAGCGCGAAGTGATCGCCGATGTGGCCGAGGTAATCCTCGCGCCAGCCTCCGGCAGCCTGGTTCAGGCCATTGCCGCTGCACCGGGCATCGCCATCGGCCCGGCGCACATTCAAGTGCTGCAAACCATTGAGTACCCGCTGCGCGGTGAGTCTGCCGCGATCGAGCGCGAGCGTCTCCAGCAGGCGTTGGCGGACGTGCGTCGCGACATCGAAGGCTTGATCGAACGCAGCAAGTCCAAGGCCATTCGCGAGATTTTCATCACTCACCAGGAAATGCTCGACGACCCGGAGTTGACCGATGAAGTCGACACCCGTCTCAAGCAGGGCGAAAGCGCCGAAGCGGCGTGGATGGCGGTGATTGAAGCGGCGGCCAAACAACAGGAATCGCTGCAGGACGCCTTGCTCGCCGAGCGCGCCGCCGACTTACGCGACATCGGCCGTCGAGTGCTGGCGCAACTGAGTGGCGTCGAAACCCCGAGCGAGCCTGAGCAACCGTACATTCTGGTTATGGATGAAGTCGGTCCATCCGATGTCGCCCGTCTTGACCCCGCCCGCGTCGCCGGCATCCTCACCGCCCGTGGCGGTGCTACCGCGCACAGTGCGATTGTCGCCCGAGCGCTTGGTATTCCAGCGCTGGTCGGCGCCGGCCCGGCCGTGTTGCTGCTGGCGCCGGGCACGCCATTGCTGATTGATGGCCAACGCGGCCGCCTGCACGTGGACGCCGACGCGGCGACCTTGCAGCGCGCCACCGAAGAGCGCGACACCCGCGAGCTGCGTCTGAAAGCGGCTGCCGAACAACGTCATCAGCCGGCACTGACCACCGACGGCCATGCAGTCGAAGTGTTCGCCAACATCGGCGAAAGCGCCGGCGTGACCAGCGCGGTGGAGCAGGGCGCCGAAGGCATTGGCCTGCTGCGCACCGAACTGATTTTCATGGCCCACTCGCAAGCGCCGGACGAAGCGACCCAAGAGGTTGAATACCGTCGTGTACTCGATGGCCTGGCCGGTCGGCCGCTGGTGGTGCGTACTCTCGATGTCGGCGGCGACAAGCCGCTGCCGTATTGGCCGATTGCCAAAGAAGAAAACCCGTTCCTCGGCGTGCGTGGTATTCGCCTGACTCTGCAACGTCCGCACATCATGGAAGCGCAATTGCGCGCGTTGCTGCGTGCGGCGGACAACCGTCCGCTGCGGATTATGTTTCCCATGGTCGGCAGCGTTGATGAGTGGCGCCAGGCGCGGGACATGACCGAACGGCTGCGTCTGGAAATTCCGGTTGCAGACCTGCAATTGGGGATCATGATTGAAGTGCCGTCGGCTGCACTGCTCGCTCCGGTACTGGCCAAAGAGGTCGACTTCTTCAGCGTCGGCACCAATGACCTGACCCAATACACCCTGGCCATCGACCGTGGTCATCCGACCTTGTCGGCCCAGGCTGACGGCTTGCACCCGGCGGTGCTGCAACTGATCGACATCACCGTGCGCGCGGCGCATGCCAACGGCAAGTGGGTCGGCGTGTGCGGCGAGTTGGCGGCTGATCCGCTGGCGGTGCCGGTGCTGGTCGGACTGGGTGTGGACGAGCTCAGTGTGTCGGGTCGCAGCATTGCCGAGGTCAAGGCGCGGGTTCGCGAACTCAGCCTGGCCCAGACCCAAATCCTTGCCCAGCAGGCCTTGGCCGTGGGCAGCGCCAATGAAGTGCGCGCATTAGTGGAGGCCCTGTAATGGCCAAGATCCTGACCCTGACCCTCAACCCGGCGCTGGACCTCACCGTCCAGTTGCCGGTACTTGCCCCCGGCCAAGTCAACCGTAGCGACGAGATGCACACGCATGCCGCCGGTAAGGGCGTGAACGTGGCACAAGTGCTGGCGGACCTCGGGCATCAGCTCACGGTCAGCGGTTTCCTCGGGGAGGACAACCTCCAGGCGTTCGAAACCCTGTTCGCCAAACGCGGGTTTGTCGACGCGTTCATCCGTGTTCCCGGTGAGACGCGCAGCAACATCAAACTGGCGGAAAGCGATGGGCGCATCACCGACATCAACGGTCCCGGACCCTTGGTGAGTGAAGCCGCGCAACAGGCGTTGCTTGATCGACTTGATCAGATTGCACCCGATCATGACGCGGTCGTCGTTGCCGGCAGCTTGCCCCAAGGCATCAGTCCTCAGTGGTTGCAGACGTTGATTGTGCGTTTGAAAAATCTCGGTTTGAACGTGGCGCTGGACACCAGTGGTGAAGCCTTGCGGGCGGCGCTCAAGGCTGGTCCGTGGCTGATCAAACCCAATACCGAAGAGCTGGCCGACGCGCTCGGCTGCGAGGTGGTTTCGGTGGCTGCGCAAGCGCACGCCGCGAGCCGCTTGCACGCTCAAGGCATCGAGCACGTGGTGATCTCCGACGGCGCCGATGGCGTGAACTGGTTCAGTGTCGGCTCGGCGATGCATGCCACGCCGCCCAAGGTCAGTGTCGTCAGCACAGTGGGCGCAGGCGATTCGTTGCTGGCCGGCATGCTCCACGGTTTGCTCAGCGCCGACACGCCGGAACAGACCTTGCGCACCGCCACGGCGATTGCCGCGATGGCGGTCACCCAGATCGGTTTCGGTATTGGCGACGCCACGCAGTTGGCGCGGCTCGAACAGGGCGTGCGCATACGCACCCTGACAGAACAATAAGAGGGTTTGTCATGAAGTTAGCCATTGTTACGGCCTGCCCGAACGGTATGGTCACCAGTGTGCTGTGTGCCCGTTTGCTTGATGCGGCGGCCCAGCGTCAGGGCTGGAGCACCAGTGTCGAAGTCAACGATGCCGCGCACCCTGAACGCCAATTGTCGGCGGCCACGATCGAGGCGGCCGAGTGGGTATTGCTGGTGACCAGTGCGCCGGTGGATATGTCGCGATTCGTCGGCAAGCGGGTGTTCCAAAGTACCCCGGCGCAAGCCCTGCAAGAGGTTGAAGCGGTGCTGCGTCGCGGTGCTGAAGAGGCTCAGGTTTACGTTGCCCCCGAAGCTGTGGCCGAGCCTGCCGCCCCCGTAAAAAACGCCCCGCGCCTGGTCGCGATTACCGCGTGTCCGACCGGCGTCGCTCACACGTTCATGGCCGCTGAAGCCTTGCAGCAAGCGGCCAAGCGTCTGGGCTACGACCTGCAAGTGGAAACCCAGGGCTCGGTCGGTGCGCGCAATCCGCTGAGTGCAGCGGTAATTGCCGATGCGGACGTGGTGCTGCTGGCCTGCGATATCGAAGTCGCCACCGAGCGTTTCGCCGGCAAGAAGATTTACCGTTGCGGCACTGGAATCGCCCTCAAACAAGCCGAGGCGACGCTGAACAAAGCGTTGGCCGAAGGCACGCAGGAAACCGCATCGACCGGCGCCAAAGGCCCGGCCAAGCAAGAGAAAACCGGTGTCTACAAGCACCTGCTGACCGGCGTGTCGTTCATGCTGCCGATGGTGGTGGCGGGCGGTCTGATGATCGCCTTGTCGTTCGTGTTCGGCATTACGGCGTTCAAGGAGCCGGGCACATTGGCGGCGGCGCTGATGCAGATTGGCGGCGAGACCGCGTTCAAGCTGATGGTGCCGCTGCTGGCGGGTTATATCGCCTACTCGATCGCCGACCGTCCGGGCCTGGCGCCGGGGATGATTGGCGGTCTGCTGGCAAGCACCTTGGGCGCCGGTTTTATCGGCGGGATCATTGCCGGTTTCATCGCCGGTTACGCGGCGCAGGCGATCAACCGTTATGCGCGCTTGCCGCAAAGTCTTGAAGCATTGAAACCGATCCTGATCATCCCACTGCTGGCGAGTCTGTTCACCGGTCTGGTGATGATCTACGTGGTCGGTAAACCGGTGGCGGGGATGCTCGCAGGGCTCACGCACTTCCTCGACAGCATGGGCACCACCAACGCGATTCTGCTCGGTGTATTGCTGGGCGGGATGATGTGCGTCGACCTTGGCGGGCCGATCAACAAAGCCGCGTATGCGTTCTCGGTGGGGCTGCTGGCGTCGCAAAGTTATGCACCGATGGCCGCGACCATGGCGGCCGGCATGGTGCCGCCGATTGGTCTTGGCATCGCCACGTTTATTGCCCGACGCAAGTTCGCCCAGGCTGAACGCGAGGCCGGTAAGGCCGCGTTGGTTTTGGGGTTGTGCTTCATCTCCGAAGGCGCGATTCCGTTTGCCGCGAAAGACCCACTGCGGGTGATCCCGGCGAGCATTGCCGGTGGTGCGCTGACCGGTGCGTTGTCGATGTATTTCGGCTGCAAACTGATGGCGCCGCACGGCGGATTGTTCGTGCTGGCGATCCCGAATGCGATCAACCATGCGCTGTTGTATCTGCTGGCGATTGTGGCCGGGAGTCTGCTGACAGCGGTGGCGTATGCGGTGCTCAAGCGGCCGGAAGTCGTTGAGCTGGCAATAGAGCCAGTCAGCGCCTGACACCAAACCCTGTGGGAGCGAGCTTGCTCGCGATGACGGACTGACATTCAACAAATATGTTGGCTGTCAGGCCGCTTTCGCGAGCAAGTCGGATCGCCGCACCGCCGCTCCCACAAGGGTCTGCTGTGTTGGCAGATTTCTGTGTCATGTCCCGGTAACGTCGCCATGCTGCATTTTTCTTTAAATCCAGGCCCTGAGTTGCGCGCCATTCAAGGCTCACTCGTAGCTGCTGAGATACAGCATTAGTTCCTTGGGGAGTTCAATCATTGCGAGATTCTCAATGGCTGTAACCTGCTTGGCGGATAGTCGATGGCTTGCCATGGCATCCTCTTCTTCATGCCAAGCCATTATTGGCTTCAGGGCATCCGTTGTAATGGACCGGGACAAATCCATCTCGAATACAGCCAAGTCATCGTTTTCAGGTATTCCGTAAATCTGAAACTTCAGTTCGTATTTCATGGCGGTGGAGTAAATCAATCAACGCACACCAACTGCACGATGTGGTTTGCGTCTCCCAGGATCTTGCCAGTCCAGGTTTCAAGTGTTTGCACTTGTTCTGGAGAAAGGTCGTAGCCATCAAACTCATCCTCTGGTGTTTGCCAATCCATTAGTTTTGCTAGCTCTTCGTGACGGCTTTTGGGTATTTCCACACTCAGGAGAAGTTCCTCACTGTGTCTGTCGAAGACCTCTATTACGTGTTTCATTTTTCTACTTTCCTAGACGGGTCAGCTGGCTTGGTTTGCTCCCCTGTTTGCGGGTCGTACTCCCCAAGGTGTTTTCCTTGCTTGGTGTACATCTCAACGGTGCCATGTTGCGAGTCCCACTCATAAATCCTTCCTGAGGGATCTTTCCATCGCCGACGTTTTTTACCACCACCACGCACTGAAGTTTTTAACGGAGCAGGTTTTATATCTGGAAAAGCCGGGAGTGTCGTAGGAGCAGGGCGGTATTTGTAGTCTCCAGGCACACTCAGAACAATATAGATCGGCTCAAGTCCAGCATCTGCAGGGAACCAGATGATCGCATCCTGATACTCGGGCGGATGCTCGGGGTTCACTAGTGCTTTATTGGCTTGCTCGGTGGGCGGGTACACCCATACAGACGGTAGTTGCGGGGCGCCTTCCAATGCAGGAATTCCTAGTACAACGTCTGGATTCGCTGCTGGCGTCCAAGTCAGGCCAATCCCGTTACCGATGTCAGCAACAAACTTCTCGCCTTCTTGAGTGGCCTTGATAACCGGGACAAACTCCCAGTCTTTTTTCCCGCCTGTGTAAAAGCCGTAAGCGTTGACTGAGCTATCCGGCAATGTCTTCACGTTGATGCGCACACGGGTTCGCCCCGCCTCCAGCGCCGCGTATTGCTCGTTTTTGTAGAAGGCGCTGTCGGGTGAAAGGCTGGTGTTCGGCATTAATAGCGCAACTGTCCCGACCGCTGCACCAGTCGCCACAACGGCTGATCCTGTTAGTAGACGCAGTGCAAGAGAACCGCCGAGACGTTGGGCAATGGCACCGCCTGTTGCTGAGCCTCCCACCAGTTTCAAGGGACTCCCTTCGGCGGTGATTGCTGCGCCGGTGCCAAGCACGGCCCACAACCCGTAGTCAGCCAGTTTCTCGACGGGGACAAAACCGGCGGGGTTGTCGTGATTGATGACGCCGTCGGGGAGGTTGCAGCTTTTGGCGAATACGCAGCCTCGTGTGGCGAACTGTTTGCTCTGTTCGACTTCTTTGAAGATGCGATCTTCATAGGCCTGTTGCCGGGCGAGCATGGCGTCGTAGGGCTTTTGCCTCGCCTTACGCTCGGCGAGCTCGGTTGGGGTCATGTCTCTCAGGTAACGGTATCCGATGCCCGATCCGCCGCCACCACCGCCATGCTCCCAGACTTGGGGGATGTCCTTGTTGCGAGCCATAGGCGTCCTGTTCTGAGTGTGGCTGGGAAGCCTTGAACCTACTTGGCTCGCTCAGGGCTGGCGTTAGGACGCTTCCCAAATTTGGCGCTGAAATTTCCTATTTCTTGATAGGGCCGGGAGCCGCGATGTTTTGCATCAAAATGCCGTCGTCCTGGGGCTACACGACGTTGCGTCGTTGCCTACAACTGCGCCAGAATCCGCCGGCTTGTGCGCCTTGAGGGTCGTCGGTAACTTGATTCTCGTCACTGCCCATCAGTGATCGGGTTTAGTAGCCCGTGGTTTCCCATGGCGTATAGCGCATCAGACAGTCAGGTATCCCATCCCTGTACTTTATGGTGGCTGTGCGTAGGGCGCCCTCGGGCGCGCCGGCTTCCTGGGTCCCCGGTCTACTAACCTGCGCACAGCTGCCACCTCTTCTTATTAGTAGAGAGGCGGTGGTAGCTCTCACGTATAGGACCCCAAATAATGTTCAAACCTACGCCAAACCCGCCGGATACCGATCCGGCCGCTCCATCCGATCCCAGCGCTGCAACCATCAACCAGACCCAGCGCACACCCAGCAAAATCTTCTTCATTGCCCCCGAAACCGACAACCGGACGTTGCTGGAATACGCCTGTGAATCGCTGGCATCAGCGAATGTCATGGCAAGTGACTTCGCGAGGTATCTGCAAGGATCGCAATGCAACACGATGTTGGGGATTCAGCAGTCGATCATGTTGGGAGAACTGGCGGTGAACCGTGTGCTGGATAATCTCGATCCGCCCGGCTAGTCGCCGGATATTGTGGGAGCGGGCTTGCTCGCGAAGACGGATTGGCATTCAACAAATATGTTGGCTGCTAGACCGCTTTCGCGAGCAAGCCCGCTCCCACAAGGGATCTGCTGTACTGGCAGATTTCTGTGTCATGCCTGAGTCATCGAGCCATGCTTTAGTTTTCCTTTTCAGGGAGAGCACCATGAGTGAATTCGACCTCGGTCGCCGTCGTGTCATACAAGCCGTCGGTGCCGGGCTGTTGTTGCCAGGCCTGGCGCCGGCGGTGATTGCCTCGGTCAAGGATCGTCCGCAACTCACCGATGGCGTGCAGTCTGGCGACGTGCTGGGCGATCGGGCGATGATCTGGAGCCGATGTGATCGTCCGGCGCGAATGGTGGTGGAGTGGGACACCCGCAGCCTGTTCAGCAACCCCCGTCGTTTTGTCTCGCCATTGGCCGTCTCCAATACCGATTTCACTGCCCGCGTCGAACTCACTGGCCTGCCCGCCGACCAGGCGATTTTCTACCGCGTGCACTTCGAAGACGCCCAGAGCGGCGTCGCCAGCGAACCCTGGTTCGGCCATCTGCGCAGCGTGCCGCAAACCCGTCGCGACATCCGTTTCGTCTGGAGTGGCGACACTGCGGGCCAGGGCTTCGGCATCAACCCGGACATCGGCGGCATGCGCATCTACGAAGCCATGCGTTTGCGCCTGCCGGACTTCTTTATCCACAGCGGCGACACCATCTACGCCGACGGCCCCGTACCTGCGCAGCTCACCACAGAGAGCGGCCGCGTGTGGCGCAACATCACCACTGAAGCCAAGAGCAAAGTCGCCGAAACCCTCGACGACTATCGCGGCAATTACCGCTACAACCTGATGGACGAAAACATCCGCCGCTTCAACGCCGAGGTCCCGCAGATCTGGCAATGGGACGACCATGAAGTGGTGAACAACTGGTCGCCGGGCAAGCAGTTGGATGATCGCTACAAGAGCAAAGATATCCACAGCCTGGTCGATCGCGCGCGTCAGGCCTGGCTTGAATACGCACCGATGCGGTTGCAGAGCGCCGATGGTGGCGGGCGGATTTATCGCAAGCTCGGTTACGGTCCGTTGCTCGATGTGTTCGTGCTCGACATGCGCAGTTATCGCGGGGCCAATGACGACAACCTGGGGGCCGCTAAACCTTTCCTTGGACGTGAACAACTGGACTGGCTCAAACGTGAGTTGAAGGCCTCCAAGGCCCAGTGGAAAGTCATCGCTGCTGATATGCCGATTGGCCTCGGCGTACCGGATGGTGAGGTCAGCCCCGGTGTGGCGCGCTGGGAAGCCGTGGCCAATGGCGATCCGGGTCCGGCCCAGGGGCGTGAACTGGAAATCGCCGAATTGTTGGGTTTTCTGCGGGCGCAGCAGGTGCGCAATTTTGTCTGGTTGACGGCGGATGTACATTACTGCGCCGCGCACCATTACCATCCGGACCGTGCGGCGTTTCAGGATTTCGAACCGTTCTGGGAGTTTGTCGCCGGGCCTTTGAATGCTGGGAGTTTCGGGCCTGATTTGCTGGATAAGACCTTTGGTCCCGAGGTGGTGTTCGAGAAAGCACCACCGGCACAGAACACCTCGCCGTTTGCCGGGTTTCAGTTTTTTGGTGAGGTGAATATTGATGGGCAGACGGGGGAGATGAGTGTGGTGTTGCGGGATTTGGATGGGGTTGGGGTGTTTGAGCAGAAGCTGCAGCCGGAGTGAAAAGAAGTCGAGAGTTGTACACCTGACCCCTGTGGGAGCGAGCTTGCTCGCGATTACGGTCTAACAGCCAACAGATTTGTTGAATGTAAAACCGTCATCGCGAGCAAGCTCGCTCCCACAGGGATTGTGGGGGGTCAGTAGACGTCGCGGCGGTAGCGGCCTTGCTCGATCAGGCGGTCGACCTCTGCAATTCCGAGTATTTCGTTGAGCACGTGATCCACGCCTGAAGCCATCCCTTGCAAGCTGCCGCAGATGTAAATGACCGCACCCTCAGCCAGCCACTTCTTCAACTCCCCAGCCGACTCGCGCAGTCGATCCTGTACGTAGATCTTCTCGGCCTGATCCCGCGAGAACGCCAGGTCCAGCCGCTCCAGATCGCCCGAAATCAACCAGTCTTCCAGCTCATCGCGCCACAGATAGTCATGCTCGCGATTGCGTTCGCCGAACAACAGCCAATGACGCTGCTGCCCATCGGCAATCCGCGCCTTGAGCAAACTGCGCAGCCCGGCCAGGCCGGTGCCGTTGCCCAGCAGGATCATCGGCACTGGCTCGACCGGCAGGTGGAAACCGCTGTTGCGCCGTACGCGCAGGCTGATGGTGCCGCCCACCGGGGCGTGTTCGGTCAGCCAGCCGGAGCCGACGCCCAGGCTGCCGTCGGGATGCAGTTCCTGACGTACGATCAGTTCAAGTACGCCATCGGCGGCGATCGAGGCGATGGAGTATTCGCGCATGGCCAAGGGCACCAGCGCATCCACCAGCGCCTGGGCATGCAGGCCGACCAGGTGAGCTCTGTTTTCCGGCAGTTGTCGACTGGCGAGGGCTTGCTCCAGCGGTTGTGACAGGCCACCGAGCGCAACCGTGGCGCGACCGTCAATGCCCAGGCCATCGAGGAAATGTTCGATCGTCCACGGACAATTGCGCGGCAACACTTCCACCAGGTCACCGGCCAGCCAACTGCTGGTGGTGGGGGCGGTGAGGCCCAGCAAGTACACACCAGAACCCGTGCTGTCAGGGTTGAGCAGTTCGCGGCGGGTCAGGGTCCAGTTGTCGTAGCTTGGTGCTTGCCAGGTGTCCACGGGCGCCTGTCCGGTCAGCAGACCCAGTTGCTGCTGCCAGTGACGCAAGGCGTAAGGGTCGCCGCTGTCGACCTCCACCGGGGCGAACAGGGTCTTGCCGCCGTGCTCGCCCAGCCATGTGTGCAAGCGTCGAGCGAAACCGCAGAAATGTTGATACTGCCGATCACCGAGGCCCAGCACGGCGTAGTTCAGGCTTTCCAGGCTCAACGTCCGGGCCAGCACTTTGCGCTCAAACCCCCGGGCGCTGTCCGGCGCTTCGCCGTCGCCGAAGGTGCTGACCACGAACAACGCATTGCTGGAATCACGCAAGTCTTGCTCGCTGACGTCCGCCAGCGGCTGAACCTTCACTGGCAGGCCCGCAGCCTGCAATTGCCCGGCGGTCTGCCACGCCAGTTGCTCGGCAAAGCCGCTCTGGCTGGCGAAGCCGATCAGCCATGCAGGCGCGTCGCTACCCGGTTGTGCGAGGCCTTTGCGGGCATCCTTGATCTGCTTTTTCTTGCGTCGACGATCGAGGTACAACAACCAGCCAGTGACGAAAAACAGCGGCATCGTCAGCGCGCTGATCGTCAGGATGATCCGCCCGATGATTCCGAAATAGCTGCCGACGTGCAGCGCGTAAATGCTGGTCAGCAGTTGCGCCTTGAGGCTCTTGTCGCTGTAGCGATCATGCCGCGCGACGATGCCGGTCGCCGGGTCCAGCGTGATCTGGTTCAGCGCACGGTCGTGGGGTGAGGTGTTCAACAGGTAGAACACGGTTGCCGGCTGCCCGGCCACGGGAGGCATGCGGATGTTGTAGGCACTCAGTGCCGGACCGGCGGCGCTGTAGATGCTGCTCCACATCGCGGCGTAGTCGGCGGTGGGGGCCGGGCCGCTTGGCGCCGGGCCGCGACCGCCGCGAACGCGCTCGTTCTGCGGTGAGTCGGAAAGCAATCGGGTCAGGCCCTTGTTGTACCACTCATAGGACCAGGACAACCCGGTGACCGCTGCCAGGAGGTAAAACACCAGGCACCAGGTGCCGGCGACGGAGTGCAAATCCCAGTTGAAGCTGCGGCCCTTTTTCTTCCAGTCGAGGGTCAGCCAGGCGCGCCAGCTTTTCCACTGGCGCGGCCAGCGCAGGTAAAGGCCGGACAGGCAGAAGAACACCAGTATCAGCGTACAGGCACCGGTGATCTGCCGACCGCTATCGCCCATGGCGAGGAAGCGGTGCAGTTGCAGCATCAGGCCGAAGAAGTCCTGGCCAGTGGCGTCGCCCATGAACTCGGCGGTGTATGGGTCGAAGTAGCGCATCTGCCCACGGCGCTCGCCCGGTGGCGGGGTAAAGATCACGCGCGCGGCGTTTCCGCTGTCAGTCTCGACCCAGAGCATCGAAACTTTCTTGCCCGAGGCACCCTCGATTTTTTCCACCAGTTCGGCGGGCGGCAGGACGCCAGCGACCTGCTTCTCGACCTGCAACACAGAAGGGTTCAGAGCGCGCAGGATTTCATCCTGAAACGACACCGTCGCCCCGGTGATGCCCATCAGGGCCAGGACCAGTCCGGCGCTGATGCCGAAAAACCAGTGCAACTGGAACAGGGTTTTCTTCAACACGTCACTCGCCTTGTTCGTTCGAAAATAATGATCACGGCGGGCATTATGCCGTGGGTTGTCGAGAAACATTCTTTATTACGCACAAAAGCCCCGTTCACCTGGATGAACGGGGCCCTGGTCTTCACGCTTCTATCAGAAGTGGAAGTTGGTGCTCAGCAATGCCGTACGGCCCGCCGCCTGGTTGGCGAAGTGGGTCGAGAAAGCTTTGTCGTAGTAGGTTTCATCGGTCAGGTTCTGCACGTTCAGTTGCAGGTCGACGTTTTTGCTCAGCTTGTACGCGGCCATTGCGTCGTAACGAACGTAGGAATCAACCATGGTGGTATTGGCCACGCTGCCGAACACATCATCGACATAAAACGCACCGCCACCGATGGTCAGCTTCGGCGTGACCTGATAAGTCGTCCACAAGCTGGCACTGTTTTTCGGTGTGTTAGGCAGCTCGTTGCCTTCGGTGGCGCGGTTCAGCGGGCCGCCATCGACCTGCTCGCTGTCCATGTATGCGTAACCGGCGAACACTTGCCATTTGTCGGTGATCTTGCCGCTGGCCGACAGTTCGATACCTTGAACGCGGGTTTTGCCGGCGTTTTCATAGGCGGTTGTGTCGACTTGAACGCGAGCGTTTTCTTTCTCGGTGCGGAAGATGTCGGCGGTCAACGACAGGCGATCGTTCAGCAGGTCCCATTTGGTACCGATTTCGTAGTTCTTGGTGGTTTCCGGCTCCATGTCGCTTTTGAGCACATCTTTGTTGCGATTAACCGTGCCCCCCAGCGGGTTGCCGTCCATGCCTTCGCCGAGGGTGGCGCCAGGTGGAGTGGCAGAAGTCGCGTAGGACGCATAAATGCTGCCGTTTTCGGCCGGCTTGTAGACCACACCGAATTGACCGGTGACGAATTCGCTGGTGTCTTTGCCTTTTGCAGGTACGCCTTTGTTTAGGACAGTCGCCCCTGCGCTGTCAAAGGTGCGGTACTGGGTGTCGAAATGGTCATAACGCAGACCCATGTTCACCAGCCATTGCTCGGACAACTCCAGCGTGTCGAACACATACAGCGCATAGGTGTTGGCTTTGGTGTCGGTGCCAGCGTAGTTACGCGAGATTGCACCGTTCCATGGGTCGTTCGGGTTCGGGTTGGACAGCGAGGTGCAGTTGTAGCCGCTCGGCGCACCAATCAACGCCGGCGAGCAGTTGGTGGTCGCGGCAGCTGTTCCCGGGGTGGTGTCGGTGTTGACGTTATACGAGGACTTTTCGCTTTCCTCGCGGCTCAACTCGATACCGGTAGAGAAGCTGTTTTTGAATCCGGCGATGTAGACGTCGCCAAACAGATCGGTCTGGTTGGTGGTGGTTTCGGTGTTGCTGACCCGGGTGTTGGCCCGACGCCAGACGCTGCCGTTGTTGACGTTGCCCTTGCTGTCGTCCGGCTGGGTCAGGATGTAGTCCTGCATGCTGGTGCCGTGGCGCAGGGTGTTCTTGACGGTCAGCGCGTCGCTCAGATCGTGCTCGATGGCGATGGTTGCGGTGTCGGTGCGACCCTTGCGGAAGTCGCGGCCGTCGAGGCCGTAGAAGTTGCTGCTGTCGCCGCCATCGTCAGGCTTGTCCGGGTTGGACTTGGTGCGAGCCGTCGAGCCTGCGACCGGAATGCTGTATGGAATGCCGGAATCTGGCGTGTCGTTGCTTTCCAGGTGGTAGTAGTCGAGGTTGACGCGAGTGTCGGTGCCCAGGCCGAAGGCCAGCGACGGTGCGATACCCCAGCGATCGTAATCGACAGTGTCACGGCCGGCGACGTTGCTTTCGTGACTCATCAGGTTCAGACGGCCAGCGGCGGTGTCGGTGAACTGATAGTTGCCATCCATGGTGTAACGCTGGGTCTGGTCGGAACCCCAGGTGAAACCGCCATCGAGCGAATTGCCAAGGTGCGCCTTTTTGCTCACCAGGTTGATGCTGCCACCGGCAGCGCCACGGCCGCCCATGGCCGAGTTCGGGCCTTTGCTGACTTCGATCGACTCAACGGCGAAGATCTCGCGGCTCTGCGAACCGGTATCGCGCACGCCGTCCAGATACGTATCGCCCTGGGCATCGAAGCCGCGGATGAATGGGCGGTCGCCTTGCGGGTTGCCGCCTTCACCGGCACCGAAGGTGATGCCTGGAACAGTGCGCAGGGCGTCCTGCATGTTGAGGGCGCCAGTGTCCTTGAGCACTTGTTGCGGGATGACGGTGATCGAACGCGGCGTGTCCACAAGCGGTGCGGTGTACTTGGGCGAGGAGGCTTTTTCGACGTTGTAGGAAGTCTCGTCCTGGGTCTCGCCGGTGATAGCGGTAGCGCCCAGGGAAATCACGTTGCTCGGTGCTTTTTCGTCGGTCTTTTCAGCCGCGAAAGCCATGTGGCCCGCAGAGCTGGCAGTGATCGCCACGCCAATTGCAGACGCGAGCAAACGCGGTGAACTGACCGGTAATTGTGGTTGTTGGCGTGACATGAGAATTCCCCTCCCCAAGGATTTGAGGCCGCGGAATATAGGGTAAACAGGTATTTGTATCAATTGCGAAACGTTACTATTCGCGAGGAATTTACATTCTTTACAATTTACCCTTACGGTTTTTACTGTCTCGTTCGTCACAGGGGTTTTACAGAGTCAATAAGAATCAATACCATTGCCGCCTCTTTGTCTTCAGGTGTCATCCCATGCTGCTGCACATTCCCGGCGTGTTCGCGAAAGAAGAAGTGCAGCGCATCCGCGAGGCTCTGGAGCAGGCAGATTGGGCCGACGGCAAAATCACCGCCGGTTATCAGTCGGCCAAGGCCAAGCACAATCTGCAGCTGCCTGAAGGTCATCCGCTGGCCAAGGAAGTCGGCGCGGCGATGCTGGAACGGCTGTGGAAAAATCCGCTGTTCATGTCGGCCGCGTTGCCACACAAGGTTTTCCCTCCGTTACTGAACTGTTACACGGCCGGCGGCAGTTTCGACTTTCACATCGACAACGCCGTGCGCCAGCCCAAAGGCAGCCTCGAGCGAGTGCGCACCGATTTGTCGGCCACTCTGTTTTTCAGCGAGCCGGACGACTACGACGGCGGCGAACTGGAAATCCAGGACACTTTCGGCACCCAACGGGTGAAGTTGCCGGCCGGCGACATGGTTCTGTACCCCGGCACCAGCCTGCACAAGGTCAACGCCGTGACGCACGGCACTCGCTACGCCTCGTTCTTCTGGACCCAAAGCCTGGTCCGCGAAGACAGTCAGCGCGCCTTGCTGTTCGAGATGGACGGGGCGATCCAGCAGCTGACCCAGGACATGCCCGATCACCCTTCGCTGATTCGCCTCACCGGTACTTATCACAACCTGTTGCGTCGCTGGGTCGAGGTATGAGTTATCGACTGCGCCGCGAGGAAGTCCTCGATGGTGATCGTCTCAAATCCATGCTCGACGAAAGCCCGGCGCGCGCGGCACAGGCGATTCTGATCGCTGCCCGCGAAGGCGTGCTCGATGCTCAGGCCTTGCTCGGGCAGATTCTGCTGGACGGGCAGGGTATCGAGCAGGATCAGCCGCTGGCCTTGCGTTGGTTCGGGATCGCTGCTCAGGGTGGACACCTGATGGCGCGCAACATGCTCGGTCGTTGTCATGAGCATGGCTGGGGATGCGTTGCCGACGCCGCCGTTGCCGTTGTTCATTACCGCCAGGCCGCCGATACCGGACTGGATTGGGCGATGTACAACTACGCCAACCTGCTGGCCACCGGGCGCGGGGTGATCGAGGATCAGTTGCAAGCGCTGAACCTGTATCGCCAGGCGGCCGCGTTGGGCCATGCGAAGTCGATGAACCTGCTGGGGCGTTATCTGGAAGATGGCAAGGTTTGCCTCGCTGATCCACTCGCGGCACGGCAGTGGTATCAGCGATCTGCCGAAGGTGGGGATTTTCGGGGGCAGTTCAGTTACGCGGCGGTGCTGGCCGATGAGGGGCGAGTCTATGAAGCACTTGGCTGGTTGCGCAAGGCGCTGGTCGGGGGGAATGTGAATTTCTTGCGGGTGAGCAGTGAGTCATTACTAGACGCACATCATCCGCAAATTCGTGAGATGGCTGATGCTTACCGGCAGCGATTGTCCCAGCTGGCCGGCCTGTAACGGTTTATCGTTACTTCTATCTTCTTAATAGCGAAGTTGCCTTGATACGCAGGGTTGCGCAATAAAGAGCACCGCACAACAAGGCTTATTATCTTGGTTCCTATGACATAAAGGTCTGGCGATAAAGTATCCGCCGGGATTTTGCCGTTGTTGTTTAAGTGAGTGATTCGGCCAGTAATTTTGTGGGGTTCATCTTTAAGTCATGACGTCAAGTCGGGTGAAGGCGATGTTTCTCTTGTGGTTTGTCTTGATTTTATATATTTGAACTCTGGTGGATAACTGTGGTGCTGTATTAAAGTCTTTTTGCGCGATATCTGTAATTGAGTGGAGTAAACACTCTCAGTATCGATGGAAACATAAATTTTATATACATCCGAAGAAGACAAGGAGTCTCTAATGGAATTCAAGGTGGACGATAAGATCGTCCAAGCAGCGGCGAAAGCGCCCAAAGTATTTGTGGAAGCGTCAACTGGCGATGGTGAGGTATATAGCCGGGAGCCCGGAATGCAGCTGACCGCACAGCAGATTGTCAGTCTGAGGAAGTATGAAACTTTAGGGTTGTCTCTTCCTGTTCGGCTGCAAGATGTTATTGCGTATTTAAATTATGGCGCAGGTGATGAAGGGCGTGTGGGACTTAAGTCCAGGGATTTTCTACGCACATTCACAATGACATATGATCATGCTAAACGCTGGTCGCCATTGCGCGAGAAGATAATGCTGACAGGCACCGACCTTAAAGTTTTCGGTGGTAGCATTATCAGGATTGGCAAAGGAATTGTAGAGGTCTATGAGGATCTCAAAGCATCGAAATATCTGGAAGAGCACAATATCAACACGCCGGAGGAGTATCAGAAACTTAAAGCCAAGATTCCGAATCTTCCCGATCTTGGCTTGCCTGAGGGTGATGTTCCAGACATCAAGGCATACCTCAATGACATGCTGGCGAAGGTCAAGTTATGTCATGACAAGGCGGGTTAGAGCCGAACTGGATAGCTTTGGCACTGATATGCGCGCGGAAGTGTTGCCGGAAATAAAGTTGCGATTAGAGTTTGTTTCCAAAAATACTTATCAGGCTGATATTCAGGTCCTGCAAGCTGAAATTGACCAACGCTCGAAAGAGATTGATGAGCTCAATAAGCAATATGACCAACTGGTACAGGAAGCGATCAAGTCGGCAGCGACCCTCAATATTGGCGGGTTGATTCTCGGCATCTATCAGGGTGTCAAGGCTGAAAAGATACGCAGTGAACGAAATAAACTGAAGGAAGGGCAACAAGCAGCTAATCAAAAAATGGCCAGTAAAAGCCAGACACTGAACTCCTTGAACAAGGTGCGGGATGACCTTCAGAATCTGAGCTACGTTGCGATCGAGGCTGAAGTCGCGACTCAAAATCTTATGCTGGTATGGAATGCGTTGGCTACTTATATCAATGCATCTGTCCAAGAGGTCGATAAGCTGGAGGAGGCAACTTCTTTGCGGCGATTTAAAAATCAGATACTCAGTATCATTGATCCTTGGGAGCAGATAAAAGTAAGTTCTGATCAATTGCTGGCTGTGTTCGCAGAGGCAGATAAGGAATATGAGAATAATCGTTTGACTTTCAGGAGTAGGGTCCAGATGTTTTCGCTATTTAATAATTCGGATAATTCAGTTTTCAATATGGCGAACTTGCGTGGCCATGACGCCGCGGTGCAAGGAACGAACACCACTGCACAAATGCTCGTCGAACAATACGATTACTTGCCTGGTACTGTCAGAACAATGAATAGTCTGGCGATGACTATCAATAAGACAACGTCTGATCTGCGCAGTCAGGCGCAGACAAACAGTATCAAATTGGAACGTGCGGAGAAAAAACTGAAAGCCTATCAGGCAGAGCTTGAGTATCCGGACGATGTGGACGAGGTTCGTGAGGATATGGAGGCGGAACTCAAAATTGTATTCAATGCAATGTCCGCACAAACTGAAGATTTAAAAAGTTTTCATGCAAGTATCAGCTCTCCCTATGACAGAACTGCCTCGGAAAAATGGGTTGTTTCGCTGCAGCAGGATCGGGCATTCGCTGAAGAGCTAAAAACCAAATCCGAAGAAAAATTGGCGGAGCTGACAGCGCAGATGAAGTCCGTGTCCGAGGCGATTGACTTGATCGGGAAAGCAGGAGTCGAAAAAATTGGTAAAGAGGCGCAGCTATCACTGGAAAATCTAAAAGCACTGGGTATGGCGCCGCCACAGATTCAAGTCGCATTGTTGGCCGTTGATACGATTAAAAAATTGATCTCTGGTATTGGCGAGGCCATTTCGTATCTCAACATGCTGGCGGCGTACAACAGGCTCAAGGATAAAGCGGGCGATCTGAGAGTGCAGTCGCAAAAACACACTAAAGATATCGCCCAGATTGATGGGAAGATTGAATTGGTAAAGACGCTGGACAAGCTGGACGATGGGCGCTGGGAATACGTGAATGAATTTTCGAATCTGGTTGCCGACGTTGAAAAGTTCTCTCGCGAATTCAAGCAAGATAAGTCGCTGCCCGTCGAGTTGCGAGCGGATACCGCAATTGCCCGGATCTCAGACGTTGTTAAATACATGAAGACTATTCAGCAGTCATAAGGAGTCGAGGGGGTGGGCCGTACGCCCACCCCTTCTAAAATGAAAGATGAATAGACTTGCCAATGAATTTACCGCGGCGCAGCGGCGTGTATTAGATCGTTACACCAATTTCCTTGGTTCCCTGCAGCCGACATTCAACAGTATACCGGTTGCATTTGAGCGCCGTAGAAACAGCGGCCATCAACTGGCGGTTCTGGCCAAGGATTCGCGCTTGAACAATGCACCGTTTAATGCGCGATATCTACAAGAGTTTTGGGGGCGCACTGAAGAAGCCAAGCGTTTATGCAGAACTTATATTGAAGACCTCGTAACGTTTGCCCGCGAATCTTTAGAAATTACCAAGCAAACTTCCAGGAACGAACCTGTTGGTCAAGTGGATTTCAGGTTGTACAGTTTGTCCAGGTCCCCGACCTGGAAGTTATTTCCGCCAAAGGATGTACGAGACTTGGTTCACGAGTTGTTTCTTCGATTTGATGAGCTAAAAGCTGCGATACGACAACTGAAATATACGATTACGGAGCTGTATGTTGAGTCGTTTGGACTGAAGTCAGTATTCACGCGGGCGATGGACCATCGATCCTGTAATTGCCATCCACAACCGACTGTTGCGGAAGAGTTGTTTCGCGAGAATAACACTGCACCTGTCTGGGACTTCGCTTATTCTTCCAGGGACGCTGTGGTCAGGGCAGCAGAATATAAGGCCGATATTGCAGTGTTATTTGATGGGTTCGCTTCTGTTAACTCGCAGATGGGGCTGTTCATCGAGGAAATGTATCAACGTATAGAGGGCGCGATCAACGAGCTGTTGCGGGCAAAGAGTGTGTCCAGACTAGGGGAGTTGAATTTCAAATTGGGCGCGACTATTGAGGGCGCTAATGAATGTATGGCGATGATGGACCACGTTGAGTCATGGCTGCGGAAATAAAAAAAGGTCCATGTTTTCATGGACCTTCTATCTTGTAATATCGCTTACACGTAAAACGACTTCAGCGGCGGGAAGCCATTGAACTCAACCGCGCTATAGCTGGTGGTGTAAGCACCGGTCGACAACCAGTACAAACGATCACCAATCGCCAGGTTCAGCGGCAAACCGTACTTGTAGTTTTCGTACATGATGTCGGCGCTGTCGCAGGTCGGGCCGGCGATGACCACTTCTTCCATCTCGCCTTTCTTCTCGGTCCAGATCGGGAACTTGATGGCTTCGTCCATGGTTTCGATCAGGCCGGAGAACTTGCCCACATCCGTGTACACCCATCGCTCTACAGCGGTACGGGATTTACGGGCGACCAGCACCACTTCACTGACCAGGATGCCGGCGTTGGCGATCAGCGAACGACCCGGTTCCAGGATGATTTCCGGCAGTTCGTCACCGAAGTCTTCCTTGAGGAAACGGATGATTTCTTCAGCGTAGGTTTCCAGGCTGTTGGTGCGGGTGATGTAGTTGGCCGGGAAGCCGCCGCCCATGTTGATCAGCTTCAGGTGAATGCCGTCTTCTTCTTTCAGGCGTTCGAAGATCACTTTGACCTTGGCGATCGCCGCGTCCCAGACGCTGATGTCGCGCTGTTGCGAGCCGACGTGGAACGAGATGCCGTAAGGCACCAGGCCCAGGTCGCGAGCGAGGATCAGCAGGTCCATGGCCATGTCGGTCTGGCAGCCGAATTTACGCGACAAAGGCCAGTCAGCGGTGGTCGAGCCTTCGGTGAGGATGCGCACGTAGACTTTCGAACCCGGTGCAGCCTTGGCGATGTTGCGCAGGTCGGCTTCGGAGTCGGTGGCATACAGACGCACGCCCTTCTCGTAGAAGTAGCGAATGTCTTTGGATTTCTTGATGGTGTTGCCGTAGCTGATGCGATCCGGGCCGACGCCCTGGTTCATCACTTTGTCGAGCTCGTAGATCGAAGCGATGTCGAAGTTCGAGCCTTTCTCTTTGAGCAGGTCGATGATTTCGACGGCCGGGTTGGCCTTGACCGCGTAGTAGACCTTGGCGAATTCGAAACCGGCGCGCAGGTCGTCATAGGCCTGGCTGATCATCGCGGTGTCGATCACCACGAACGGGGTTTCTTGTTTGTCGGCGAAGGCCTTCATCTTGTTGAAGGTATCGCGCGCGAAATAGTCTTCGACGTTGATCGACATGCTGGGAACTCCTACTGGCAAACTAGATTAATCAATGGGTGCGAGGGTGTGTCATCAATGAAATCGCGAGTGCGTTGCGCCTGAGCGCGTGCCAGGCAAGGCGCAGGCCGCCGCTCATGGTCATTCCCTTCGCAAGGCCTGCAACGCAGCATGGCGCGCGCTCAGGCACAACTCGAAGGGCCGGGCCTGCTTTTGCGCAGGGCTGCGTTGCTCGTCCCTTATTTGGAACAACCAAACCGCGGGCCTCGCGCCTTGCCCTGCGCAAAAGCAGGCTCCGGCGCACTCGTGATTTCATTGATGACACACCCTCCTGAACGTCCTCCGTATCCCCACTTTGGTTCGCCTACTTCCCAAGGCATGTCGCCGAAAGCAAAAAGGCCATGGGAAGCGGTGCTTTCCCTTGGCCTTGCTGTCTCGTCGTCAGTACTTGAGCCGGATGGATCGTTTCCAGCACGGACGTTCGGCGCGAACTTTAGGGCGTGAGGGGCTTGAGATCAACAAAAAATGTCGCGTTTTTACACGCATCCGTCGTGCGGTCCCGGACAGCTACTGATGTAACCGACCTGCATGACAGTGTGATGTTCCCGTAGAGGGGATATTTGAGGTGTTTCAGGCGGGATATGTGGTGCTGCCATTCGCGAGCAAGCCCGCTCCCACAGGGGATTTGTGTTGATGCATGGATTGCATGCAGATCACAGGTCCAATGTGGGAGCGGGCTTGCTCGCGAAGGCGTCGGTCAGGCCACCGCAGTCTCAGCCGGCGACACAATGCTGGTCTTGCCACCACGGGACTTGCCGGAGCTCAAGTACTCGGCAATCGATTCCTGGGTCACTTCCCCGAGGAACACCCGCTCGGCATCCATCACCGGCAGCCACGAGCGGTTGAACTCGTACATGCGCGACAGCAGGATGCGCAAATGCTCGTCAAACGCCGCCGTGGCGTTGAACTCGCGCAGGTATTGCGCGCAGGTGCCGGTCTGACGGTGCAGGTCGCGACGTCGTACGTAACCCAGCGCCTTGTTGTCGGCGCAAGTCACCACGACATAACGACGGTCCAGTTCGTCCATCAACTCCAGGGCCTCGGCCACCGGGGTTTCCGGGCTCACCGACGGTGCGTTGTCCGCCGCGTCCTCGGCTTTCACCAGCAACAAACGCTTGAGCGTGCTGTCCTGACCCACGAAGTTGCTGACGAAATCATCCGCCGGGTGTGCCAGCAACGTGTCCGGATGATCGATCTGCAGCAGCTTGCCGGCGCGGAAGATCGCAATCTTGTCGCCGAGCTTGATCGCTTCGTCGATGTCATGGCTGACCATGATCACGGTCTTGTTCAGCGCGCGCTGCATCTCGAAGAACTCGTTCTGGATCATTTCGCGGTTGATCGGGTCAACCGCGCCAAACGGTTCATCCATCAACAACAACGGCGCATCCGCCGCCAGCGCGCGAATCACGCCGATCCGCTGCTGCTGGCCACCGGACAATTCACGCGGGTAGCGATTCAGGTACTGCTTGGGTTCCAGCTTGATCATGCTCATCAACTCGCGGGCGCGGTCGTGGCATTTCTGTTTGTCCCAGCCCAGCAGACGCGGAACGATGGTGATGTTTTCCTCGATGGTCATGTTCGGGAACAGACCGATCTGCTGGATCACATAACCGATGTTGCGACGCAGGGTCACCGCGTCGAGATCAGTGGTGTCTTCGCCGTTGATCAGAATCTTGCCGGAGGTCGGCTTGATCAGGCGATTGATCATTTTCAGCGTGGTGCTTTTGCCGCAACCCGATGGCCCGAGGAACACACAGATCTCGCCTTCATTGACGGTCAGGCTTACCGAGTCCACGGCTTTCACATCTTTGCCGTTGCTTTGGAAGGTCTTGCTGAGGTTTTGAAGTTCGATCATTTCAGGAGTCCTTTTGGAGTCAGCGTGCGTTGCAGCCATTGCAGAAGCAGGTCGGCGAAGATGGCCAGGAGACTGACCAGCACGGCGCCGACGATCAGCATCGACATGTCGCTGCGGCTGATGGAAGCGAGAATGAGTACACCGAGGCCACCGGCGCCGATGGTGGCGGCGATGGTCATGACACCAATGTTCATGACCACGGCGGTGCGCACACCGGCGAGGATCACCGGCACCGCGATCGGCAGCTCGACCATGCGCAGGCGCTGGCCGAAGGTCATGCCGATGCCACGGGCGGCTTCGCGAATGCCGGGATCGACGCCGGTCAGAGCGAGGTAGGTGTTACGCATGATCGGCAGCAGCGAGTACAAAAACACCGCGGTGATCGCCGGCATCGGGCCCAGGCCCTGGCCGAACTTGGAGTAGAACGGCAGCAGCAGGCCGAACAGCGCAATCGACGGCACGGTCAGCAGTACCGTGGCGCTGGCTTGCAAGGGGCCGGCGAGGGTCGGGAAGCGCGTCATCAGGATGCCCAGCGGCACGCCGACCAGAATCGCCAGGGTCACGGCAATACCGACGAGGGTGATGTGCTGCCCGGTCAGTTGCAGGACCAGCGGCCAGTCGAGATGGGAAAAGGCGTTCAGAAATTCCATGTCTTTTCCTCCTTATTTGATGGGATGCTGGCGCAGGAAATCGGCGGCAACGGATGAAGGGCTTTCGTGATCGACATCGACCCGCGCGTTGAGCTGGCGCATGGTGACGTCGTCGAACAGTTCGGCCAGCGGCTTGAGTTCTTCGGCGAGTTTCGGATGGGCATCGAGGTAAACCTGACGCACCACCGGCGCAGCGGTGTAGTCCGGGAAGTAATGCTTGTCGTCTTCCAGCAGTTTCAGCTTGAAGGCGTTCAAACGACCGTCCGTGGTGTAGACCAGACCGGCAAACACCTGACCATTGCGCAGGGCGGTGTAGACCAGCCCGGCGTCCATCTGGCGGATGTTTTTGCGGGTCAGGTTCATGCCGTAGAGGTCGACCATGCCGTCCAGACCGTCGGAGCGGTTGGCGAACTCGGTGTCCAGGGCGACGAGGTGATTGGTCTTCGCCTCAGCCTGCATCACCGTGTTCAGCTCGCTGATGGTGTTGATCTGCGGATACGCTTTCGCGGTGCTTTCTGGCAGGGCGAGGGCGTAGGTGTTGCTGAATTTCGACGGGGTGAGCCAGATCAGGCCTTTTTTCGCGTCGAGTTCTTTCACCTTGGCGTAGGACTGAGCGCTGTCGAGCTTGTCAGTGATGTGGTTGTAAGCCACCAGCGAAACGCCGGTGTATTCCCACATCAAATCAAGCTGACCACTTTCGTGGGCGCTGCGGGCCAGGTTGCTGCCCAGACCGCCGGTCACCTGAGTGTCGTAACCCTTGGTGCGCAGGTATTGGGAGGTGATTTCCGCCAGCAGGGTTTGTTCGGTGAACACCCGGGCGCCGATGCGGATCACGGGTTTTTCAGCGGCTTGGGCAAATCCTGCGAACAGCAGGGCGCAGCCTAAAATTAAGCTACTGCCTTTTAAAAAAAGAGCTTTCATAGAGATTCCTTTGCCGAGGCTTAAGACGGGCGCAAGCCGCGTTCGAGCCAGAGGCGGCTGGCGAGTGTCACCAGGCCGTCGAGCAGCAAGGCCAGCAGGGCGGTGCAGGCCGCGCCGAGCAGCAGTTGCGGCTGATTATTCAGGGCGATGCCAGGGAAAATCAGGCTGCCCAGACTGTTGGCGCCAATCAGGAACGCCAGCGGTGCGGTACCGACGTTGATCGCCAGCGCCACGCGCACGCCACCGATGATGATCGGCACGGCGTTTGGCAGTTCGACCCGCCACAGCACCTGAGTCGGTGTCATGCCGATGCCGACGGCCGCTTCCTTGAGCGAACCCTGAACGTTTTTCAGGCCTTCGTAGGTGTTGCGCACGATCGGCAACAGCGAGGCGAGGAACAGGGCGAAGATCGCGGGGCCGCTGCCGATGCCGAGGATGCCCAGGGCGATGGCCAGTACGGCGAGAGGCGGCACGGTGTTGCCGATGTTGAAGATCTGCATGAAGCGTTCAGCGCGGCCCACCATGGTCGGGCGGCTGAGGAAGATGCCGGCGGGAATGCCCACAATGAGGGCGGCCAGCATGGAAACAAGGACAAGAATCAAATGGGCTTGCAGGTAAAACAACAAATCGTCGCGGTAATGTTCGATCGTGTTGATGCCAATCCAGTGGACCAGCAGGGCCAGAAGGGCGACGACAACCGCACCTCCTATCAGCCCCTTGCCATAGCGAATAGCCACAGGCGGACTCCTTTTTCTTTGTCGGCGAACGCAGTCCCGTGTGGCAATGCCATTCCTGGCTGCCGGGATAACAACGTTCGCGAGAAGCAGCTCTTCATGCTGATGAAACCGCATGAGATCGAGCCATAAGCGCAGCCTCGTCAGGCCAACTTGCTGATTTTTCAGCCCCTGATACGAGTGCCGTAACAGGGGAGTGGACGTCTGCACCTTTTAAAAGGTTCCATAATTAACAGCAAATAGCCACCGTAGGAGCTGCCGAAGGCTGCGATCTTTTGATCTTGATCTTCGGTGGTCTTAAAAAAAACAAGATCAAAAGATCGCAGCCTTCGGCAGCTCCTACAGGGGATGCGGTGTTCGGGAAGCCCTACGGACGGTGGTCCGTAGGTCACTTTTTAAGCTATACTCGCCGCCCTTTTTTGAATCACCTGCCAGGCGATTTCCCATGACCAAACAGGCCGCCGAAGTCGCGAAACGCCGCACTTTCGCCATCATTTCCCACCCCGATGCCGGTAAAACCACCATCACCGAGAAGCTCTTGCTGATGGGCAAGGCGATTGCGATTGCTGGCACGGTGAAATCTCGCAAGTCTGACCGCCATGCCACCTCCGACTGGATGGAAATGGAAAAACAACGGGGTATTTCCATTACCACGTCGGTCATGCAGTTCCCGTATCGCGAGCACATGATCAACCTGCTCGACACCCCGGGCCACGAAGACTTCTCCGAAGATACCTACCGCACCCTGACGGCGGTGGACTCGGCCTTGATGGTCCTCGACGGCGGTAAGGGTGTAGAGCCACGCACCATCGCGCTGATGGACGTCTGCCGTCTGCGTGACACGCCGATTGTCAGCTTCATCAACAAACTCGACCGTGACATCCGCGACCCGATTGAACTGCTCGACGAAATCGAAGCGGTCCTGAAGATCAAGGCAGCGCCGATCACCTGGCCGATCGGTTGCTACCGCGACTTCAAGGGCGTTTATCACCTCGCCGACGACTACATCATCGTGTACACCGCGGGCCACGGCCACGAGCGCACCGATGTGAAAATCATCGAGAAGCTCGACTCCGATGAAGCTCGCGCACACTTGGGCGACGAGTACGATCGCTTCGTCGATCAGCTGGAACTGGTGCAGGGCGCCTGTCACGAATTCAATCAACAGGAATTCCTCGACGGCCAACTGACCCCGGTGTTCTTCGGTACTGCACTGGGCAACTTCGGTGTCGATCACGTGCTCGACGCCGTGGTCAACTGGGCGCCGAAACCGTTGGCCCGTGTCGCCAACGAGCGCACCGTGGAGCCGGTTGAAGAGAAGTTCGCCGGCTTCGTGTTCAAGATCCAGGCGAACATGGACCCGAAACACCGCGACCGCATTGCCTTCATGCGTATCTGCTCCGGCAAGTACGAAAAAGGCATGAAGATGCGCCACGTGCGCACCGGCAAAGACGTGCGGATCGGCGATGCGCTGACCTTCTTCTCCTCCGAGCGTGAGCAACTGGAAGAAGCGTTTGCCGGCGACATCATCGGTTTGCATAACCACGGCACCATCCAGATCGGCGACACCTTCACCGAAGGCGAAGTCCTGGGCTTCACCGGTATCCCGCACTTCGCCCCGGAACTGTTCCGTCGCGTGCGCCTGCGCGATCCGCTGAAATCCAAGCAACTGCGCCAGGGTCTGCAGCAATTGGCGGAAGAGGGCGCGACCCAAGTGTTCTTCCCGACGCGCAGCAACGACATCATCCTCGGCGCCGTCGGTGTGCTGCAGTTCGATGTGGTCGCCAGCCGTTTGAAAGAGGAATACAAGGTCGAGTGCTCTTATGAGCCGATTACGGTCTATTCCGCGCGCTGGATCGATTGCAGCGATAAGAAGAAGCTCGAAGAATTCCAGATCAAGGCTGTGGAAAACCTCGCCATCGACGGCGGTGGTCACCTGACCTACCTGGCCCCGACGCGGGTCAACCTGGCACTGATGGAAGAGCGCTGGCCGGACGTGAAATTCCGTGCGACGCGTGAGCATCACTAAGCTCTGAGCTGAGAAACCGGAAACCCCGATGCGTGAGCCCCGGGGTTTTTTATTGCCAACTCGGTCTCATGTGGGAGCGGGCTTGCTCGCGAAGGCGGAGTGTCAGTCGACATCAATGTTGGCTGATAGACCGCCTTCGCGAGCAAGCCCGCTCCCACAGGGATCATCGCTGTTAGTTGGTTTGGAGATAACCCTTATTCAAAACCAATCTCCCTGCCAATGGCATTCCGTCCATTCGTTAGCGTCCTATCTGGAGAACCGCGCTGATCGGAACTAAATTTCATTCAGTGCCACACAGACACCCACGCTTCACTTATGCAGGATGGATTCGGCTATGAGCATTTTTCAACGCATTGTGCTGTTGCTTAAGGTTTTGGTGATGCTGTCGGTTGGCATGTCGGCAGCGTGGGCGGAGTGCCCGGACCACGGTGAGCAGGCCTCGAGCGGGCGGGTGACGCACACTGCCCTGATGATCGCCAAATCCGAATCGGAGCCGGGCGATCAAGATCAGGGTGGCAGCGCGGGCGATGACGACTCGACCACCGACGAACCGGACCCCGACGAGGATGAAGGGGCTTAAATAACAGCCAAAAGAAAACCCCTTCTGACCGATTGATGCGCAATCGAAGCAGAAGGGGCTATTGAACAGGTCATGTATCCCTGTGGGAGCGGGCTTGCTCGCGAAAGCGGTATGTCTGGCACATTAATGGTGACTGACACTCCCTCTTCGCGAGCAAGTCGGATCGCCGCACCGCCGCTCCCACATTTTTATGCCACGCCGTCGAGAAACTGCTCGGCGTAGTGGCAAGCCACCTGGCGGCTGTCGAGCAGGCGCAGGGCCGGCTCTTCAGTGCTGCAGCGCTCGGTCGCGTACGGGCAGCGCTTGTGGAATGCGCAGCCGGACGGCGGGTTCAGCGGGTTGGGCAATTCGCCGACGATCTTGATTTTCGGCTTGTTCGGGTCCGGGTGAATGGTTGGGGTGGCCGACAGCAACGCCTGGGTGTACGGGTGCAGAGGACGCTCGTAGATGTCGTTCTTCGGGCCCATTTCTACCGGGCGACCAAGGTACATCACCATCACGTCATCGGCGACGTGTTGCACCACCGCCAGGTTGTGGGAGATGAACACGTAAGCGGTGTTGAACTCTTGCTGCAAGTCCATGAACAGGTTCAGCACCTGCGCCTGAATGGACACGTCCAGCGCCGAAGTCGGTTCATCCGCGACCAGCACTTTAGGCTGCAACATCATCGCGCGGGCCAGGGCGATCCGCTGGCGCTGACCACCGGAGAACATGTGCGGATAACGCTGGTAGTGCTCAGGACGCAAGCCCACCTGCTTCATCATCGCCTGGACTTTCTCGCGACGTTCAGCAGCCGACAGGTTGGTGTTGATCAGCAGCGGCTCGGCCAGTTGATCACCGACTTTTTGCCGTGGGTTCAACGATGCGTACGGGCTCTGGAACACCATCTGCACGTCTTTGCGCAGTTGCTTGCGCTGGGCCTTGTCAGCGCCGGTGACTTCCTGCCCGGCGATTTTCAAGGAGCCGGAGGATGGCTCTTCGATCAGCGTCAGGGCGCGGGCCAGAGTGGATTTGCCGCAGCCCGATTCGCCTACAACGGCGAGGGTCTTGCCGGCTTCCAGTTCGAACGACACACCGTTCAGGGCGCGAACGGTCGCATGGCCCTTGAACAGGCCGCGGGACACTTCGTAGTGACGGGTCAGGTCGCGGGCGGTAAGTACGACGGCCATTACGCCACCTCCTGATTCAGCGGGTAGAAGCAGCGGGCGAGGCTGTTGCTTTTCGGGTCAAGGGTTGGACGTTGCTGACGGCAGGTATCCTGCACGTACGGGCAACGCGGCGACAGCAGGCAACCCTGCGGACGGTCATAACGACCGGGAACGATGCCCGGCAGCGTCGCCAGGCGCGTGGCGCCCAGGCTGTGTTCCGGAATCGCCTTGAGCAGCGCTTCGCTGTACGGGTGCGCCGGAATGTCGAACAGCTGAGGCACCTGACCCACTTCGACCGCTTGGCCGGCGTACATCACGCACACGCGTTGTGCGGTTTCGGCCACGACCGCAAGGTCGTGAGTGATCAGCACCAGGCCCATGTTCTGTTCTTTCTGCAGTGCCAACAGCAGGTCCATGATCTGGGCCTGAATCGTGACGTCCAGTGCCGTGGTCGGTTCGTCGGCGATCAGCAATTTCGGTTCGCCGGCAATCGCCATGGCGATTGCAACACGCTGGCTCATACCACCGGACAGTTGATGCGGGTAAGCATCCATACGGCTGGCGGCACCCGGGATTTCAACTTTTTCCAGCAGTTCGATGGCGCGTGCGCGGGCTTGCTTGCCGGACATTTTCAGGTGCAGGCGCAGCACTTCTTCGATCTGGAAACCGACGGTGTAGCTCGGGTTCAGCGCGGTCATCGGGTCCTGGAAGACCATCGCCAGGTCTTTGCCGACAATCTGCCGACGCTGACGGTTGCTCAGTTTGAGCATGTTCTTGCCGTCGAAATTCAGGGCGTCGGCGGTGACGATCCCCGGATGTTCGATCAGGCCCATCAGCGCCATCATGGTCACGGACTTGCCGGAACCCGATTCGCCAACGATGGCCAGAACTTCGCCCTTGTCCACGGTAATGTCGAGACCGTCGACCACCGGAACGGCGTTCTTGTCGCCGAAGCGAACGTTGAGATTCTTGATTTCTAACAATGACATTTAAATCTCCTCAGGCGGCGTTCTTGAGTTTCGGGTCCAGCGCATCGCGCAGGCCGTCGCCCATCAAGTTGATTGCCAGCACGCTGAGCAAAATGGTCAAACCAGGCAGACTTACCACCCACCAGGCGCGTTCGATGTAGTCACGAGCAGAAGCCAGCATGGTGCCCCACTCAGGGGTTGGCGGTTGAACGCCAAGGCCGAGGAAGCCCAGTGCGGCGGCATCGAGAATCGCCGAGGAGAAGCTCAGGGTGGCCTGAACGATCAGCGGCGCCATGCAGTTGGGCAGCACGGTGACGAACATCAGGCGTGGCAGATTGGCACCGGCCAGGCGCGCGGCGGTCACGTAGTCGCGGTTCAGTTCGCCCATCACCGCGGCGCGGGTCAGACGAACATAGGACGGCAACGAAACCACGGCGATGGCAATAATGGTGTTGATCAGGCCAGGGCCGAGGATGGCGACAATCGCCACCGCCAGCAGCAGGGACGGCAGGGCCAGCATGATGTCCATCAGACGCATGATGGTCGGACCGAGCAAGCGCGGGAAGAACCCGGCGAACAGACCCAAAAGGATGCCCGGAATCAGCGACATCACCACCGACGACAAGCCGATCAGCAGGGACAGGCGCGAACCGTGGATCAGCCGCGACAGCAGGTCGCGACCCAGTTCATCGGTGCCGAGCAGGAACTGGATTTGCCCACCTTCCAGCCAGGACGGCGGGGTCAGCAGGAAGTCGCGGTACTGCTCGCTCGGGTTATGCGGTGCTACCCACGGGGCGAACAGTGCGCAGAAAATCACCAGCAGCATGAACAGCAGGCCGGCGACGGCGCCTTTGTTCTTGGAGAACGCTTGCCAGAATTCTTTGTATGGAGACGGATACAGCAGGCTTTGATCGACTGCTACCGCTGGAATTGAAGTGGTCATGGTCATAATGATCTCAGCGCTGGTGACGAATGCGTGGGTTGGCAAAGCCGTAGAGGATGTCCACCACGAAGTTGACCAGAATCACCAGGCAGGCGATTAACAGGATGCCGTTCTGCACCACGGGATAATCCCGTGCGCCAATGGCTTCGATCAGCCATTTGCCGATGCCGGGCCAGGAGAAGATGGTTTCGGTCAGGACCGCACCGGCCAGCAATGTGCCGACTTGCAGGCCGACCACGGTCAGTACCGGAATCAGCGCGTTACGCAGGCCGTGAACGAACACCACGCGCGACGGCGACAGGCCTTTGGCGCGGGCGGTACGGATGTAGTCTTCACGCAGCACTTCGAGCATCGAAGATCGGGTCATCCGCGCGATTACCGCCAGCGGAATGGTGCCGAGCACAATGGCCGGCAGGATCAGGTGATGCAGGGCATCGAAGAACGCACCGACGTCATCGGCCAGCAGCGTGTCGATGAGCATGAAACCGGTCCGCGGCTCGATGTCGTAGAGCAGGTCGATCCGCCCGGACACTGGTGTCCAGCCCAGGGACACCGAGAAGAACATGATCAGGATCAGGCCCCACCAGAAGATCGGCATCGAGTATCCCGCCAGGGAGATGCCCATCACCCCGTGGTCGAACAGGGATCCTCGCTTGAGTGCCGCAATCACCCCGGCCAGCAGGCCCAGGACGCCAGCGAACAACAGGGCGGCCATGGACAGTTCCAGGGTCGCGGGGAATAGAGACGTGAATTCGGTCCAGACGCTTTCACGGGTACGCAGGGATTCGCCGAGATCGCCGTGGGCCAGTTTGCCAACGTAATCCAGGTATTGGGCATACAGGGGTTTGTTCAGACCTAGGCGTTCCATTGCCTGAGCGTGCATTTCGGGGTCGACTCGACGTTCGCCCATCATCACTTCCACGGGGTCGCCTGGAATCATGCGAATCAACGCGAAAGTCAGCAAGGTAATGCCGAAGAACGTGGGGATCAATAACCCCAATCGGCGGGCAATAAAACTAAACATCTTGTGGTGTACCTCATCAGCCGGTTAGGCGTGCCCGGCATTCCTGGGTCAGGAATGCCGGTAGTTTCTTATCTACTTCACCTGGGTGGTGGCGAAGTTATTAGTGGTGAGCGGGCTAATGTGATAGCCCTCTACGTTGTTGCGCATTGCGGTGAACATACGGGTGTGGGCCATGCTGATCCAAGGTTGGTCCTGGTTAAAGACTTCTTGGGCTTGCTCATAGAGCGCTGCACGTTCCGCCGGGTTTACTTTAGCCCTTGCTTCGTCGATCAGCGCCTGGAACTTTTCATTGCACCAGCGTGCGTAGTTTTCGCCGTTTTTGGCGGCCTCGCAACTGAGCATAGGCGTCAGGAAGTTATCCGGGTCGCCGTTATCGCCGGCCCATCCGGCAGACACCATGTCGTGCTCGCCGTTTTTCGCGCGTTTGAGCATTTCGCCCCATTCCATGACGCGAATATCGACCTTGATCCCGACCTTGGCCAGGTCAGCCTGCATCATCTGCGCGCCGAGCATCGGGTTCGGGTTGGTTGGACCGCCGCCGTTACGGGTGAACAGGGTGAACGTGGTGCCTTCTGGTACGCCGGCTTCCTTGAGCAGGGCGCGAGCCTTGTCCAGATCACGTGGCGGATTCTTCAGGTCGTGGTTGTAGCCCAGCAAGGTGTCCGGGTACGGATTGACTGCCACGGTCGCATTGCCTTTGCCAAACAGCGCGTTGACGTATGCGGCCTTGTCGAAGGCGATATCGATGGCTTTACGTACGCGAACATCGCTCATGTACTTGTGCGAGGTGTTCATGGCGATGTACGAGACGGTCATCGCGTTCAGTTCATCGACACTCAGTTTGGCGTCTTTCTTGATGCTCGGAATGTCATCTGGCTTGGGATACAGCGCAATCTGGCATTCGTTGGCTTTCAGTTTTTGCAGGCGTACGTTGTTGTCGGTGGCGATGGCCAGAATCAACGAATCAGCCGGTGGCTTGCCACGGAAGTAATCCGGGTTGGCCTTGAAGCGGACCTGAGCATCCTTGGCATAACGCTGGAAGATGAACGGGCCGGTACCGACCGGTTTGTTATTCAGGTCGCCGGTCTTGTCGGCCTTGAGCAGTTGGTCGGCATACTCGGCGGAGTAGATCGAGGAGAAGGCCATGGCGATGTCGGCCAGGAACGGCGCTTCGCGGCGGGTCAGGGTGAAGGTGACCGTGTTGTCGTCGATCTTCTCGACACTTTTGAGCAGTTCCTTGAAGCCCATGCTTTCAAAGTAAGGGAAGCCCACGCTCGACAGTTTGTGCCACGGGTGATTCGGGTCCAGCTGACGCTGGAAGCTCCAGACCACGTCGTCGGCGTTCATGTCGCGGGTCGGCTTGAAGTATTCGGTGGTGTGGAACTTGACGCCTTTGCGCAGGTGGAACGTGTAGGTCAGACCGTCCTCGCTGATGTCCCAGGAATCGGCCAGTGCCGGAATCACTTCAGTGGTGCCGGGCTTGAAGTCCGCCAGACGATTGAAGATGGTTTCGGCCACTGCATCGGCGGTGACTGCAGTCGTGTACTGGACCATATCGAAGCCTTCCGGACTGGCTTCGGTGCAGACCACCAGGGGTTTGGCCGAGACGCCAACAGCGACACTCAGCAACGCGGCCGCGATGGCCGCACGTAGGGGAAGCATTTTCATCAAAGAACCCTCTGCAATCGGTTGAACTGAAGAAAACCAAACGGCCGACTCGTCATGAGTCAGCCGCAGGCGTGCGTTTTTACAGAATGTTGAACGGGATGGTGGTCACGAGACGGAACTCGTTGATGTTGCCGTCCGACTGGTTTTCACTGGCGCGGTGCGTGGTGTAGGTCGCGCGAACAGTGGTGGCCTTGAGTGGGCCGCTTTGTACGGCGTACGAAGTACCGATGCCGTATTCGTAATGGTGTTCGCCGTCCATCGTCTGCACGCTGGCGTACTCGCCGCCTTTGTTATGAGTACCGTCGATGCCCCAGCCGCGAGCCTGGTAGATATTGAACTTCAGGCCTGGCACGCCGTATTCGGCCATGTTCAAGCCGTAGGCGATCTGGAAGGATTTCTCGTTCGGGCCGTTGAAGTCCGACAGCAGGGAGTTGGCCAGGTAAATGCCGTTGGTTTCGTGCAGATAGTCGAAGTACTCGTTACCGTTCACTTCCTGGTAGGAGAAAGTCAGGCTGTGGGCCTGGTGGGTCAGGCCGAGCGACAGGGAGTAGGTGTCGTTGTCGATCTCGCCCAGTACGGCTTTGCCTTCGTCGACGGTTTTGTAGTAGTTCAGGCCAGTGGTCAGGCTCAGTACCGAGCTGTCACCCAATACGTGAGTGGCGCCGAAGTAGTACTGGTTCCACATGTCTTCGGCCTGGGTGCCCCACAGGCTGGTGGTCAGGCTGGCGAACGGCTGGTAGGTGATGCCACCGGTGTATACGTGATCGATTTCAACGAGGTGGTCGGCGTATTCCGCGCGGAATTTACGCTGGCTTTCTTCGGTACGCGGTGAGTTGCGATCGAAGGTGGCCAGGTCGAACGACAGGTTCTCCAGCTCTTCGCTGTGGATCGCCACACCTTCGAAGCTCGAAGGCAGTGCACGGTTGCCGATTACATCGACCTGCGGGCTGCTGAAGTTCATGCGGCCGGCGGTCAGGGTGGTGTTGGAGAAACGTGCCTTGACGTTGGCCAGACCCAGTTTGCTCCATTGGCCTTGGGCGTCGCCGCCTTCTTTGGTCAAGGTACGGTTATTGCCAGGCCGCTCCCTATCGAAGGGTACACCGCCATCGGCAGAGGCCAGACTCTTGCGATCACGTTCCAGGGCAATAGCGTTGTATGCCGCGACTTCAGTGCTGAAGCCGACGGTACCCTCGGTGAAGCCCGAGTTGTACTTCAGGATGGTGCCTTGAACCCAGTTGATACGACGGTCAGTCGTCTGCAACGCACCGTCTTTGTTGTAGCGGAACTTGCCTTCGCGCTTCAGTTGCTCGTTGGCATACCAGTTACGTGTGGTGCCAGTGAGCGACTGGCCTTCGACAAAGCCAGTGGCTTCACTCTGAGCACTTTTCTCTTTCACGGTAACCGGGGTGTACGCCTGGCTCTGGGTTTCTGCGTACGCCGAGGCGGTTACGCTGCTGATGGCCAAGGCCAGTAACGCGGTGCTACTCAGTTTCATGGGGTGAAGCTCCTTTCTTTCTTTTTTTTAATGCCGGTCTTTTTTGGTGGTCCGGCTATTTGGTTTAGAACTCATTCAAGGCATCGCAAACGGTTGCTGTAGGCCGGATTGACGAATTACGGCAATACGCTTGCGTGAGGGCGGAATCCGCCCCCAGCGTTTTTGGCTAATCGGTTATTTTTCTATGCTGACGCCCGAGAACACGTTACGACCGAAAGGACTCACCTTGAATCCTTCGATTTTGGCGCTCAACGGCTGGTTAACCGTCGAGTGGGCGACTGGCGTAATCGGCACCTGCTGCTTGAGGTACTGTTGCGCCTGTTTGTAAAGCACGGTGCGCTGGTCGCGGTCGGTGACGACCTTGGCCTGTTTGATCAGCTTGTCGTAAGCCGGATCACACCACATGGAGTAGTTGTTGCCGCCAATGGCGTCGCAGCTATAAAGCGTGCCGAGCCAGTTGTCCGGGTCCCCGTTGTCACCGGTCCAGCCAATCAGGCTGATGTCGTGTTCGCCATTCTTGGTGCGCTTGATGTACTCGCCCCATTCGTAGCTGACGATCTTCACTTTGAGGCCGATTTTCGCCCAGTCAGCCTGGAGCATTTCGGCCATCAATTTGGCGTTGGGGTTGTACGGGCGCTGGACCGGCATGGCCCAGAGGGTGATTTCTGTACCTTCCTTCACGCCGGCAGCCTTGAGCAGTTCCTTGGCTTTTTCCGGGTTGTAGGCGGCGTCTTTAATGGTCTCGTCGTAGGACCATTGGGTCGGCGGCATGGCGTTGACCGCCAGTTGACCGGCCCCTTGATAGACCGCGTTGAGAATCCCTTGCTTGTTCACCGCCATGTCCAGCGCCTGGCGCACTTCGAGCTGGTCGAAAGGCTTGTGGCGCACGTTGTAGGCGATGTAACCGAGGTTGAAACCGGGCTTCTCGATGAGCTTGAGTGTCGGGTCGTTTTTCAACGCAGTCACGTCGGCAGGGCGCGGGTGCAGGGTGATCTGGCACTCGTTGGCCTTGAGCTTCTGCACCCGCACCGAGGCGTCGGTGTTGATGGCGAAAATCAGGTTTTCAAGCTTGACCCGGCTCGGGTCCCAGTACTGCTTGTTGCCGGTGTAACGGATGTTGGAGTCTTTCTGGTAGCTCTTGAACACGAACGGCCCGGTGCCGATCGGCTTCTGGTTGATGTCGCTCGGCTTGCCGACCGCCAGCAGTTTGTCGGCGTATTCGGCGGACAGGATGGCGGCGAAACTCATGGCGATGTTCTGGATGAACGCGGCGTCTACGCTGTTGAGCGTCATGACCACGGTCAAAGGCCCGGTCTTCTCGACCTTGGCGATGTTCTTGTTCAGGCTCATCCCGTTGAAATACGGGAACTCGGTCGGATAAGCCTTACGGAAAGGTTGCTGTGGATCGAGCATGCGATTGAACGTGAACAACACGTCATCGGCGTTGAAATCACGGGTGGGCGTGAAGTATTTGGTTGTGTGAAATTTCACCCCTTCGCGCAGGTGAAAAGTGTACTTGAGGCCGTCCTCGGAAATATCCCAGCGAGTGGCCAGGCCTGGTACGACGTTGGTGGCGCCTTTTTCGAACTCTGCCAGTCGGTTGTACAACGGCTCGGCGGCGTCATTGTCGGTCGCGGTCGTGTACTGCGCGGTGTCGAAGCCAGCAGGGCTGCCTTCGGAGCAGAACACCAGGCTGTTATTGGCGGCCTGGCTGATGGAAGTGGCGGCCAACAGGCCGGTGCCCAGCAATGCGGATAAAACCAAGGTATGGCGCATGACGCTCCCTTTTCTCTTTCTCTAAGTGTTTTCAATGAACTGCCGTCCCGTCCGGGGACGTGGAGGCATCACTGATCACAAGCCATGACAGGCAGCAATAACCGAGAGCCCACGCACGAACGGGTCAGATCCCGACGGTATGAGCCGCGGACCTGGCAGTAAATGCGTAGAGTCCTAAAGACTCGTAGGAAATGGCAACGCGTCCGACGCCGCTGCTGTAATACTCAGCGGAATTGGATGTAGGTGGTTTCCTACTTTCTCGGCAGATAAAACAACGGCGACGTCAAAAACGTCGCCGCTGCAAAACCTTATTTGCTGACGCTGACGCCGTAGAAGGAGTTCAAGCCAAACGGGCTGATCTTGAAGTCCTGCACGTTGTCGCGCATGGGTTGGAACACCGTCGAGTGAGCGATAGGTGTCATTGGAACGGCGTCTTTGAGGACGTGTTGCGCCTGCTTGTACAGTTCGGTGCGCTTGGACTGATCGGTCGTGTGCTTGGCTTCTTTCACGATGCCGTCGAACTTCTTGTCGCACCACTTGGAGAAGTTGTTGCCTTCCAGAGAATCGCAGCCGAACAGCACGTTCAGCCAGTTGTCCGGGTCACCGTTGTCGCCGCTCCAGCCAATCAGCATCGCGCCGTTTTCACCGCCTTTGGAGCGCTTGATGTACTCGCCCCACTCGTAGGTCACGATCTTGGCCTTGATACCAACCTTGGCCCAGTCGGACTGCAGCATTTCAGCCATCAGCTTGGCGTTCGGGTTGTACGGACGCTGCACCGGCATCGCCCACAGGTTGATCTCGGTGCCTTCCTTGACGCCGGCTTCCTTGAGCAGCTCCTTGGCTTTCTCAGGGTTGTACGGCGCATCTTTGATGGTGGTGTCGTAAGACCACTGGGTTGGCGGCATGGCGTTGACCGCCAGTTGACCTGCACCCTGGTAAACCGAGTCGATGATCTGCTGCTTGTTGACGGCCATGTCCAGTGCCTGACGCACTTTCAGTTGAGCCATCGGGTTCGGCTGATCGCTGCCCTTGATCTTGTCCATCACGTTGTAGGCGATGTAACCCAAGTTGAAACCAGCTTGGTTAGGCACTTTCAGAGTCTTGTCTTCTTGCAGCGCCTTCAGGTCGGCTGGACGTGGGAACAGAGTGATCTGGCACTCGTTCTTCTTCAGCTTCTGGATGCGTACCGACGGGTCGGTGGTGATGGCGAAGATCAGGTTGTCGATCTTGACGTCGTCAGGCTTCCAGTAGTCCTTGTTCCCGGTGTAACGGATGTTGGAGTCTTTCTGGTAGCTCTTGAACACGAACGGGCCAGTGCCGACCGGCTTCTGGTTGATGTCGGCGGCTTTGCCTTCTTTCAGCAGCTGGGCGGCGTACTCGGCGGACTGGACGGAAGCGAAACTCATGGCCATGTTCTGGATGAACGCGGCGTCGACGTCTTTCAGGGTGAACTTGACAGTTTTGTCGTCGACTTTATCGATCTTGGTGATGTTGGTATCCATCCCCATGTCGGTGAAGTACGGGAATTCGGTTGGGTACGCCTTACGGAACGGATCATCCTTGTTAATCATGCGATTAAAGGTGAACAGCACGTCGTCGGCGTTGAACTCACGAGTCGGCTTGAAGTACGGGGTGGTGTGGAACTTGACGCCTTCACGCAGGTGGAAGGTGTACGTCAGGCCGTCCGGGGAAATGTCCCACTTGGTCGCCAGACCAGGAATGACAGCGGTGCCGCCACGTTCGAACTGAGTCAAACGGTTGAACATGGTTTCTGCAGAGGCGTCGAAGTCGGTTCCGGTGGTGTACTGACCAGGATCAAAACCGGCCGGGCTCCCTTCGGAGCAAAACACCAGGTTAGTCGCCGCTTGGGCGAAAGGTGCGCTAGCTAACAAACTTGCGCCGACTAAAAACGGAATGACCGCGTGTTTAAGCATGGTGGCCTCATGATTTGTTGTCATTTTTGGAATTAGAGGACGACCTCGTGAGTCGTGCCTGCGGATACTTATGCAGGGGCCATACCCATTGCAAGATCCGGAGCGGCCACAAGTCTTAAACAGTGGCACGAACGTACCTTAATGTCGCATATGTATAAATTCAGGAGCATTTGACCGTTTGCGCAGGTTTTTTCCAGTGCAAATCGCGCACCTACAGAGGGCGGCCGGGGCGCCTGGCGCACCCGGTTGGAGCGAGGTGTTACTTATTTATACCCACGCCATAGAAGGGTGTGAGGCCGAACGGGCTGATCTTGAAGTCGGTGACTTCCTTGCGCAGCGGCTGGAACACCGTCGAGTTCGCAATCGGTGTGATAGGTACTTGTTGTTTAAGGATTTGTTGTGCCTGTTGGTACAAATTGACCCGTTGCTGTTTGTCAGTGGACACTTTGGCTTGCTGAATCAATTTGTCGTACGCCGGGTCGCACCACTTGGCGTAGTTGCTACCTTTCACCGCGGCGCAGCTGTAGAGCACGCCGAGCCAGTTATCCGGGTCGCCGTTGTCGCCCGTCCAGCCATCTATGGTCGTCGATTTTGTCTACGCTCTTGATCGTTTTGTTCAGGTCCATGTCGGCGGCAGGTAAGTGAGCACAAATCCCTCATTAGATATAGGCGAGGGATGCATGCTCGTAAGGCAGGAGCTTGAAATCCCACATGGAAGATTTGGAATGACTCGAGTTGTTGAAATCCTGATGTACACCTTGAAACCGGGATCAGGACTGGATTTCCATCGAATAATGCAGGAAGTAAGCGTTCCGCTTCATTTAAAGGCGGGTGTGGATGTCGTTTCTTATGGCGGCTCTTTGCATGACGATGATAGCTATCATTTGATTCGCTCCTATGAGAGCGAGAGCCATCGCCAAGCTTCTCAAGATCTTTTTTACTCAAGTACTGAGTGGAAGCAAGGTCCGAGAGCAGGCATCATCAGCCGAATTGAAGTCAGTACAAAGACAGTTATGGCGCTCACTCAAGATGCGATTGATACCATCAGAGCTTCCCGTAAATCTAACCAGGGCTGATGCTCAATCAGCGTAGCCATTCACTAACAATCACGGGGTAGTCGGTGAACCGTGTGCTGGACACCATCGATCCGGTATAGACCGCGTTAGCGTTCATCGTCGCAACGCCGCCCGAAGCAGGCTCGCCCCCACAGGGATCGAGTGTGTACATGGATTGTGTGCACGATACAGATCAAATGTGGGAGCGAGCCTGCTCGCGATGACGGCGGATCAATCACCACAAAGTCATCAGACCCACCCCAGCTTCCGCCAGGCAATAAAAAACGGCGATCACTTCGGTGATCGCCGTTTCTGTGTCCGTGTTATCGAATCACTGCATCAACACTTCAATCGCTCCATCCGCCGTCATGCTGACCTGGCTGGTGCCGGCTTCAACTTCCGGGGTCACTGGTGCGGAGTCCATGGCGGCGGCTTTCATCATCATCGGCCCACGCATGTACGGCTGTGGATAACCGTTGCTGTTCAAGTTCAGGTTAACGATCTTATAACCCTTGCCACCCAACGCGTCGGTCGCCAATTGAGCACGGGCCTTGAAGGCTGTCACGGCTTCTTTAAGCAGCGCATCTTCGCTGGCCTTGCGGGTTGGTGTGGCGATGGCGAAATCCATGCCGCCCATTTTCAGGTCGGTGAGCAGTTCGCCGGTCAACTTCGACAGTGCCGCGAAGTCGGAGCTTTCCAGGCGCAGTTCGGCGCGTTCGCGCCAGCCGGTGATTTTCTGGCCCTTGGTGTCGTAGATCGGGTAGCTGTTGCGGCTGCCCTGGCGCAGG
The DNA here is from genome assembly GCF_004136015.1 of Pseudomonas sp. ACM7. Lineage (NCBI taxonomy): Bacteria > Pseudomonadati > Pseudomonadota > Gammaproteobacteria > Pseudomonadales > Pseudomonadaceae > Pseudomonas > Pseudomonas sp. ACM7. The sequence goes on along the minus strand of NZ_CP024866.1, from coordinate 1,692,164 downwards.
GTGATGTCTTTGACCTGTTTGGCCTGGGCCAGCGCTTTGTTCATGGTGGTGCTGACGTCGGCGGCGAGTTTGGCCGGGTCGGTGTTTTGTTCTTCGGTGTAGAGGGTCACGATCATCAGGTCGCGGGCCACTTCCTGACTGACTTCGGCGCGCAGGGCGATCTGGTTGTAATGAAGTTCGTCGTCGGCCAGGGCCGGGAGGCTGGCGACGGTACCAACGCTAAGGGCAAGAAGGGCGGCGCTGCGGCGGAAACTGTGCATGAAAACTCCTTGGACGATGCGCAGGGGTTAGGGTCCGAGCCTGCGTGAAACCATCAGACTCTAGCTTTTATGATCCGGTTCGCACAGTTACAACTTCTATACAGATCGACGCGATCTCTTGTAGCAGCTGCCGAAGGCTGCGTTCGAGCGCGAAGCGGTCGCCATTGGGCTGACGCGTTTTACCTGAAGGAATGAGGTCTCAGGTTTTACGAGCGCTTCGCGCTCGAACGCAGCCTTCGGCAGCTGCTACAAGGGATGCGTGTCGGCCAATAGGCTGTGGCCGTTTGCCGCACTTTTGCCTGCCAGCCCCCGTGCTTGGTTATACTCCGTGCGATCCGCCTGGAGCGCTCATCAGGAGAGCTCATGCTCGCCCCCGTTCAAATCACTTCCGCAACTCGCCAGAATCTCTGGCGGCTGACGTTCATCCGTACATTGGTGTTGGCCGCTCAGGCCGGTTCCGTGGGCCTGGCCTACTGGCTCAACTTGCTGCCGCTGCCTTGGTTCCAACTGGCCGCGACCCTGGGTTGCTCGATGTTGCTGTGTGCGTTCACGGCGATTCGCCTGCGCACCTCATGGCCGGTTACCGAACTCGAATACGCCGTGCAACTGGCTTGCGACCTGTTTATCCACAGTGCCTTGCTGTATTTCTCCGGCGGCTCGACCAACCCTTTCGTCTCTTATTACCTGGTGCCGCTGACCATCGCCGCCGTGACCTTGCCGTGGCGTTATTCGGTGATTCTGTCCGGTATCGCGTTGACGATGTACACCCTGCTGCTGGCCCGCTTCTATCCGCTGCAAACCTTCCCGATCGCTCGGGAAAACCTGCAGGTTTACGGGATGTGGCTGAGTTTCGCCCTGGCCGCGGCGGTCATCACCTTCTTCGCCGCACGCATGGCCGAAGAGCTGCGCCGTCAGGAAGAACTGCGCGCCATCCGTCGCGAAGAGGGCCTGCGTGATCAGCAACTGCTGGCCGTCGCCACCCAGGCCGCCGGTGCGGCCCATGAACTGGGCACGCCGCTGGCGACCATGAGCGTGTTGCTCAAGGAAATGCGTCAGGACCATCACGACCCGATGTTGCAGGACGACCTGAGCGTGCTGCAGGATCAGGTCAAACTCTGCAAGGAAACCTTGCAGCAACTGGTGCGCGCCGCCGAGGCCAATCGCCGCTTGGCAGTGGAGATGCAGGACGTCACTGATTGGCTCGACGAAGCGCTGAACCGCTGGCACCTGATGCGCCCGGAAGCCAGTTATCGCTTCCAGCGACTGGGCCAAGGCACCGTGCCGCGCATGGCGCCGCCACCGGATCTGACCCAGGCGCTGCTGAATTTGCTCAACAACGCCGCCGACGCTTGCCCCGAAGGGCTGCAAGTGACGCTGGACTGGAATGCCGAGGATTTGACCATCAGCATTCGCGACCACGGCGCCGGTGTGCCGCTGGCCATCGCCGAGCAGATCGGCAAGCCGTTTTTTACCACCAAGGGCAAAGGTTTCGGCCTGGGCCTGTTTTTGAGCAAGGCCAGCGTGACACGCGCCGGCGGCTCAGTGAAACTCTACAGTCATGAGGAAGGCGGCACGCTCACCGAGCTGCGCCTGCCCCGTGTCGCCCGAGGAGACGAACATGAGTGACGAGATCCAAGTCGAAGGCGAAGGCGAAGAACTGCCGCATTTGCTGCTGGTCGACGACGACGCAACGTTTACCCGGGTGATGGCCCGTGCCATGGCCCGCCGCGGCTTTCGCGTCAGCACCGCCGGTTCCGCCGAAGAAGGCCTGACCATCGCTCAGGCCGACCTGCCGGACTACGCCGCGCTGGACCTGAAAATGGACGGCGATTCCGGCCTGGTGCTGTTGCCCAAGCTCCTTGAACTGGACCCGGAAATGCGCGTGGTAATCCTCACCGGTTATTCGAGCATCGCCACCGCCGTCGAGGCGATCAAGCGCGGCGCCTGCAATTACCTGTGCAAACCGGCGGACGCCGATGACGTGTTGGCCGCGCTGCTCTCCGAGCACGCCGACCTCGACACGCTGGTGCCGGAAAACCCGATGTCGGTGGATCGCCTGCAGTGGGAGCACATCCAGCGCGTGCTGACCGAACACGAAGGCAACATCTCCGCCACGGCCCGCGCCCTGGGCATGCACCGCCGCACGCTGCAGCGCAAACTGCAGAAGCGCCCGGTTCGTCGTTGACTTGTAGTTTTTTTGAGGGAGGGGAATAAACCATGCTCATGGAGTGTCGTTTATTCGCCCCTTTATGCCTCTACGGCAAGATCCGGACGGTCAATGGATCAGAGAGGTGTTCAACACCTTCGGATTTCATGTAGAACTTGATTTCGACTTCTCGATGGATGTGCGGGCGCATTTCGTTGACAGGCAAGTCGGCCTTTAATGCATTCGCTGATGATGTGTAGCCACTGTCCCACTTCTTGTCAGTCCCTAGAAAAACGGCTTGAAACTTGTATTCAGCACCTGGTGGCCATACACCCCCGGAGCCAATTCTGATCTCAGTGGTTTCACCTAATCCACTGAGGAAGAACGCTCCATTTTTTACGGCTGGCGCCTCTGGAATCGGGTATGTAGGCTTGGTTTTATTGTTCATCGAAATAGCTCCTTTGTATGCGTTTTAACCAGATTGCCCTGCGCACGTCATGGCGACGGGTTGCGATCAGTAGGCCCGAGATATCGCTACCTCTCTACTGTCATATCTGACAGTGGCGACCGGCGGCAACCGATTGGGGATTACTTGTCAAAATGACCTCAACGCTGAACCGCCCCTGAACAATTGTTGTCACACAGCGGTACAACACAAGCCGATCATCTATGATCGGTTCGTGTGTGTTCTTTTCTTTATCGAGCCTTATCCATGAATCAGAACGCTGAATATTCCGCGGTCAACGATGCTGTGCGCGGGCAGTTTTTTCGCAAAGTCTGGGCGATGATCACGCCTTACTGGCGCAGTGAAGAGAAGGGCAAGGCCTGGACGTTGCTGATCGCTGTGATCGCGCTGTCGCTGGTCAGCGTGGGGATCTCGGTGTGGTTCAACACCTGGTACAAGGATTTTTACAACGCCCTGCAACAAAAGGACGAGGCGGCCTTCTGGCGGCTGATCCTGTATTTCTGCGGGATTGCGGCGGTGGCAATCATCGGTGCCGTCTACCGGCTCTATCTGACCCAGATGCTGACCATCCGCTGGCGAGCCTGGCTCACCGAAAAGCATTTTGCCCGCTGGCTCGGCAACAAGAATTACTACCAGCTGGAACAGGGCGGTTACACCGATAACCCGGACCAGCGGATTTCCGAAGACCTCAACAACTTCACCTCGAACACCCTGGAACTGGGCATTGGTTTGCTTCGCAACATTGTCAGCCTGGTGTCGTTCTCGATCATTCTGTGGGGCGTGTCGGGCAGTATCGAAGTGTTCGGTTTCACCGTTCCCGGCTACATGTTCTGGTGTGTGCTGGTCTATGCCGTGATCGGCAGCTGGCTGACGCATTTGATTGGTCGTCGCTTGATCGGTTTGAACAACCAACAACAACGTTTCGAAGCCGACCTGCGTTTTTCCATGGTGCGGATTCGCGAAAACGCCGAAAGCATTGCGCTGTACAACGGCGAGCCCAATGAAAACCGTCGCTTGAGCTACCGTTTCGGGATGGTCTGGCACAACTTCTGGGACATCATGAAGGTGTCCAAGCGTCTGACGTTCTTCACCGCCGGTTATAGCCAGGCCGCTATCATCTTTCCGTTCATGGTCGCGGCACCGCGTTACTTCGCTGGCAAGATCGAACTCGGCGATCTGATGCAAATCAGTTCGGCGTTCGGCAACGTGCAGGAGAGTTTCAGCTGGTTTATCAGTGCGTATCAGAATCTCGCCGCGTGGCGCGCCACCTGTGATCGACTGCTGAGTTTCCGCCAGGCCATGACCGACAACGAAGAGCGGGCGCCGGCCATCGACGTGCAGAATTCAGGTTCAGCGTTGAAGATGCACAACCTCGGCCTCGACCTGGCGGATGGTCGTCATCTGCTGACCAGCGCCGACATGACTGTGGAAGAGGGCGAGCGCGTCATGCTCAGCGGCCGTTCCGGCAGCGGCAAGTCGACCTTGCTGCGGGCGATGGGGCATCTGTGGCCGGCTGGCCACGGCAGCATTCGTCTGCCGGCGGCGCGTTATTTGTTCCTGCCGCAAAAACCCTATCTGCCGATCGGCACGTTGCGTGAAGCGCTGAGTTATCCACAGTCTGGCGATACATATCCGCACGAACGCTACGTTCATGTGCTGGAAGCCTGCCGTTTACCGCATCTCGTTGCCCGTCTGGACGAAGCCAATCACTGGCAGCGCATGTTGTCGCCGGGTGAGCAGCAACGCCTGGCCTTCGCTCGTGCGCTGCTGTATGCACCGCAATGGCTGTACATGGACGAAGCGACCTCGGCGATGGACGAGGAGGACGAAGCGTCGCTGTATCAGGCCTTGATCGATGAGATTCCGGGGTTGAGCATTGTCAGCGTCGGGCATCGCAGCAGCCTGAAGCGCTTCCATCCACGGCATGTTCGTATCGAGAATGGGCATCTGGTGGACCAGACCGTGACCGCATAAACACCACAACCCTTGTGGGAGCGAGCTTGCTCGCGATGGCGGTCTGACATTCAGAATGAAGGTGTCTGACACTCCGCCATCGCGAGCAAGCTCGCTCCCACAGGGGCCGGCGTTCGCCGACGGTGATCGTACAACCGCGTTGAGCTATGATGCGGTTTCAGCCGCAACTTTCGAGAAAGACGTTCACCATGGAAAACCCGATCGACGCACCACGCCTCCCTCGCAAGCGCCGCAGCCTCGCTCAGGAACTGGTGACGGTGCTGTCCGAGCAGATCCGCGACGGTCACCTCAAGCGTGGCGACAAGTTGCCCACCGAGTCGGCGATCATGGATGCCCATGGCGTCAGCCGCACCGTGGTGCGCGAAGCGATTTCCCGTTTGCAGGCGGCCGGGCAGGTTGAAACCCGCCACGGCATCGGTACTTTTGTGCTCGACACCCCAAGCCCGAGCGGTTTCCGTATCGACCCGGCGACCGTGGTCACGCTACGTGACGTGCTGGCGATTCTGGAACTGCGCATCAGCCTCGAAGTGGAATCCGCCGGCCTTGCTGCGCAACGCCGCAGCCCCGAGCAGCTGGCATTGATGCGAGCTGCGCTGGATGCGTTGAATGAAAGTGTCTCCCATGCCAGCGATGCCGTGGCGTCCGACTTCCAGTTCCACCTGCAAATCGCCCTGGCGACGGGCAACCGCTATTTCACCGACATCATGACCCACCTGGGCACTAGCATCATTCCGCGTACACGGCTCAACTCCGCGCGTCTGGCCCATGACGACCAACAGCACTACATGAATCGTCTGAGCCGAGAGCACGAAGAAATTTACGATGCGATTGCCCGTCAGGATTCGGATGCGGCGCGGGCGGCGATGCGGTTGCATTTGACGAATAGCCGTGAGCGGTTGCGCCATGCCCATGAAGAGGCAGAAGCTCAGCGGGGGTAGTTTCTGCTGTCGAGTAATGCATTGCCTGACAGGACGCTATCGTCGGAACGCCGCCCGGACCAAGCTCGCTCCCACAGTGTTTTGCGTCGCACACAGATTCCTGTGGGAGCGAGCTTGGTCCGGGCGGCGTTCCGACGATGGGGCCGGCAGCCTTCTCGCTATAACATCAGCGAGTCTTCAGTATCGTCCGATCCACCCGCACCGCCAGTTGTGCGGTTCCGGGCCTGGCATCGAACATCACCTCGCCTTGTTCACCCAGCACCGCCTGAGCAATCGGCACTCCCTTGGCCAACAACTCCAACGGCGCACCCTTCAGCGATTGCCCCGAAGCCAATTCCAGTTTCAATTTGATAGTCATCATCGATCTCCTTATCAGGCAACGTTGCCAGTGGGTTTGTAATCCTTGAGCAGCAAATAAGTGCTCCAGCCCCACCAGTCATCGACGGTGGCGGTGTCGTTCAGGTTGTTGACGTCCTTGCGTCGCAGCACCTTGTTGCCCTCGACCCTGAACAGCGGCGAGAAGTTGGTCGCCAGGTTCAGTACGGCTTGCAGATCAGGCATCTTTTTCAAGGCGCCGAATTGGCCGGCCGATGGGGCGATTCCGCTGAGATAAGCCGCGAACACTTCATCCGCAGACACCTGAACCGCCTGATTCACCTGGATGCGATTGGCGCTGGAGAGGTCGTCGAAGTAGCGCTTGTCCCCATACGCGTGCCATTGATCGCCGTTGCCATTGCGCACATTGAGGCCGAACTTGCTGTCTTCGTCGTGCATGAAACGCGTGATCAACGAACCCAGATCGCTCGGCGTGACCACCGCTGCCAATTGTTTGCGCGGCACTCGCAGGTGGCCGGTGGAAAACAGGTCGGTCAGGTAGTGATCGGCAAAAGCGTTCATCGCATAGGCCAGCTCCAGCTGCTTTTCATCGCCGCTGGTGTGGGCCAGCACCGCTTGTTGCACCGCTGCGGTGTGCCCGGCGATATAGGCCAGCAGCGCCCATTCGGCGAAGTGATCGGCATTGTTGGCGGCCAGTTTCAGGTAGCGGCCAAATGGGAACAGCGCCGAAACGACACTGCCGCCGCCGGTGATCTTGTTCCACTCTTCCGACAACGTATCACCGAGGGCGTCATAGGCTTCGTGAGGTTGTTTACCGTCCTTGATCGCCTGCTTGATCGCGGCGATTTCCTTTTGCATCACGCCGAGGATCAGCTTGGCTTCAGCGTTAGCAGCAGGCAGCACGGCCAGCGAGTTGAAGGCGTTGGTAAAACGCTGGATTCGGTCAGCGCCTGTCGCGCCTTCGCTGATCGGTTGATCGGGAATTCCATAGAAATCACCCCCCAGCGCAATGACCTGGCCATAGGTTAGCGCCAGCCCATTGGGTAGATGCAGTTCCACCTGCGAAGCGGGGATAGCCGGTGCGTCCTTGATGAAGCGCAGCAGTGTGCTGTCGCCGATGGCGGTGTGTTCGCCACCCTCGAACCTCAGCTGTGGCTTGCCTTTCAGGGCATTGCCGGAGGCTGTGGGCAGAGGCGCGGGAGGGGGAGGCGTAGAGCTGTGATGATCAGCAATCTGCAAGATCACATGTGGGTTATTCCCGATGAGAGGGATGCCATGCTCGGTAAAAAGATCATCCAGTTCGGCAATGACCTGTTTCGGTTTTTCCTTCGATTGTGCGTGTAGACCTGACATTTCTATCTCCTTGATATGTCGTCGGTACGATCAAAAAATAACTGTATATGCATACAGTCATCTGGATCATAGATGAGAAATTTCCTACGTCAAGAAAATACCTTTCCGACTCAAATTCTGCGGTTGGCGATGAAATGCAGTTGACGGTTATTATTTAAGTTGTACGATGACCTACAACTTCGGCGAAGGCTGAACGGTTTTCTCACACACATACGTCGCTATCCAGGGTGTTCGAATAATGAATCCACAAGAACTGAAGTCCATCCTCTCTTCCGGTCTGCTGTCTTTCCCGGTTACCGATTTCAATGCTCAGGGCGACTTCCATCGCGCGGGCTACATCAAACGTCTCGAATGGCTGGCCCCATACGGCGCCTCGGCATTGTTCGCCGCGGGCGGCACCGGTGAGTTCTTCTCTCTGGCGGCCAGCGAATATTCGGAAATCATCAAGACTGCTGTCGACACCTGCGAAACCAGCGTGCCGATTCTGGCCGGCGTTGGCGGTTCGACTCGTCAAGCCATCGAATACGCACAAGAAGCCGAGCGTCTGGGCGCCAAAGGCCTGTTGCTGCTGCCGCACTACCTGACCGAAGCCAGCCAGGACGGCGTTGCCGCCCACGTTGAAGCCGTGTGCAAATCGGTAAAAATCGGCGTGGTGGTTTACAACCGCAACGTCTGCCGCCTGACCGCGCCGCTGCTGGAACGTCTGGCTGAGCGCTGCCCGAACCTGATCGGCTACAAGGATGGCCTGGGCGATATCGAGTTGATGGTGTCGATCCGTCGTCGCCTCGGTGATCGCTTCAGCTACCTGGGCGGTTTGCCGACCGCCGAAGTCTACGCCGCAGCCTACAAGGCATTGGGCGTACCGGTTTACTCCTCGGCGGTGTTCAACTTCATCCCGAAAACCGCGATGGATTTCTACCACGCGATTGCCCGCGAAGATCACGCCACTGTCGGCAAGATCATCGACGACTTCTTCCTGCCGTACCTGGACATCCGTAACCGCAAAGCCGGTTACGCGGTGAGCATCGTCAAGGCCGGGGCAAAAATTGTCGGCTATGACGCAGGTCCTGTGCGTGCGCCGCTGACCGATCTGACGGGCGAAGAGTACGAAATGCTCGCCGCGCTGATCGACAAGCAAGGTGCGCAGTAACACATCCGATTAAACAAGGCCGCTGAGTAATCAGCGGCCTTTTGCGTGAGGAGAATATCCAGTGGCAGATGCAAAACGCTTTGATAACTACATCAACGGTGAATGGGTTGCGGGTAGCGATTACTCCACCAACATCAACCCGTCGGAGTTGACCGACACCATTGGCGAATACGCCAAAGCCGATCTGGCGCAGGTCCACGCCGCCATCGACGCCGCTCGCGCCGCGTTCCCGGCCTGGTCCACGTCGGGCATTCAGGCCCGCCACGATTCGCTGGATAAAGTCGGCACTGAAATCCTCGCTCGCCGCGAAGAGCTCGGCACCTTGCTGGCTCGGGAAGAGGGCAAGACCCTGCCCGAAGCCATCGGCGAAGTGACTCGCGCCGGTAACATCTTTAAGTTCTTCGCCGGTGAATGCCTGCGTCTGTCCGGCGACTATCTGCCGTCGGTGCGTCCGGGTGTGAACGTCGAAGTGACTCGCGAAGCGCTGGGCGTGGTCGGTCTGATCACGCCATGGAACTTCCCGATCGCGATCCCAGCGTGGAAAATCGCCCCGGCCCTGGCCTACGGCAACTGCGTCGTCCTGAAACCGGCCGATCTGGTGCCGGGTTGCGCCTGGGCGCTGTCCGAAATCATCTCCCGCGCAGGCTTCCCGGCCGGCGTGTTCAACCTGGTGATGGGCAGCGGTCGTGTGGTTGGCGATGCGCTGGTTCAGAGCCCGAAAGTCGACGGCATCAGCTTCACCGGTTCCGTGGGTGTCGGTCGTCAGATCGCGGTCAGCTGCGTGTCGCGCCAGGCCAAGGTTCAGCTCGAAATGGGCGGCAAGAACCCGCAGATCATTCTCGACGACGCCGACCTCAAGCAAGCGGTCGAGCTGTCGGTACAGAGCGCGTTCTACTCCACCGGCCAGCGTTGCACGGCTTCGAGCCGCTTCATCGTCACTGCCGGTATTCACGACAAGTTCGTCGAAGCCGTGGCTGAGCGCATGAAGTCGATCAAGGTCGGTCATGCGTTGAAAACCGGCACCGACATTGGTCCGGTCGTCTCGCAAGCGCAGCTTGAACAGGACATGAAGTACATCGACATCGGCCAGTCCGAAGGTGCACGTCTGGTCAGCGGCGGCGGTCTGGTGACCTGCGATACCGAAGGCTATTACCTCGCGCCAACCCTGTTTGCCGACAGCGAAGCTGCGATGCGTATCAGCCGCGAAGAGATCTTCGGCCCGGTGGCCAACGTGGTTCGCGTAGCGGATTACGAGGCCGCGCTGGCCATGGCCAACGACACCGAGTTCGGTCTGTCGGCGGGCATCGCCACCACGTCGTTGAAGTACGCCAACCACTTCAAACGCCACTCCCAGGCCGGGATGGTGATGGTCAACCTGCCGACGGCGGGCGTGGATTACCACGTTCCATTCGGTGGGCGTAAAGGTTCATCCTATGGCTCCCGCGAGCAAGGTCGCTACGCGCAAGAGTTTTACACCGTGGTGAAGACCAGCTACATCGGCTCCTGATACATCACGGTGTCCGGCTCAACCGAACACCGCAACCCCCTGTAGGAGCTGTCGAGTGCAACGAGGCTGCGATCTTTGCTTTTAAAGATCAAAAGATCGCAGCCTCGTTGCACTCGACAGCTCCTACAGGGAATGCACCCGTTTCACCCGCGCATAAAAATAATCAGTGGGAGTACATCTAAATGCAAGCGACCAAGCCGACCCACGTCCGCTATTTGATTTTGCTCATGCTTTTTCTGGTGACCACGATCAACTATGCCGACCGGGCTACCATCGCCATCGCGGGCTCCAGCCTGCAAAAAGACCTCGGCATCGACGCGGTCACTCTCGGTTATATCTTCTCCGCATTCGGTTGGGCCTACGTGGCCGGGCAAATTCCCGGTGGCTGGCTGCTGGACCGTTTCGGCTCGAAAAAAATCTACGCGCTCAGCATCTTCACCTGGTCGCTGTTCACCGTGTTGCAGGGCTATGTCGGTGAGTTCGGCATGTCCACGGCGGTGGTTGCGCTGTTCATGCTGCGCTTCCTGGTGGGCCTGGCCGAAGCGCCATCCTTCCCCGGTAACGCACGCATCGTTGCGGCCTGGTTTCCGACCGCTGAACGCGGTACGGCGTCTGCGATTTTCAACTCGGCGCAATACTTCGCCACCGTGTTGTTTGCGCCGCTGATGGGCTGGATCGTTTACAGCTTCGGCTGGCAGCACGTGTTTATCGTCATGGGCGTGATCGGCATCATCTTCTCGGGGATCTGGCTGAAGGTTATCCACAGCCCGCGTCAGCATCCGATGATCAATGACGCCGAGTTCAAACACATCGCCGACAACGGCGGCATGGTCGACATGGACCAGGACAAAGGCAAAGGCAAAAAGGTCGACGGTCCGAAGTGGGACTACATCCGCCAGTTGTTGACCAACCGCATGATGCTCGGCGTGTACCTTGGCCAATACTGCATCAACGGCATCACCTACTTCTTCCTGACCTGGTTCCCGGTGTACCTGGTGCAAGAACGCGGCATGACCATCCTCAAGGCCGGTTTCATTGCCTCGTTGCCGGCGATCTGCGGCTTCATTGGTGGCGTGCTCGGCGGCGTGATTTCCGACTACCTGCTGCGCAAGGGCCATTCCCTGACCTTCGCCCGCAAGGCGCCGATAATTGCTGGCTTGCTGGTCTCCAGCAGCATCGTGGCCTGCAACTACGTGGACATCGAATGGATGGTCGTCGGCTTCATGGCCCTGGCATTCTTCGGTAAAGGCGTTGGCGCACTGGGCTGGGCGGTGGTGTCCGACACCTCGCCAAAACAGATCGCGGGTTTGAGTGGCGGCCTGTTCAACATGTTCGGCAACATCGCCTCCATCACCACCCCGATCGTCATCGGCTACATCATCAGCTCCACCGGGTCGTTCAAATGGGCGCTGGTGTTTGTCGGCTGCAACGCCCTGGTCGCGGTGTTCAGCTACCTGGTAATCGTTGGTCCGATCAAACGTGTGGTGCTCAAGGAGCCGCCCGTCAGCGGTCCTGAAACCAATAACAAATTGTCTCAAGCGCATTCCTGAGGAGCGGCGTCATGCAGTTGATTGAACATTCCGACTCGCCGCGCTATATCCGCCTGCACGAGCGGGACAACGTAGTGATCGTGGTCAATGACCAAGGCGTGCCGGCCGGCACCGAGTTTCCGGACGGCCTGGTCACCGTGGATTTCGTGCCACAGAGCCACAAGGTCACCCTGGAAGACATTCCTGTGGGTGGCCAGGTGATTCGTTACGGGCAGACCATCGGCTACGCATTGCAGCCGATTCCGCGCGGCAGCTGGGTCAAGGAAGATCAACTGCGCATGCCCACCGCGCCACCGCTGGACAGCTTGCCGCTGTCCACCGAAGTGCCGGCGCCGCAGGCACCGCTGGAAGGCTTCACGTTCGAGGGTTATCGCAACGCCGACGGCACCGTCGGCACGCGCAACATTCTGGGGATTACCACAACGGTTCAGTGCGTCACCGGCGTGCTGGATCATGCAGTCAAACGCATCAAGGACGAGTTGCTGCCCAAGTATCCGCACGTTGATGACGTGGTCGCGCTGACCCACAGTTACGGCTGTGGTGTAGCGATTACCGCGACTGACGCGTACATCCCGATCCGCACGGTGCGCAACCTCGCGCGCAACCCGAACCTGGGTGGCGAGGCCTTGGTCATCAGCCTGGGCTGCGAGAAATTGCAGGCCGGGCAGGTGATGCACGAGAACGACAGCTCGGTGGATTTGAGCGATCCGTGGTTGTACCGCTTGCAGGATTCGAGTCACGGTTTCACCGAGATGATTGAGCAGATCATGGCGCTGGCCGAGACCCGTTTGAAGAAGCTCGATCAGCGTCGCCGGGAAACCGTGCCGGCGTCCGAGCTGATTCTCGGCATGCAGTGCGGCGGCAGCGATGCGTTTTCCGGCATCACCGCCAACCCGGCGCTGGGTTATGCCTCGGACCTGTTGTTGCGGGCCGGCGCGACGGTGATGTTTTCCGAAGTCACCGAAGTGCGCGATGCGATTTACCTGCTGACTTCACGTGCGGAAACCGAGGAAGTCGCTCAGGAACTGGTGCGCGAGATGGACTGGTACGACCGTTACCTGGCCAAAGGCGAAGCGGATCGCAGCGCCAACACCACGCCGGGCAACAAGAAGGGCGGGTTGTCGAACATTGTCGAGAAGTCCTTGGGCTCGATCGTCAAATCCGGCAGCAGCGCGATCAACGGGGTGCTGGGTCCTGGCGAGCGCTTCAAGCGCAAAGGCCTGATCTTCTGTGCGACCCCGGCCAGTGATTTTGTCTGCGGGACGTTGCAATTGGCGGCGGGGATGAACCTGCACGTATTCACCACCGGGCGTGGCACGCCGTATGGTTTGGCGATGGCGCCGGTGGTGAAAGTGTCGACCCGGACCGAGCTGGCGCAGCGCTGGCCGGATTTGATCGACATCGATGCCGGGCGGATTGCGACCGGGCGGGCGTCGATCGAAGACCTCGGCTGGGAGTTGTTCCACTACTACCTGGATGTGGCCAGCGGCAAGAAGCAAACCTGGGCGGAGAAGCACAAGCTGCATAACGACATCACCCTGTTTAACCCGGCGCCAATCACCTGAAACCGCGTTATCGTTCTTCGCGAGCAAGCCCGCTCCCACATTTGAAATGCATTCCCCTGTGGGAGCGGGCTTGCTCGCGAAAGCGGTCTATCAGACGGCGGAGTCCCTAGTGGCTTATCATTAGCCCCCTAACGACGCTCACCCAAGGTTATCCCCGGCATGCTGGCTATCTTCCTCGAAACCCTGAACATCACCGCGCCGGTGTTTGCCATGCTGTTTCTGGGGGCGCTGCTCAAGCGCATCGACTGGATCAACGACAACTTCATCCACACCGCGTCGGCCCTGGTGTTTAACGTCACCATGCCGGCGTTGCTGTTTCTGGGCATCTTGCATGCCGACCTGCACGCCGCGTTGCAACCGGCGCTGCTGATCTATTTCTCGCTGGCGACGCTGGTGTGTTTTGCCATCGCCTGGGGCTGGGCGATCTGGAAGTGCCCGCGGGAAGATCGGGGGATTTATACCCAAGGCGCCTTTCGCGGCAACAACGGGGTGATCGGCCTCGCATTGGCGGCGAGCATGTACGGCGACTACGGGATTTCCCTCGGTGCGATTCTCGCGGCGTTGGTCATCCTGTTTTACAACACGCTCTCGACCATTGTGCTGGCGGTGTACAGCCCGGTGATCAAGTCCGACCCCTGGAGTATCTGCAAAAGTGTGATGGTCAATCCGCTGATCATCAGCGTGTTTGCGGCGGCGCCGTTTGCCTACTTCAAGATCAGCTTGCCGGGATGGCTGGAGACGTCCGGTCAATACCTGGCGCAAACCACCCTGCCATTGGCGCTGATCTGCATTGGCGGCACGCTGTCGCTGGCGGCCCTGCGCAAAAGCGGCAACATGGCGCTGAGTTCAAGCCTGGTGAAGATGATCGGCCTGCCGGTGCTGGCGACACTGGGGGCGTGGCTCTGGGGCTTTCGTGGTGCGGAGTTGGGGATTCTGTTTCTGTACTTCGGCAGCCCGACCGCCGCGGCCAGTTTTGTCATGGCCCGTCAGGCCAATGGCAATCATGAACTGGCGGCAGCGATCATCGTGATCACCACGTTGATGGCGGCGGTTACCACCAACCTCGGGATCTTCGTATTGCAATTGGGCGGATGGATGTAGGAGCTGCCGAAGGCTGCGATCTTTTGATCTTATTTTTCGGGGTGTTCGAAAGTGTTGAAGATCAAAAGATCGCAGCCTTCGGCAGCTCCTACAAATTATTCAGGTTTTTGGTAGGTATCAATCACTTCCTGCGCCGCGCGAAACGCATCGATGGCCGCCGGTACACCGGCATACACCGCGCAATGCAGCAGCGCTTCACGAATCTCTTCCACGGTGCAGCCATTGTTCAGCGCACCGCGCACGTGACCTTTCAATTCCTGCGGGCACTTCAACGCGGTCAGCGCGGCGAGGGTGATCAGGCTGCGGGTTTTCAATGGCAAACCTTCGCGGTTCCAGACGCTGCCCCAGGCGTGCTCGTTGACGAAATCCTGCAGCGGTTGAGTGAACTCGGTGGCATTGCCCAGCGCGCGGTCGACGAAGGCGTCGCCCATCACTTGGCGGCGTACTTCAACCCCAGGTTTTTTATCATCGGTCATGGCAATTCCTTATTGTGGTGTTGGCGACGCCAGGCGCGCAGCGACGTGAACAGCAAAAACGCCACCAGCGCCGGCAGGGCAAAAAACAGCATCAGGTGTTCAAGCTTGCCGGCCAGCGGCATGCCGGTGGTGAACGACACCACGTGCAGACCGTAAGCCAGATACAAACCCAAAAACATCAGACCTTCGGCGCGGGTCACCCGGTAACCGGAATAGAACACCGGCAGGCACAACACCGCGACGCCGAGCATCACTGGCAAGTCGAAGTCCAGGGCGTTGGGCGATACCGACAGCGGCGACGGCGCGATCAACGCGGTGAAGCCCAGCACGCCCAAGAGGTTGAACAGGTTGCTGCCGATCACGTTGCCCACGGCGATGTCGCGCTGACCGCGCAACGCGGCGATCAACGAGGTGGCCAGTTCCGGCAGGGAGGTGCTGACGGCGACGATGGTCAGGCCGATGATCCGCTCCGACAATCCCAGATCGGTCGCGACCGAAACCGCCGCGCCCAACAGCAAGTGCCCGGCGTAGACCAGCATCGCCAAACCCACGACGATCATCAGCAGACTGCTGAGCCATGGCGCTTGCGGGACTTCGTGGGTCGTCGATTGCGGACGGGTCGAGTGTCGCGACTGGCGCAGCAGCAGGCCCAGATACAGCACCAGTGCCGAGAGCAGCATCACGCCATCGACGCGGGTCAGTTCTTCGTTCCACGCCAATACGAACACCAGCAGGCTGGCGCCGATCATCAGCGGAATATCCAGGCGCACCAGTTGCCGTGAAACCCGCAGCGGGATGATCAGCGCCGAGAGTCCGAGGGTGACGAGAATGTTAAAGATGCTACTGCCGATCACGCTGCCGACGGCGATGTCGGCGTTCTGCGCCAGGGTGGCTTGCAGGCTGACTGCCATCTGCGGTGCGCTGCTGCCGAGGGCGACGATGGTCAGGCCGATAATCAGCGGCCGTACATGCAGGCGCGCGGCGAGGCGCACGGCGGCGCGCACCATCAACTCGGCGCCGGCGATCAGCAACAGCAAGCCGCTGAGCAATTCAATCACGCTGATCAGGGGTAAATCGGCAAGTCCGAAAATGGTCAGCGCTCCGTCTATCAGTCGTCGAGGGCTTGCACGCGAACCTTCGCGGTGCCGCTACTGAGCATACCCAGTTGTTCGGCCGCTTCATGTGAAACATCGATCAGACGCCCACGGGTGTGCGGCCCGCGATCGTTGATGCGAACCACGCAGGACTTGTCGTTGTTCAGATTGGTGACCTTCACTCGCGTGCCAAAGGGCAACTGGCGATGGGCGGAGGTCAGGGAATTCTTGTTGAAACGCTCGCCACTGGCGGTGCGTTTACCTTGGTGTTTGGCGCCGTAATACGAGGCAACACCGGTCTTGTCATAGCCGTGTGGATCGATGGTGTCGGTGCTGGCGCAACCGGCCAGCAGAGAGAGCAGGGCACAGGTACTGAGGAAGCGTTTCATTCGAAGGTTTCCACATACAAATGTGGGAGCGGGCTTGCTCGCGAAGGGGGCATCACATCCAACATCAATGTTGACTGATACACCGCTTTCGCGAGCAAGCCCGCTCCCACAGGGATTAGAGCCAGGCTTTAAATCTGGCTCCATTCTCATCAGCCTTCGAGCTTGCTTTTCAGCAGTTCGTTGACCTGTTGCGGGTTGGCCTTGCCTTTGGAGGCTTTCATGGCCTGCCCGACGAAGAAGCCGAACATCTTGCCGCGTTTGGCTTCGTCTGCCGCGCGATACTGTTCAACTTGTTCGGCATTGGCCGCGAGCATTTCGTCCAACACTGCCGAGATCGCGCCGGTGTCGGTCACTTGCTTCAAACCGCGCTTGTCGATGATCTCGTCCGCGCTGCCTTCGCCGTTGGCCATGGCTTCAAACACCACTTTGGCGATCTTGCCGGAGATGGTGTTGTCGGTGATGCGCAGGAGCATGCCGCCCAGTTGCTCGGCCGAGACCGGTGACTGGTCGATGTCCAGGCCCTGTTTGTTCAACAGGCTACCCAGTTCAACCATCACCCAGTTGGCCGCCAGCTTGGCGTCGCCGCCGATGCTCACGACTTTCTCGAAGTAATCGGCTTGCTCGCGGCTGGTGGCCAGGACGCTGGCGTCGTAGACCGACAGACCGAACTGCGCCTGGAAGCGCTCGCGTTTCTGCGGTGGCAATTCCGGCAGGGTGGCGCGCACGTCGTCGAGGAACGAGTCTTCGATGACCACCGGCAGCAGGTCCGGATCGGGGAAGTAACGGTAGTCGTTGGCTTCCTCTTTGCTGCGCATCGGGCGGGTTTCGTCCTTGTTCGGATCGTACAGGCGGGTCTGCTGGATCACCCTGCCGCCGTCTTCGATCAGTTCGATCTGACGCTGCACTTCGGTGTTGATCGCCTTCTCGATGAAACGGAACGAGTTGACGTTCTTGATCTCGCAGCGAGTGCCGAATTCAACCTGGCCTTTTGGACGGATCGACACGTTGCAGTCGCAACGCAGCGAGCCTTCGGCCATGTTGCCGTCGCAAATGCCCAGGTAACGGACCATCGCGTGGACAGCCTTGACGTAAGCCACGGCTTCCTTGGCGCTGCGCATGTCCGGCTCGGAAACGATTTCCAGCAGCGGCGTGCCGGCACGGTTCAGGTCGATACCGGTGGCACCGCTGAATTCTTCGTGCAGGCTTTTACCGGCGTCTTCTTCCAGGTGCGCGCGGGTGATGCCGACGCGCTTGACCGTGCCGTCTTCCAGCGCGATGTCCAGGTGGCCTTTGCCAACGATCGGCAATTCCATCTGGCTGATCTGGTAGCCCTTGGGCAGGTCCGGGTAGAAATAGTTTTTACGGGCGAACACGTTGTGCTGGCCGATCTCGGCATCGATGGCCAGACCGAACATCACCGCCATGCGCACCGCTTCCTGGTTCAGCACCGGCAATACGCCGGGCATACCGAGGTCAACCAGGCTGGCCTGGGTGTTCGGCTCGGAACCGAAAGTGGTGGAGCTACCGGAAAAGATTTTCGACCGGGTGGTGAGCTGGGTGTGAATCTCCAGCCCGATCACGACTTCCCATTGCATGTGTTTCTCCTCAGAAGCCGGTTGGGGTGCGGGTGTGCCAGTCAGTGTTCAGCTGATACTGGTGGGCAACGTTCAACAGGCGACCTTCCTGGAAATACGGGGCGAGCAATTGCACGCCGACCGGCAGGCCGTCGACAAAACCGGCTGGCATGGACAAGCCCGGCAAACCGGCGAGGTTGGCGGTGATGGTGTAGACGTCTTCCAGGTACGCAGCAACCGGGTCGCTGCTCTTGGCGCCAAGCTTCCAGGCCGGGTTAGGCGTGGTTGGGCCGAGGATGATGTCGACCTCATTGAAGGCAGCCATGAAGTCGTTCTTCACCAAACGGCGAATCTTCTGCGCCTTCAGGTAGTAAGCGTCGTAGTAACCGGCGGACAGCGCGTAGGCACCGACCATGATCCGGCGCTGCACTTCCGGGCCGAAACCTTCGCCACGGGAACGCTTGTAGAGGTCTTCCAGGTTTTTCGGGTCTTCGCAGCGATAGCCGAAACGCACGCCGTCGAAACGCGACAGGTTGGAAGACGCTTCTGCCGGGGCGATCACGTAGTACGCAGGGATCGCGTGCTGCATGTTCGGCAGGCTGATTTCCTTGACCACAGCACCGAGCTTTTCCAGCTCCTTGACGCTGTTGTGGATCAGCTCGGCGATGCGCGGGTCGAGACCGGCGCTGAAATACTCTTTAGGAACGCCAATGCGCAGGCCTTGCAGCGAACCGTTGAGGCCGGCGCTGTAATCCGGCACGGGCTCGTCGATGCTGGTGGAGTCTTGCGGGTCGAAACCGGCCATGCCTTGCAGCAGGATGGCGCAGTCTTCGGCTGTGCGCGCCAATGGGCCGCCCTGATCGAGACTGGAGGCGTAAGCGATCATGCCCCAGCGCGAAACGCGACCGTACGTCGGTTTCAGACCGGTCAGGTTGGTAAACGCGGCCGGCTGGCGGATCGAGCCGCCGGTGTCGGTGGCAGTGGCGGCCGGCAACAGACGAGCGGCAACGGCTGCGGCCGAACCACCGGACGAACCGCCGGGCACGTGTTCCAGGTTCCACGGGTTTTTCACTGCGCCGTAGTAGCTCGACTCGTTGGCCGAACCCATGGCGAATTCGTCCATGTTGGTCTTGCCTAGCGTCACGGCACCAGCGGCGGCCAGCTTGGCGACCACGGTGGCGTCGTATGGGGCTTTAAAGTTGTCGAGCATCTTCGATCCGCAGCTGGTGCGGATGCCCTGGGTGCAGAACAGGTCTTTATGGGCGATCGGCGCACCGAGCAGGGCGCCGCTCTCACCATTGGCCCGGCGTGCGTCAGCGGCTTTCGCCTGCTGGAGCGCCAGGTCTTCGGTGAGGCTGATGAAACTGTTGAGCTGAGGGTCGAGCTGGGCGATACGCGCCAGCAGGGTTTTGGTCAGCTCTTCGGAAGAAAACTTTTTATCGGCGAGTCCGCGGGCGATCTCGGCCAGAGTCAATTGATGCATTGCAGGCTCTTTCCCTTTAGTCGATGACTTTCGGAACCAGGTACAGGCCGTTTTCGACCGCTGGTGCGATGGACTGATAGGCCTCGCGATGATTGGTCTCGGTCACGACGTCTGCACGCAGGCGCTGGCTGGCTTCCAGTGGGTGGGCGAGCGGCTCGATACCGTCGGTATTGACCGCCTGCATTTCGTCGACCAGTCCCAGAATGCTGTTCAGGGCCGAAGTGATGTGTGGAAGATCGGCATCATTAAGGCCAAGACAGGCCAGATGAGCGATTTTTTCCACGTCGGAGCGTTCAAGCGTCATGGGATTCTCCAGTGGAAGGAAAACAGAACGGATGCTATCCGTGTGTTAGATTGTCGGAACACTACCGCATTTCTACGGTCATAAGGCCGCGATTGTGGGGGTTGGTGCACAGAAAAGCGGCCAATTTAACATATTGGCGCCTTGCCCAAAATCCCTGTCGTTGTTAGAGTTTGCCGCACTTTTTTACCCACGCGTTGCCTAGGGTCCCTTTCCCATGTTCAAGAAACTGCGTGGCATGTTTTCCAGCGATCTTTCCATTGACCTGGGCACTGCCAACACCCTTATTTACGTGCGCGAGCGCGGTATCGTCCTGAATGAGCCCTCGGTTGTGGCTATTCGGACACACGGTAACCAGAAAAGTGTCGTTGCTGTCGGCACCGAGGCCAAGCGCATGCTCGGCCGTACGCCGGGCAACATTGCTGCCATTCGTCCGATGAAGGACGGCGTGATTGCCGACTTCAGCGTCTGCGAAAAGATGCTGCAATACTTTATCAACAAGGTTCACGAAAACAGCTTCCTGCAGCCTAGCCCTCGTGTGTTGATCTGCGTTCCGTGCAAATCCACCCAGGTTGAGCGTCGTGCCATCCGTGAATCGGCCCTCGGTGCCGGTGCCCGTGAAGTGTTCCTGATCGAAGAGCCAATGGCTGCCGCGATCGGTGCCGGCCTGCCGGTTGAAGAAGCTCGCGGCTCGATGGTTGTCGATATCGGTGGCGGTACCACTGAAATCGCGCTGATCTCCCTGAACGGTGTGGTTTACGCCGAGTCCGTACGGGTTGGCGGCGACCGCTTCGACGAAGCGATCATCACTTACGTGCGTCGCAACTACGGTAGCCTGATCGGCGAATCCACTGCCGAGCGCATAAAGCAGGAAATCGGTACTGCCTACCCGGGCGGCGAAGTTCGCGAAGTCGACGTTCGTGGCCGTAACCTGGCCGAAGGCGTTCCACGCGCATTCACCCTGAACTCCAATGAAGTGCTGGAAGCTCTGCAAGAGTCCCTGGCCACCATCGTTCAGGCTGTGAAAAGTGCACTGGAGCAATCGCCTCCGGAACTGGCTTCCGATATCGCCGAGCGTGGTCTGGTACTGACCGGTGGTGGCGCCTTGCTGCGTGACCTCGACAAGTTGCTGGCCCAGGAAACCGGTCTGCCGGTAATCGTCGCGGAAGATCCGCTGACCTGCGTTGCTCGCGGCGGTGGCCGTGCATTGGAAATGATGGATAAACACACCATGGACCTGCTGTCGAGCGAGTGATCTCGCCCGACGCATCTATGCTGTTGGCGCGCAGGCAGCACTTTGCAGTGCTGCCTGTTGGCGTTTATCTTCTGTCAGTCTGCATCCAGGCCGGTTTGATGCCGTATGAATAAAGAGAACATTTGCCTGGGAGGAGCGGCTTATTAAACCGCTTTTCACCAAAGGGCCTTCACTGGGCGTGCGCTTGTTGGTGCTGGTCGTGCTATCGGTCGCGCTGATGGTGGTCGATGCCCGCTTCACACTGCTCAAGCCAGTGCGTAGCCAAATGTCGCTGGTGCTGATGCAGTCTTACTGGATCACCGACCTGCCACAGCGGTTATGGCAGGGTGTGGCCAGCCAGTTTGGCAGCCGTACCGAACTCGTCGCCGAAAACGAAAAACTCAAAACCGAAAACCTGCTGTTGCAAGGCCGCATGCAAAAGCTTGCCGCCCTCACCGAGCAGAACGTTCGGCTGCGCGAGTTGCTCAACTCCTCCGCGCTGGTCAACGAGAAGGTCGAAGTGGCCGAGCTGATCGGCATGGACCCCAATCCCTTCACCCATCGCATCATCATCAATAAAGGTGAGCGTGACGGTGTGGTCCTCGGTCAGCCGGTGCTCGATGCCCGTGGCTTGATGGGCCAGGTGGTCGAGTTGATGCCATACACCTCTCGTGTGCTGTTGCTGACCGACACCACTCACAGCATTCCGGTGCAGGTGAACCGCAACGGTCTGCGGGCGATTGCCAGCGGCACCGGTAACCCGGAACGCCTGGAGCTGCGTCACGTGGCCGATACCGCCGACATTAAAGAAGGCGATCTGCTGGTCAGCTCTGGTCTGGGTCAGCGGTTCCCGGCGGGTTATCCGGTAGCGACGGTCAAGGAAGTGATTCACGATTCCGGTCAGCCGTTCGCTATTGTGCGTGCCGTGCCGACCGCCGCCTTGAACCGCAGCCGTTACCTGTTGCTGGTGTTCACCGACGGCCGCACGGCCGAAGAGCGCGCCAACGAAGCTGCCCAGGCTCAAGAAGCCTTGGACCAGCACGGTGGTGGACCAATCATTCCAGCGACAGTGCCGAAACCTGCCATCGTCCCGGCTGCTGTCGCTGCACCCGTGACTCCGGTTGCGCCGACGGCTACCCCAGCGGCTACAACCCTGCCCAAACCTGCGGCAACTCATCCTGCTCCTGCGAAACCTGCCGCCAGCAAGCCTCCCGCGACGCAGCCTGCGGCTGCTAAACCGCCGGCCACGCCACCCGCTGCCGTGAAGCCTGCAGCCAAACCGCCTGTCTCTGCGCCGGCTACCACTGGGGGACGAGAATAATGGTTGGTGCTACTGCCTCCCGAAACGACTGGATGGTCTGGCTGACATTCGCCATAGGTATGCTGCTCAGCGTTTCGCCGCTGCCACAATTCATGGAAATCCTCCGTCCACTGTGGCTGGCCTTGCTGCTGGCATTCTGGGCGTTAGCCATGCCGCAGAAAGTCGGGATGGTCACCGCGTGGTGCCTGGGCCTGGCCGAAGACGTGCTTTATGGCACGCTGCTGGGCCAGAACGCATTGATCCTGACGCTGATCACGTACCTGGTGCTGGCGCTGCAACAGCGTCTGCGCATGTTCCCGATGTGGCAACAGAGCCTGGTGATCCTGGTGATCTTCGGCCTCGCGCAGCTTGTTCAACTATGGCTCAGCGCCCTGACCGGCAATCGTCAGCCGACGCTGGCGCTGGTCTTGCCGGCACTGGTCAGCGCATTGCTCTGGCCGTGGATCAGCTACGGTTTGCGCGGTTTGCGTCGACGCTACAAAATCAATTAATTCGGTCAGGCATTTGCCCGCACCTCGACAAGGGAGATGTCTTGATGAAGTTGTTGTACCTCGCCTCAGGCTCGCCGCGTCGGCGTGAACTGCTCACGCAGATCGGCGTGCCGTTCTCCGCCATCAGCGCGGACATCGATGAAACCCCTTTAGAAAATGAATCCCCTTCGGCCTATGTCGAGCGCCTGGCGTGCGGCAAAGCCGAGGCCGGGCGCGGGACTGTCGTGTCCGCCGCAGATTTTTGCGTGCTGGGCGCCGACACCGCCGTGGTGCTGGACGGAAAAATTCTCGGCAAGCCGGTTGATGAAGCCGAGGCGTGCGCCATGCTTATGATGTTGTCCGGGTGTGAGCATGAAGTCCTGACGGCGATTGCGGTGCGAGAGGGTGAGCGTTGCGAGTCTCGGGTGGTGAGCAGTCTGGTGCGTTTTCGCAACATCAGTCGTGATGAAGCGGTGACCTACTGGGCCAGCGGCGAGCCGCAGGACAAGGCCGGCGGCTACGGCATTCAAGGGCTCGGCGCGGTATTTGTCGCCGGGCTCAATGGCAGTTACTCGGCGGTGGTCGGACTACCTCTGTGCGAAACCGCTGAGCTGCTTGGCCATTTCGGCATACCCTGTTGGCAAACCCTTAACGCGCGTTGAGCGTCGTACTGACAAGATGCGGCCATTATCGTGAACATGCCTGAACGAGACCCTGCCATGAGTGAAGAGATCCTGATCAACATCACGCCGATGGAATCGCGCGTGGCGGTGGTTGAAAACGGTGTTTTGCAAGAGGTCCACGTCGAGCGCACGCAAAAGCGCGGGATCGTCGGCAACATCTATAAAGGCAAGGTCGTGCGGGTATTACCCGGCATGCAGGCGGCATTCGTCGACATCGGACTGGACCGCGCCGCGTTCATTCACGCCTCGGAAATCTCCCTGCGCGAAGGCCCGGCGGTCGAGAGCATCAGCGCTCTGGTTCATGAGGGTCAGAGCCTGGTGGTGCAAGTGACCAAGGACCCGATCGGCTCCAAAGGCGCACGCCTGACGACTCAGTTGTCGATTCCATCGCGTTATCTGGTGTACATGCCGCGCACTGCACACGTTGGCATTTCGTTGAAGATTGAAGACGAAGCCGAGCGTGAACGTCTCAAACAAGTGGTCACTGATTGCGTGGCCAAAGAAGGCATCCAAGAGGCCGGTGGCTTCATCCTGCGTACCGCTGCCGAAGGTGCCGGTGCCGATGAAATCCTCATGGACATCCGCTACCTGCGTCGGCTCTGGGATCAGATCAACGAGCAGATCAAAACCATCAGCGCACCGAGTGTGATCTACGAAGACCTCGGCCTGGCGCTGCGCACCTTGCGTGATCTGGTGAGCCCGAAGATCGAGAAGATCCGGATCGACTCCCGGGAAACCTTCCAGAAAACCACACAGTTCGTCGCCGAGCTGATGCCGGAAATCGCCGATCGTCTTGAGCATTACCCGGGTGAGCGGCCGATCTTCGACCTGTACGGCGTCGAAGACGAAATCCAGAAGGCCCTGGAGCGCAAAGTCCCGCTGAAGTCCGGCGGTTACCTGGTGGTCGATCCGGCGGAAGCCATGAGCACCATCGACGTCAACACCGGGGCGTTCGTCGGTCATCGCAACCTCGAAGAAACCATTTTCAAGACCAACCTCGAAGCCGCGACCGCCATTGCTCGCCAGCTGCGCCTGCGCAACCTGGGCGGGATCATCATCATCGACTTCATCGACATGGAAGATGAAGAGCACCAGCGTCAGGTGCTGCGCACCCTCGAGAAGCAACTGGAGCGCGATCACGCCAAGACCAACATCATCGGCATCACCGAGTTGGGCCTGGTGCAGATGACCCGCAAGCGTACCCGCGAAAGTCTTGAACAAGTGCTGTGCGAGCCGTGCAGCAGCTGTCAGGGTCGCGGCAAGCTCAAGACGCCGGAAACCGTTTGCTACGAGATTTTCCGCGAAATCCTCCGAGAGGCTCGCGCCTATCAGGCGGAAGGCTATCGTGTATTGGCAAACCAGAAAGTGGTCGACCGTTTGCTCGATGAAGAATCGGGCAATGTCGCCGAGCTCGAAGGTTTTATCGGACGCACCATCCGGTTCCAGGTGGAAACCATGTATTCCCAGGAACAATACGACGTGGTGCTGCTCTGAATCGCTGTATTTCAACCCTGCTAGAACGGCTGGCCTCAGCTTTTTGCAGTATTTTTGCCATGGGAGCCAACTGACATGGAACGTCTGACACGCATTTTGGCCGCACTGACCCGCTGGGGGCTGGGGCTGTGTGCGTTGGCATTGGTGTTGATGGCGTTATACGTCAGCCTCGGCCGAGAGCTGACGCCGCTGGTGGCCGAGTACCGTGCCGAAGTCGAAGCCAAAGCCAGCGCTGCCTTGGGCATGCCGCTGACTATCGGCGAATTGGAAGGCAACTGGAGCGGCTTTGCGCCGATCATGCTGGCTCACGATGTGATGGTCGGCGAGGGCGCCAATGCCCTGCGGCTGGATCAGGTGCGCGCGGTGCCGGATCTGTGGGCCAGTCTGCTGGCTCGTGAAGTGCGCATCGCTCACCTGGAACTCAGCGGCCTGAAGATCAGCCTCAAGGAAAGCGAGGACGGGACTTGGGCGCTGGAAGGTTTGCCGGTGCAGCAGGATCAGCCGCTGGATCCTGAACAAATGCTCAATCGCATGCAGAGGGTTCAGCAGCTGTCGGTGCTCGATAGCCAAGTCACTTTGCAGCCACTGCAAGAGCAGCCGCTGACCCTGACTTACGTCGGGCTGAATCTGAAAACCGGCGTCTCCCGCCAGCGACTCGACGCCCGTTTGACCCTGCCCGACGGACAACCGGTGGCCATCAGTCTGCGTACCCGTCTGCGCGCCAGCGAATGGAAAGACGGCGAGGCCGAAGCTTATTTGAGCCTGCCGCAAAGCGACTGGTCGAAATGGTTGCCTGAGCGCCTGACCCAACAATGGAATTTTTCCGAGTTCAAGGCCGGCGGCGAGCTTTGGGTGAACTGGAACAAGGGCGCCCTGCAAAGTGCTGCGATTCGCTTGAACGCGCCGCAACTCAAGGGCGCGTACGCCGAGCGCAAGCCGATCCAGATCAACAATCTGGCGCTCAATGGCTATTTTCAGCGCAGCTCCGAAGGCGTGCTGGTTACCCTGGATTCGCTGGCCATGAACCTTGGCGAGACCCGTTGGGAATCGCATCTGCAACTCAAGCAAAACGAGGCGACCGACAAGACTGAAGAGCTTTGGCATCTGCAAGCCGACCGCCTCGACCTCACCCCGATCACCCCGCTACTGAATGCCTTGGGGCCGCTGCCCGAAGGCATCGCCACCGCCGTCGAGCGACTCAAAGTGACCGGCGGCCTGCGCAACGTGCTGATCGACTTCCGGCCCAATGCCACCGACGACAGCAAATTCAGCTTTGCCGCTAACCTGGATCGGGTCGGCTTCGATGCCTATCACGGCGCTCCGGCGGCACGAAATGTCAGTGGCAGCATCAGCGGTGATCTGGGCGGTGGCGAGCTGCGCATGGACAGCAAGGATTTTTCCCTGCACTTGGACCCGATCTTCGCCAAGCCATGGCAGTACATTCAGGCCAATGCCCGACTGACCTGGAAGCTCGACAAAGAAGCTTTCACCTTGATCGCGCCATACCTGAAGGTGCTGGGCGAGGAGGGCAAGATTGCTGGCGACTTCCTGATCCGCCTGCATTTCGACCACACCCAGGAAGACTACATGGACCTGCGGGTCGGTCTGGTGGACGGCGACGGTCGTTACACCGCCAAGTACTTGCCGACAATGCTCAGCCCGGGGCTGGACGAATGGCTGCGTACGGCGATTCTCAAAGGTGCGGTGGACGAAGGCTTCTTCCAGTACCAGGGTTCGCTGAACCACGGGGCCGCCGAGACTGCCCGCAGCATCAGTCTGTTCTTCAAGGTTCACGATGCGGAACTGGCCTTCCAGCCAGGCTGGCCACATGTCAGCAAGGTCACGGGTGACGTGTTTGTTGAAGACAGCGGTGTGCGGATACTGGCCAGCAAGGGTCAATTGCTCAATACCGAGGTCAGCGACATTTACGTCAATATTCCCCATGTGCCAGCAGGGCAAAACGTCCATCTGTTCCTCGACGGCGGATTCGCGGGCGGGTTGGGCGATGGCCTGAAGATTCTCCAGGAAGCGCCGATCGGCACCGCAGCCACCTTTGCCGATTGGGAAGGTGAAGGCGATCTGCAAGGCAAACTGAAACTGGATATTCCGCTGGTCAAAGGCGAGCAGCCGAAGATCCTCGTCGACTTCAAGACCGCCAAGGCCCGTCTGAAACTGGCCGAGCCAACCCTGGAGCTGACTCAGCTCAAGGGCGATTTCCGTTTCGACAGCACCAAGGGTTTGAGTGGGCAAAACATCACCGCGCGCGCTTTTGATAAACCTGTCACCGCACAGATTTTCGCCGATGGCGGCCCCGGCAACCTCAAGACTCGCGTCGCTGCCTCGGGCCAGGTCGAGGTCAAGAGACTGACGGACTGGCTGAGTGTTACTCAGCCGTTGCCAGTGTCCGGTGTGATCCCTTATCAGCTGCAACTGAACCTTGATGGGGCCGACAGTCAATTGATGGTCAGCTCCAACCTCAAGGGCGTAGCAATCGATTTGCCGGCGCCGTTCGGCATGGCAGCCAACGTCGGTCGCGACACCACGTTCCGCATGACGCTGCAGGGGCCGGAGCGACGCTACTGGGTCAATTACGGTGAGCTGGCTAACTTCACGTTTGCGGCACCGCCCGGCAATTTTGCCGACGGTCGTGGCGAGTTGTTCCTGGGGGGCGGCAATGCCGTGCTGCCCGGCGCCAAAGGCCTGCGGGTGCGCGGTGTGCTGTCGGAACTGGACGTCCGCCCCTGGAAGGACCTGGTAGACAAGTACGCAGGCAAGAATCCGGGCGGCAACGCCAAACAGTTGCTCAGCAGCGCGGATTTCAAGATTGGCAAGCTCAGCGGTGTCGGCACTACGCTCGATCAGGCGTCGGTGCAGTTGAACCGCAAACCTGCCACATGGGCCTTGCAACTCGACAGTCAGCAGGTCAAGGGCAGCGCCAGCATCCCCGATGCGAAAGCCACGCCGATTGCGATCAATCTGCAATACGTGCGTTTGCCGGCGCCAGACCCGACGGTCCTGGCCGACGAAAACTCGCCAGATCCGCTGGCCTCGGTGGATCCGACGAAGATCCCTGCACTGGATATCACCATCAATCAGCTGTTCCAGGGCAACGACCTCGTCGGGGCCTGGTATCTGAAAGTTCGTCCGAGCGCCAAGGGCATTGCGTTTACCACGCTGGATCTGGGCCTCAAGGGCATTCTCCTGCAGGGCAGCGGCGGTTGGGAAGGTATGCCCGGTTCCAGCAGCAGCTGGTACAAAGGCCGGATCAGCGGCAAGAATCTCGCCGATGTGCTGAAGGGCTGGGGATTTGCGCCGAGTGTCACCAGTGAAGATTTTCATATGAATGTCGATGGTCGCTGGCCCGGTTCGCCGGCCTGGCTGGCCACCAAGCGCTTCTCTGGAACCCTCGATGCTTCGCTGAATAAAGGCCAGTTCGTTGAAGTTGAGGGCAGCGCCCAGGCATTGCGCGTGTTTGGCTTGCTGAACTTCAACTCCATCGGCCGCCGGCTGCGCCTGGACTTCTCCGACCTGTTCGGCAAAGGCTTGAGTTACGACCGGGTCAAAGGCCTGCTGGTCGCGAACAACGGCGTATACGTGACGCGTGAGCCGATCCTGTTGACCGGTCCGTCGAGCAACATCGAACTCAACGGGACGCTGGACCTGGTGGGCGATAAGGTCGATGCCAAGTTGCTGGTGACGTTACCTGTGACCAACAACCTGCCGATTGCCGCGCTGATCGTCGGTGCACCGGCTATCGGCGGCGCGCTGTTCCTGATCGATAAGCTGATCGGTGACCGTGTGGCGCGTTTCGCCAGCGTCCAATACACCGTCAAGGGGCCGTGGAAAGAGCCGAAAATCACCTTCGACAAGCCTTTTTGACAACGCCACGCCTAAGGCCGATGGAGTAGCATGGCCGTAAGTCCCTGTAGGAGCTGACGAGTGAAACGAGGCTGCGATCTTTTGATTTTTCCTTTTAAGATCAAGATCAAAAAATCGCAGCCTCGTTTCACTCGTCAGCTCCTACAGGTATGTGTTGATTCCAGATCAGGAAAAGGCCATGTCTGTAGCGGTGATTCAAATGGTCAGCCAGAGCGATGTGCTGGCCAATCTGGCCCAGGCCCGTCGGCTGCTCGAGCAAGCGGCGACCAGTGGTGCGCAGCTTGCCGTACTGCCGGAAAACTTCGCCGCCATGGGCCGTCGCGACATCGCCGACATTGGCCGCGCCGAGGCATTGGGCGAAGGCCCAATCCTGCCCTGGTTGAAACAGACCGCCCGCGACCTCAAGTTATGGATAGTGGCCGGCACATTGCCGTTGCCGCCGGTGGATCAACCGACGGCCAAAGTGCATGCCTGCTCGCTGCTGGTGGATGACCACGGCGAAACCGTTGCACGGTATGACAAGTTGCACCTTTTCGACGTCGATGTGGCGGACAATCGCGGGCGTTATCGCGAATCCGATGACTATGCTTATGGCAGTGGGGTTGTCGTGGCGGACACGCCTGTCGGTCGAGTCGGGCTGACAGTGTGTTACGACCTGCGCTTCCCGGAGCTGTACAGCGAGTTACGCGCGGCTGGTGCGGAGTTGATTACCGCGCCGTCGGCCTTTACCGCGGTGACCGGCGCGGCGCATTGGGAGGTGTTGATTCGCGCGCGGGCCATCGAAACTCAATGTTATGTGCTCGCGGCTGCCCAGGGTGGGACGCATCCGGGGCCGCGGGAAACCTTTGGCCATGCCGCGATTGTCGACCCGTGGGGACGTGTGCTGGCGCAACAGGATCAAGGCGAGGCCGTGCTGCTGGCCGAACGCGATAGCAGCGAACAGGCGTCCATCAGGGCGCGGATGCCGGTGTCCAGTCACCGGCGCTTTTTCTCGCAGGGCGCCCGGCGACCTGCCTCAGAACGATGAATTTAAGGCGTAAAGCATATGAGCGAGTTGTTGTCCTCAGTCAGTGAACACCTCCTGGCGCCCGGCGGCGTAACAATCGAGAGCCTGCAAGGGGTGCTCGGCGATCTGGCCGGCCCGGGCATCGATGCTGCCGACCTGTATTTCCAGGGGCAGATTTCCGAGTCCTGGGCGCTGGAAGACGGGATCGTCAAGGAAGGCAGCTTCAATCTCGACCAAGGTGTCGGCGTGCGAGCGCAATCGGGTGAGAAAACCGGTTTTGCCTACAGCAATGCCATTACTCTCGAAGCCCTCGGCGCCGCGGCCCGTGCGGCGCGTTCGATCTCCCGCACCGGTCAGAACGGCACGGTGCAAGCGTTCACGACCCAGGATGTCGCCCAGTTGTACGGGCCGGACAACCCGTTGGAAGTGATGACCCGTGCCGAGAAGGTCGAACTGCTCAAGCGTATCGACGTCGCGACTCGCGCCCTCGACCCGCGTATCCAGCAAGTCACCGTGAGCATGGCCGGTGTCTGGGAACGAATCCTCGTGGCTTCCACCGATGGCGGCCTGGCTGCCGATGTACGGCCGTTGGTGCGCTTTAACGTCAGCGTGATCGTCGAGCAGAACGGTCGCCGTGAGCGCGGCGGTCATGGCGGTGGCGGTCGTACCGATTACCGTTATTTCCTCAGCGATGACCGCGCCATGAGCTACGCCCGTGAAGCGTTGCGTCAGGCGTTGGTGAATCTGGAAGCCATCCCTGCGCCGGCCGGTACGTTACCGGTGGTGCTGGGTTCGGGTTGGTCCGGCGTGTTGCTGCACGAAGCAGTCGGCCACGGTCTGGAAGGCGACTTCAACCGCAAGGGCAGTTCCGCCTACAGCGGGCGCATGGGCGAGATGGTTGCGTCCAAGCTTTGCACCATCGTCGATGACGGCACGCTGGCCGGGCGTCGCGGTTCCCTGAGCGTCGATGATGAAGGCACCCCGACCGAGTGCACGACACTGATCGAAAACGGCGTACTCAAAGGCTATATGCAGGACAAACTCAACGCCCGTCTGATGGGCGTGGCCCGTACCGGTAACGGTCGTCGCGAATCCTACGCGCACCTGCCGATGCCGCGCATGACCAACACCTACATGCTGGCGGGCGAAAGCGATCCGGCGGAAATCATCGCTTCGGTGAAGCGCGGCATCTACTGCGCCAACCTCGGCGGCGGTCAGGTGGACATCACCAGCGGCAAATTCGTGTTCTCCACCAGCGAGGCGTACCTGATCGAAGACGGCAAAATCACTGCCCCGGTCAAAGGCGCGACGTTGATCGGCAATGGCCCTGAAGCCATGAGCAAGGTGTCGATGGTCGGTAACGATCTGGCGCTGGACAGCGGCGTCGGGACGTGTGGCAAGGATGGGCAGTCGGTGCCGGTGGGTGTCGGCCAGCCAACGCTGAAAATCGATGCGATCACTGTGGGTGGCACAGGATCTTGAGGGATGGAGCTTCGGGTGAACCGCGTAGCGACTCACCCGATTCGGGACTTAACGCAGACCGCGTTGAGTCTCGTCCAGCTCACGGATGTACTTGAAGATTTTACGGCTCGATGCCGGTGGCTTGTTGGTCGCCAGTTCGTGCTGGGCCTGACGGATCAGGGAGCGCAATTGCTGACGATCAGCCTCCGGGTAGTCGACCACGAACTTCTCCAGGACCGCATCGTCGCCAGCGATCAAGCGATCACGCCAGCGTTCCAGGCCATGGAAACGTTCGTTGTACTGCCGAGTGGAGGCATCGAGTTGATCGAGCAGAGTCAGAATGGCGTCAGTGTCCTGATCGCGCATCAGTTTACCGATGAACATAAGGTGCCGTTTACGCGCGATATTCGCGGTGTGCTTGGGCGCATCGGCCAGTGCCCGGCGCATAGCGTCGGTCAACGGCAGTTTTGCCAGCAAGTCAGGCTTGAGCGTTGTAAGGCGCTCGCCGAGGTCAACCAGAGCATGAAGCTCGCGTTTAACCTGGGATTTGCTTTTTTCTCCCGTATCGAGGGAGTCGTCGTAAGAATCAACCATGGTGGCCGTCCGCAAAGAAACGCCGCCATGATAACCAGTCGGGGGCCGCTTGTCCGGCCCGGTCGCTCGAAGGCCCCAGCCGAAAGCAGAATTTGAGTGGAGAACAGCATGAGTGCAGTTGAAAGCGTCGGCCCACAAGCGTTGCCGGCACTGCAAGAACAAGTCGAGCAGATCATCGCTGAAGCCAAGCGTCAGGGCGCCAGTGCCTGTGAAGTGGCGGTGTCCCTGGAGCAGGGCCTGTCGACCTCGGTGCGTCAGCGTGAAGTCGAAACCGTCGAATTCAACCGCGATCAGGGCTTCGGCATCACCTTGTACGTCGGACAGCGCAAGGGCTCGGCCAGCACGTCCGCCAGCGGTCCGGAGGCGATTCGCGAAACCGTCGCCGCCGCACTGGCCATCGCCAAGCACACGTCTGAAGACGAAGCTTCGGGTTTGGCAGACGCCGCGCTGATGGCCAAGGATCTGCAGGATTTTGACCTGTTCCACGAATGGGACATCACCCCGGAGCAAGCCATCGAGCAGGCCCTGACCTGTGAAGCGGCGGCGTTTGCCACCGACAGCCGGATCAAGAACGCCGATGGCACCACCCTCAGCACCCATCAGGGCTGCCGTGTTTATGGCAACAGCCATGGTTTTATCGGCGGTTACGCGTCGACCCGGCACAGCCTGAGCTGCGTGATGATCGCCGAGGCCGACGGCCAGATGCAGCGCGATTACTGGTACGACGTGAACCGTCAGGGCAACTTGCTGGCCGACCCGGTGAGCATCGGCCAGCGTGCCGCGCAACGAGCGGCGAGCCGTCTGGGCGCGCGCCCGGTGCCGACCTGCGAAGTGCCGGTGCTGTTTTCCGCGGAGCTGGCCGGTGGTTTGTTCGGCAGTTTCCTCTCGGCGATCTCCGGCGGCAGCCTGTATCGCAAATCCTCGTTCCTTGAAGGCACGCTGGGGCAGAAACTGTTCCCGGAATGGCTGACCATCGATGAGCGTCCGCACTTGATGCGGGCCATGGGCAGTTCGGCGTTCGATGGTGATGGTCTGGCAACTTACGCCAAACCGTTCGTCGAAAAAGGCGAGTTGGTGTCGTACATCCTTGGCACGTACTCCGGCCGCAAACTCGGCATGCCGAGCACCGCCAACGCCGGCGGCGTGCACAACCTGTTCGTCACCCATGGCGACGAAGACCAGGCAGCCTTGCTGCGCCGTATGGGTCGCGGCCTGCTGGTGACTGAATTGATGGGTCAGGGTCTGAACATGGTCACTGGCGATTACTCCCGTGGCGCGGCGGGTTACTGGGTCGAGAACGGCGAAATCCAGTTTGCGGTCCAGGAAGTGACCATCGCCGGCAACATGCGTGACATGTTCAAACAGATCGTTGCGGTGGGTAATGACCTGGAACTGCGCAGCAACATCCGTACAGGTTCTGTGCTGATAGAACGCATGACGGTGGCGGGTAGCTAAACCCAACCGATACAAAAGAGGCGCGCCACCCATTGGGTGGCGCGCCTTTTTTTATGCGCCTTGCGCAGTCCCCTGTGGGAGTGAGCTTGCTCCCACATTGAACAGCATGTATTTCGCCGGGGTTGTTTTGGTTCTCATTATCATCTAATAATAAATCTCATTACCGAATGGGCCCGGATCATGAGTTCTGCCTTGCACGAGCAGCCTTACCTCGAAAGCTGGCGCTGGATGAGTCGCCAGATCCGTTGCGCGATGGACCCTGACGAGCCCCGCTTGATCGAACATTACCTGGCCGAAGGTCGTTATCTCGCCTGTTGCACGGCAACCTCTCCCTGGACCATCGCCGAAACTTCTTTGCGCCTGTTACTCGACACCGCCGCCGATGTCGCGCTGCCCTGGCACTGGCGCACCTTTTGTCTGGACCAGGCCTGGCGGCCGTTGCGCGATCTGGAACGCCTCTCTCTGTGCAAGTGCCGCCTCAAGCGCTGGCAGAGCTACACCTGGCAACTGGCGACCTGCGAGTTGCAGCCCTCGATTCCTCTCATAGAACAGGTGCAAGGATTTTCTGATGAGTAGGGTCTGTCATCAGTTATTTCCTATGCCGCGCCGGGCCTGCTGTGGTGCAGGGCAAGGCGCGAGGAGCGTGGTTTGGTCATTCCAAATAAGCTCCGAGCAACGCAGCCCTGCGCCACCGCAGGCCCGGCCCTCCGGGTTGTGTCTGAAAGCGGGCCAGACTGCGTTGCAGTCCTTGGCAAGGGAAAAACATTACCAGCGGACTGCGCCTTGCCTGGCCCGCTTTCATACACAACGCGGCATAGGAAATAACTGATGACAGACCCTCAGACACGCATTGAACGCGACAGCATGGGCGAACTTCAGGTCCCAGTGGATGCGCTCTATGGCGCGCAGACCCAGCGCGCGGTGGATAACTTTCCCATCAGCGGCAAACCGATGCCGGTGCAGTTTATCCGCGCGCTGATCCTGGCCAAGGCCGCCGCTGCCCGAGCCAATGTCGAGCTCAAGCAAATCAGCGAGTCCCAGGGCACAGCCATCGTCGATGCGGCGCTGGGTCTGCTCCAAAGCGACTTCATGCAGCATTTTCCGGTGGATATCTTCCAGACCGGTTCCGGCACCAGTTCGAACATGAACGCCAACGAAGTGATCGCCACCCTGGCGAGCCGCCTGCTCGGCGAGCCGGTGAACCCCAACGATCACGTCAATTGCGGCCAAAGCAGCAACGACATCATCCCGACCACCATCCACGTCAGTGCTGCGTTGGCGTTGCACGAGCAATTGTTGCCGGCGCTGGTGCGTCTGGTTCAGGTGATCGAGCGCAAGGCCGATGAGGTTCATCACCACGTCAAAACCGGCCGCACTCACTTGATGGACGCGATGCCGGTGCGCATGAGCCAGGTGCTCAACGGTTGGGCGCAGCAGCTCAAGGCCAACATCGGTCATCTGCAGGATCTGCTGCCGAGTCTGCAATCCCTGGCTCAGGGCGGCACGGCAGTGGGCACCGGAATCAACGCTCATCCGCAATTCGCGGCGCGTTTCAGTGAGCAACTGAGCAAGCTGACTCAGGTGCAATTCCAGCCGGGCGAGGATCTGTTTGCGCTGATTGGTTCTCAGGACACGGCGGTCAGTGTTTCCGGTCAGCTCAAGGCCACGGCCGTTTCGCTGATGAAAATCGCCAACGACCTGCGCTGGATGAACTCCGGCCCGCTGGCCGGTCTTGGTGAAATCGAACTCGAAGCCTTGCAGCCGGGTTCTTCGATCATGCCAGGCAAGGTCAACCCGGTGATCCCGGAAGCGACCGCCATGGTCGCCGCTCAGGTCATCGGCAATGACACGGTCATCACCATTGCCGGTCAGTCGGGCAATTTCGAGCTGAACGTGATGCTGCCGATCATCGCCCAGAACCTGCTGAGCAGCATCGAGTTGCTGACCAACTCCAGCCATCTGCTGGGTGAAAAGGCCATCGCCAGCTTCAAGGTCAACGAAGTCAGGCTCAAGGAAGCGCTGTCGCGTAACCCGATCCTGGTCACCGCACTCAACCCGATCATTGGTTACCAAAAAGCCGCGGAGATCGCCAAGAAGGCCTATCAACAGGGCCGGCCGGTGATCGATGTCGCTCTGGAACACACTGACCTGACACGCAGCCAGCTTGAGGTCTTGCTGGACCCGGAAAAACTCACCGCAGGCGGCGTGTAACCACCGCAACCGCTTTGGAGGTTCACCATGGAACACTGGAAACGCACGATCGAACGGGCAAATCGTTGTTTCATGCTGGGCGAATACGTCGATGCCCGCGAGGCTTACTTGCAGGCATTGGCCCTGGCCCAGGTGTTGTTCGAGCGCTGGGCAGATGCCGACGAGGCGGTCGCGGCCTGCGTGATTTCCCACCACAACTTGGCGGATCTGCATTTGCGTCTGAACCAGCCGGAGGAGAGCGCCGAGTACCTGTGCGCCATCCATCAACGGTTGTTGCAGACCATGCAGGATCCGCGACTGGCGCCAGCCCTGCGTGAAGCAGCATTGCGCCAGAGCAGTAAAACCTACGTCGAGCTGCTGAATTTCATCAGCGAACACGGCGAATACCCGCGTACGCATCGATTGCTGCACATCGATGCCGCCTCGCCTGCGCCCCTACATCATGGAGTTCATTGAAATGGCTTTTACCTTGCCTGCCTTGCCCTACGCCTACGATGCCCTGGAACCGCACATCGATGCGCAGACCATGGAAATCCACTACACCAAGCATCACCAGACCTACATCAACAACCTCAACGCTGCGGTGGAAGGCACCGAGTTTGCCGAGTGGCCGGTGGAGAAACTGGTGTCTGCTGTCCAGCAACTACCGGAGAAGCTGCGCGCGGCGGTGATTAATCAGGGCGGCGGGCATGCCAACCATTCGCTGTTTTGGGAAGTGATGGCGCCCAACGGCGGCGGCAATCCTGAAGGCTCGTTGGCTGAGGCGATCAATGAGCAACTGGGCGGCCTGAGCAGTTTCAAGGAAGCCTTCACCAAAGCCGCGCTGACTCGTTTCGGCAGTGGCTGGGCGTGGCTCAGTGTGACGCCGCAAAAGACACTGGTCGTTGAAAGCAGCGGCAATCAGGACAGTCCATTGATGAACGGCAATACGCCAATCCTCGGCCTGGATGTCTGGGAGCACGCTTATTACCTGCAGTACCAGAACCGTCGCCCGGAATACATCAACGCGTTCTACAACGTGATCAATTGGCCTGAAGTCGCTGCGCGCTATCAGGCTGCACTGGTTTAAGACTTCTGCAAAAACAATCCAAGGCTGGCTATGGGCACTGAAACACTGGCGATCGGAAGTGGACGAATGTTTCGTTACGCATTCGGATCGCTGTTACTGCTGGCAGGCATGACGTTATTGGTTGCCCAAGGCTTGGCGTGGCTGGACCTCGAGCCGAAACTGCTGCGCGCGCTGCAAGGCGGGGCGATCTGCGCTTTGGGCACTGCCTTGGGCGCGGTGCCCGTGCTGGTGATTCGACGGATGCCCCAGGCGGTCAGCGATACGCTGCTTGGCTTCGGGGCCGGGGTAATGCTCGCGGCGACAGCGTTTTCGTTGATCGTTCCTGGGATTTCTGCCGCTGAAAACCTGGGGCTGACGCCTTGGGCGGCCAGCGGACTGATCAGTTTCGGCATCATGTTGGGGGCGTTCGGGCTGTTTCTGGTGGATCGAAAGGTCTCCGGAGCCAGCCCGGAAATGTTGGTTGGCACTCTTGAACGGCCGGTCATTCCACCGCGAATCTGGCTATTTGTGTTTGCGATCATTGCCCACAACATCCCCGAGGGCATGGCGGTCGGTGTGTCGGCGGGGGGTGGCATGCCCGACGCCGATAGCCTGGCCATGGGCGTCGCCTTGCAGGATGTGCCGGAAGGTCTGGTGATCGCGCTGGTATTGGCCGGGGCAGGGATGTCGCGGGTCAAGGCGTTCCTGATTGGTGCTGCGTCAGGGGTGGTCGAGCCGGTCTTCGCGTTGCTGTGTGCCTGGCTGGTGAGCCTGGCCGAATTGTTGTTGCCCTTGGGGTTGGCACTGGCGGCCGGGGCAATGTTGCTGGTGGTCACCCATGAAGTCATCCCTGAGTCGCGCCGCAATGGTCACGACAAGCTTGCAAGTCTTGGGTTGCTGATCGGGTTTTGCTTGATGATGGTGATGGATACGGCGTTGGCTTAGCTGCAGAGCACGAACTTTGTAGCAGCTGGCGAAGCCTGCGTTCGGTTCGGTTCGGGCCGCGTTCGGACGAAGCAGTCGCCAGTTCGAAATTTGTGGTGCGTCAGTTCAACCGCGCGTGTATTTACGACTGCTGCGTCCGAACGCGGCCCGAACCGAACGCAGCCTTCGGCAGTTGCTACAGGGCGAGCGTTATTCGCCTTCGCCGAAGTAGTCATTGATCAAATTAACCAATGCCTGCAGCGCCTCATCAGCCTGTTCACCTTCGGTGCTCAGGTGGATTTTGGTGCCCTTGCCTGCAGCGAGCATCATCATTGCCATGATGCTTTTTCCGTCGACCGTGGATTCCGGCGTGCGTCCTACTCTGATCGTGCAATCCTTGAACTCACCGGCGACGCCAACGAATTTTGCAGAAGCGCGGGCATGCAGGCCCAGCTTGTTGATGATTTCAATTTCCAGAGCAGGCATCGCGGTGTGAATCCTTTAGCTGAGGTCGCGGTGGCGAACCTGGACGTTCTTCAGGGATTTTTGCAGGGCCTGGCCCAGACGTTCGGTCAGGTAGACGGAGCGGTGATGGCCGCCGGTGCAACCAATGGCAATGGTGACATAAGCGCGGTTGCTGGCGGCGAAGCGTGGTAGCCACTTGAGCAAGTAGGTGGAGATGTCCTGGAACATCTCTTCGACGTCCGGCTGTGCCGCCAGGTACTCGGCAACTGGTTGGTCGAGCCCGGATTGATCGCGCAACTCTGGCTTCCAGTAAGGGTTCGGCAGGCAGCGCACGTCGAACACCAGATCAGCGTCCACCGGCATGCCACGCTTGAAGCCGAAAGACTCCACCAGGAACGCCGTACCGGGTTCCGGCTGGTTCAGCAGGCGCAGCTTGATGGTATCCCGCAGCTGATACAGGTTCAGGTTGGTGGTGTTTACTTTGAGATCGGCGAGGTCGGCAATCGGCCCGAGCAGGGCGGTCTCATCGTTGATGGCCTCGGCCAGCGAGCGATTGGCATTGCTTAGCGGGTGACGACGGCGGGTTTCCGAGAAACGTTTGAGCAAGGTTTCTTCGTCGGCGTCCAGATAAAGCACATCACACTGGATATGCCGACTGCGCACTTCTTCCAGCAATTCGGGAAACCGCGACAAGTGACTCGGCAAGTTACGCGCATCGATGGATACGGCAACCAGCGGTTGTGCCAGCTCGGTGTGAATCAACGCGCGTTCGGCCAGTTCCGGCAACAGACCGGCGGGCAGGTTGTCGATGCAGTAGTAGCCGTTGTCCTCGAGAACATCGAGTGCGGTACTTTTACCTGAGCCGGAGCGGCCACTGACGATGATCAAGCGCATGATTAGTGACCGTTTTGCTCGTCCAGGACAACCTGATACAAGGCTTCATTGCTCGGGGCGCTGCGCAGTTTTTCGCGCACTTCCTTGCGGTCGAGCATGCTGGCGATCTGGCGCAGTAACTCCAGGTGCGCATCGGTAGCGGCTTGCGGGACCAGCAGAACGAACAGCAGGTCAACCGGGGCGCCATCGATGGCGTCGAAATCAATGGGTGCATCAAGGTGCATCAGGGCGCTGATGGGCGAGGTGCAACCCTTCAGGCGGCAGTGGGGAATGGCGATGCCATTGCCAAAACCGGTTGAGCCGAGTTTTTCACGGGCAATCAGAGCCTCGAAGACATCTTGCATCTCCAGATCCGGCACTTCTTTGTGGATAAGGTTGGCAATTTGCTCGAGGGCTTTCTTTTTACTGCCGCCCGGCACGTTCACGAGGGAACGGCCGGGGGTCAGGATGCTTTCAAGTCGGATCATGGGTTGGGAGTGTTAACGACCGGTCGCGCCCTGGAGGAGGCTTTGGGTCTTTTCCTTATGCTTTTTGAGTTGTTTATCCAGCTTGTCGGTCAGTGCGTCGATCGCCGCGTACATATCGGTATGCTCCGCGTTTGCGACCACTTCATTGCCGGGAATATGCAGCGTGGCTTCGATTTTCTGCTTGAGCTTTTCGACCGTCATCGTGACCTGCACGTTGGTGATCTTGTCGAAATGCCTCTCTAATCGTTCGAGTTTTTCGCCGATGTAGGTGCGAAGAGGTTCGGTCACTTCCAGTTGGTGTCCACTGATGTTGACTTGCATACAGCTTCTCCTTCGTTGCCAGTGCATAAAGCGGCAGGCAGAAATGCCTGCCACTGGAACGCTGTGGCGTGGCTCTACATCAACCGCTTGCGTTCGCTCGAAGGCGCGATCCCGAGGGATTCGCGGTACTTGGCGACGGTGCGGCGAGCCACCTGAATGCCTTGTGCCTCCAGTAAACCAGCGATCTTGCTG
The DNA here is from genome assembly GCF_004136015.1 of Pseudomonas sp. ACM7. Classification (NCBI taxonomy): domain Bacteria; kingdom Pseudomonadati; phylum Pseudomonadota; class Gammaproteobacteria; order Pseudomonadales; family Pseudomonadaceae; genus Pseudomonas; species Pseudomonas sp. ACM7. The sequence continues at coordinate 1,652,382 of NZ_CP024866.1, read as the reverse complement.
TCACTCAACGGCTTTTTCTGATTTTCCGCGGCAACCAGTTTTTTGATGATCGCGCGGATCGCCGTGGACGAGCATTCACCGCCCTCGGAGGTGCTGACGTGGCTGGAGAAAAAGTATTTCAGTTCATATATGCCCCGTGGGGTATGCATGAATTTCTGCGTGGTCACCCGTGAAATCGTCGACTCGTGCATGCCCACCGCTTCGGCGATGTCATGCAGGACCAGCGGTTTCATGGCTTCGTCGCCGTATTCAAGAAAGCCGCGCTGATGCTCGACGATCTGAGTGGCTACTTTCATCAGGGTTTCGTTGCGGCTTTGCAGGCTCTTGATGAACCAGCGGGCCTCTTGCAACTGATTGCGCATGAAGGTGTTGTCGGCGCTAGTGTCGGCGCGGCGCACGAAACCGGCGTATTGAGCATTCACCCGCAGTCGTGGCACGGATTCCTGGTTCAGCTCCACCAGCCAGCGTTCGTTGTCCTTGCGTACGATCACGTCAGGAACGACGTATTCGGCTTCGCTGGACTCGATTTGCGAGCCTGGGCGCGGGTTGAGGCTCTGCACCAGTTCAATCACTTGGCGCAGTTCGTCTTCCTTGAGCTTCATGCGACGCATCAGCTGGCTGTAATCGCGGCTGCCGAGCAGGTCGATATAGTCGGTGACCAGGCGTTTGGCCTCGACCAGCCAAGGCGTCTTGGCGGGCAACTGACGCAATTGCAGCAGCAGGCATTCGCCCAGATTGCGGGCACCGATGCCAGCAGGTTCGAATTGCTGGATGCGGTGCAGGACGGCTTCGATTTCGTCCAGTTCGATGTCCAGTTCCGGGTCGAAGGCTTCGAGAATCTCCTCGAGGGTTTCGTCCAGGTAGCCCTGATTGTTGATGCAGTCGATCAGGGTCACGGCGATCAGGCGATCGGTGTCGGACATCGGGGCCAGGTTCAGTTGCCACAGCAGGTGGCTTTGCAGGCTTTCGCCGGCCGATGTCCGGGTGGTGAAGTCCCACTCGTCGTCATCGTTGCTCGGCAGGCTGCTGGCGCTGGTCTGATAGACGTCTTCCCACGCGGTATCGACGGGCAGTTCATTGGGGATGCGCTCGTTCCAGTCGCCTTCCTCGAGGTTATCCACCGTCGGGGCGGTTTCCTGGTAGGAGGGTTCCTGAATGTCGACGTTGGGTTGCTGTTCGGCTTTATCGGCCAAGGGGTCGGCGTTATCGAAGTCGTCGCCTTCTTCCTGGCGTTCGAGCATCGGATTGGACTCCAGGGCCTCCTGGATTTCCTGTTGCAGGTCCAGGGTCGACAATTGGAGCAGGCGGATGGCCTGTTGCAGCTGCGGTGTCATCGTCAGATGCTGGCCCATTCTCAAGACTAGCGATGGTTTCATGGCAGGGGCTTAACACCTTATTCGCCGGCGCACATGCGCCATCCACTACAGGGCGCCGGAGCGCCAAACATAAGCAAATTATATGCCCGAAACTGCAGCGTTTGCCTAGAGCGCTGTAACAATAAAAAAATGTTGATTTTTTATCGAGACAAGCGCCCGAGCAACCAGCCAGACACCTCAGTGCTTACAGGCGGAACTCATGGCCCAGATACACTTCCTTGACCAGGTCGTTGGCCAGGATGGTGGCAGAGTCACCTTCGGCGATCAGCTGGCCATCGTTGACGATGTAGGCGGTTTCGCAGATATCCAGGGTTTCACGGACGTTGTGGTCAGTGATCAGCACGCCAATGCCCTTGGCCTTGAGGTGATAGATGATCTGTTTGATGTCGCCCACCGAAATCGGGTCCACGCCGGCGAATGGTTCGTCGAGCAGGATGAATTTCGGGTTGGTGGCTAGTGCCCGGGCGATTTCCACACGGCGGCGTTCACCACCGGACAGGCTCATGCCGAGGTTGTCGCGAATGTGGCTGATGTGGAATTCCTGCAGCAGGCTTTCCAGCTCTTTGCGACGACCGGCCTTGTCGAGTTCCTTGCGGGTCTCGAGAATCGCCATGATGTTGTCGGCTACCGAGAGTTTGCGGAAGATCGATGCTTCTTGCGGAAGATAGCCGATACCGGCCTTCGCACGACCGTGCATAGGCTGGTGGCTGACATCCATGTCGTCAATCAGTACGCGACCCTGATCGGCCTGTACCAGACCGACAATCATGTAAAAGCAGGTGGTCTTGCCGGCGCCGTTGGGACCCAGCAGGCCGACGATCTGACCGCTGTCGATCGACAGGCTGACATCGCGCACGACCTGGCGGCTCTTGTAGCTCTTGGCCAGATGCTGAGCTTTCAGAGTTGCCATTACTGGGCCTTTTGCTCGTCGGTTTTCTTCTTCGGCTGGATCACCATGTCAATGCGCGGACGCGACTCGGTGACCTTGTTGCCCGTCGCGCGACCGGCGCTCGCAAGCTTTTTGACCGTGTCGTAGACGATTTTCTCGCCTTGGGTGACGTTGTTGTCCTTGTCGATGACTTTGGCGCGATCGATCAGTACGACCCGGTTTTGCGAGGCGTGGTACTGAATAGTCACTCCCCAGCCCTGAACAGGCTTGGTGTCGCCCTGGGTTTGCAGTTGCTCGAAATAGGCGAGGTTGCCCACCGAAGTCACCACGTCGATGTCGCCGGTCGGGGTGCGGGTGATGGTCACAGTATTGCCTTTAACGATCATCGAGCCCTGAGTGATGATCACGTCACCTTTATAGGTGGCAATGCCATTCTTGTCGTCCAGCTGGGCGTCGTCGGCCTGGATGCGGATAGGCTGCGCTTGATCGGTCGGCAGAGCCCAGGCGCTCACGCTTCCCAGTGCTGCGCTCAGACCGAGCAAAATAGGGAGGGTTTTAACGAGCCTCATACTGTCCTCTTACGTTCGATAGCAGGTGTATCCTGCTTTCTTTCAAATACGCTTTCATTCCCTTGCCAGTCGACACACCACCAGCGCCGTCGATTCTAACGGGTTGCTCGGTCTGCGCATATTGCTGCTGCGGGAACACTGTCATGCGGGTGCTGGTAATCAGGGTCTTGCGGTTTTTCTCGTCGAAGCGCGTGATGCGCACCGAGTCAATCAGTTCGACCTGAGTGCCGTCGGGATTCACTTCGCCGTGCTCGCTCTGGATATGCCACGGAAACTCGGTGCCGCGGAACATGTTCAGGTCGGGATTGGTCAACAGCGTCACTTCGGTGGCTTTCAGGTGTTCAACCTTGTCGGACGTCATTTCGTATTGCAGTTTGCCGTCCGGCAGGTATTGCACGCTGTGGGCGTTGATCGCGTAATAGTCGATCGCAGTTTCATCGATCTTTGCCACCGGCTGATCGAGGAAGCGTTCCGGGCTGATGTTCCAGTAGCCGACCGCCGCGAATATCGCTGCGATGCAACCGAACACCAGGAATTTGCGAAACTTTTTGCTCAGCATAGTTGGCTCACAGGTACGCGGCGTTTGCCGCATCAAGGCGGCCCTGCGCGCGCAGGATCAATTCGCAGAATTCGCGAGCGGCACCCTCGCCACCGCGGGCCTGGGTTATGCCGTGGGCGTGTTCACGGACGAAACTGGCAGCGTTTGCCACCGCCATGCCCAGGCCGACGCGGCGAATCACCGGCAGGTCTGGCAGGTCATCGCCGAGATAGGCAACTTGCTCGTAGCTTAGGTTGAGTTGGGCGAGAAGCTCGTCGAGCACCACCAGTTTGTCTTCGCGCCCCTGGTACACGTGTGGAATACCGAGGTTCTTCGCTCGTCGCTCGACCACCGGGGTCTTGCGGCCACTGATGATAGCGGTCTGCACACCGGCTGCCATCAACATCTTGATGCCTTGGCCGTCGAGGGTGTTGAACGTCTTGAATTCGCTGCCGTCTTCGAGGAAGTACAGGCGTCCATCGGTCAGTACGCCATCGACGTCAAAAACCGCCAGCTTGATGTTCTTGCCGCGTTGCAGCAGGTCGGTGCTCATCACATTACTCCTGCACGCAGCAGATCGGACAGGTTGAAGGCGCCGATCGGACGGTCCTCCTTGTCCACCACTACCAGCGCATTGATTCGATGGTCTTCCATGATTTTCAGGGCCTCGGCTGCCAGCATATCGGGACGGGCGGTCTTGCCGTGAACGGTCATGACCTCATCAATGGTCGTATGGTGGATGTCGATGGTCCGGTCAAGGGTTCGGCGCAAGTCGCCGTCGGTGAAGATCCCGGCCAGTTTGCCGTCGGCCTCCACAATCGCGGTCATGCCCAGGCCCTTGCGGGTCATTTCCATCAAGGCGTCCTTGAGTAGCGTGCCACGTTGCACCTGGGGCAGTTCTGCTCCGGCGTGCATGACGGTTTCCACTTTCAGCAGCAGGCGTCGGCCAAGCGCGCCGCCGGGGTGGGAAAAGGCGAAATCTTCAGCGGTAAAACCGCGGGCTTCCAGCAGCGCAACGGCCAGGGCGTCGCCCATGACCAGCGCGGCAGTGGTCGACGAGGTCGGTGCCAGGTTGAGCGGACAGGCTTCGTGCTCGACGTGCACGTTGAGGTTGACCTCGGCAGCCTTCGCCAGCGGTGAGTCAGGGTTGCCGGTCATGCTGATCAATTGAATGCCCAGGCGTTTGATCAGCGGCAGCAGGGTGACGATTTCATTGGTGGAGCCGGAGTTTGACAGCGCCAGGATGATGTCGTCGCGGGTGATCATGCCCATATCACCGTGGCTGGCTTCGGCCGGGTGCACGAAAAAGGCCGTGGTGCCGGTACTGGCCAGGGTGGCGGCGATCTTGTTGCCGATGTGCCCCGATTTGCCCATGCCGACCACGACCACGCGCCCTTTGCTGGCCAGAATCATCTCGCAAGCGCGTACGAAATCTGCGTCGATACGGGGCAACAAGCCTTGTACGGCTTCCAGTTCGAGGCGGATGGTGCGTTGGGCAGATTGAATCAGGTCGCTGGATTGGCTCATGTCAGAAATCGTATAGCCTGATGAAAAGGCGGCGATTATAACGGTAATGATCGAAACCCTCACGCAAGTTCGTCGCGCTTTGTCATTCCCGGTTACCCAATACCCTTAAATGTAAGCTTTTACCCCGTCATGTTGCTGAACATGGCCCGGCTTGGGCCTTGGGCGCTTGGCCATTGCAGTGATATAGTTCGCCGCCAGTTCGGCCTGCCCGGGAGGTATGTGCTTTCGCCAGAAAGTCAGGCGTCCGAGTGAGAGGCTGCATCGCAAGGAGTTTAGATGAGTGCCGATAAAGCCTACGCGGTCGAGCTGAAGGGACTGTCCTTCAAGCGCGGAACGCGCAGCATTTTCAATAACGTCGATATACGTATCCCGCGCGGCAAGGTCACCGGCATCATGGGGCCTTCCGGGTGCGGCAAGACTACGCTGTTGCGGCTGATGGGCGCACAGTTGCGGCCCACCAAAGGCGAAGTCTGGGTCAATGGACAGAACCTGCCGAAACTGTCGCGCAGTGATCTGTTCGATGCGCGAAAGCACATGGGCGTGCTGTTTCAGAGTGGTGCACTGTTCACCGATCTCGATGTGTTCGAGAACGTCGCCTTTCCGCTACGCGTCCATACCGAACTGCCGGAAGAAATGATCCGGGACATTGTCCTGCTCAAATTGCAGGCCGTGGGCTTGCGTGGCGCCATCGACCTGATGCCTGACGAGTTGTCCGGCGGCATGAAGCGTCGCGTCGCGCTGGCCCGGGCGATTGCCCTCGATCCGCAGATCCTCATGTATGACGAGCCCTTTGTCGGCCAGGACCCCATCGCCATGGGCGTACTGGTGCGCCTGATCCGCCTGCTCAACGATGCGCTGGGCATCACCAGTATCGTGGTCTCCCACGACCTGGCCGAGACCGCGAGCATCGCCGACTACATCTATGTCGTCGGCGAAGGCCAGGTGTTGGGGCAGGGCACTCCCGAGGAGCTGATGAACTCGCAGGAGCCACGCATCCGTCAATTCATGACAGGCGAGCCCGACGGTCCGGTCGCCTATCACTTTCCAGCGACGGATTACCGCGCAGATCTTCTGGGGAAGCGTTGATGCGCAAGATTTCACTAATAGAACGGGTTCGCCGGTTCGGCCACTCTGGCATTGACGTGCTGGGGGTGTTCGGCCGTTCCGCGATATTCCTGTTCCATGCCTTGCTTGGCCGTGGCGGCATTGGCGGCGGTTTTGGCTTGCTGATCAAGCAACTGCATTCGGTGGGCGTGATGTCCCTGGTGATCATTGTGGTCTCCGGGGTATTCATCGGCATGGTGCTGGCGCTGCAAGGCTTCAATATTCTATCCAGCTATGGTTCGGAGCAGGCGGTCGGCCAGATGGTTGCGCTGACGCTGTTGCGCGAACTGGGGCCCGTGGTCACGGCATTGTTGTTCGCCGGGCGCGCCGGTTCGGCATTGACTGCCGAAATCGGCAACATGAAGTCCACCGAGCAGTTGTCCAGTCTGGAAATGATTGGTGTCGACCCGCTCAAGTACATCATTGCGCCGCGCCTGTGGGCCGGCTTCATTTCCCTGCCGGTGCTGGCGATGATCTTCAGCGTGGTGGGAATCTGGGGTGGTTCGTGGGTGGCCGTCGACTGGCTGGGTGTCTATGAAGGTTCCTACTGGTCCAACATGCAGAACAGCGTGACCTTTGCAGACGATGTGCTCAACGGCATCATCAAAAGCATCGTTTTCGCCTTTGTCGTGACCTGGATCGCCGTATTCCAAGGCTATGACTGCGAGCCCACTTCCGAGGGGATCAGTCGTGCCACTACCAAGACCGTGGTGTATGCCTCTTTGGCTGTACTCGGCCTGGACTTTATTCTGACCGCCTTGATGTTTGGAGATTTCTGATGCAAAACCGCACCCTGGAAATCGGTGTCGGCCTTTTCTTGCTGGCTGGCATCCTGGCTTTGCTGTTGCTGGCGTTGCGGGTGAGTGGCCTGTCCCCGAGCGCAACCACCGACACTTATAAACTTTATGCGTATTTCGACAATATCGCCGGTTTGACGGTCAGAGCTAAAGTGACCATGGCCGGTGTGACCATCGGCAAGGTCACAGCGATCGATCTGGACCGCGACAGTTTCACCGGTCGAGTGACCATGCAGCTGGAAAAACGCGTAGATAACCTGCCGACTGACTCCACTGCATCTATCCTGACCGCTGGACTGTTGGGCGAGAAGTACATCGGTCTCAGCGTGGGCGGCGAAGAAGGCTTGCTCAAGGATGGTGGAACCATTCACGACACCCAGTCGTCGCTGGTACTCGAAGACCTGATCGGTAAGTTTCTGCTCAATACCGTTAGTAAAGACGCCAAATGAGGAGCTTTTGAATGATCTCTACCTTGCGACGTGGCCTGTTGGTATTACTCGCGGCCCTGCCGTTGATGGCTAACGCCGTGGCGGCGCCTTCCGCGCACGAACTGGTACAGGACACCACCAATCGGTTACTTGCCGATCTGGCGGCCAATAAAGAGAAGTACAAGCAGGATCCGAAAGACTTTTATGCCGCGCTGGACACCATCGTCGGACCTGTTGTGGATGCCGAGGGCATTTCCAAGAGCATCATGACGGTCAAATACTCGCGCAAAGCCACGCCTGCGCAAATGAAGACCTTTGAAGAAAACTTCAAAAAGGGTCTGTTCCAGTTCTATGGCAACGCTTTGCTCGAATACAACAATCAGGGGATCGTCGTCGACCCTGCCAAGGATGAGTCGGGAGATCGTACAAGCGTTGCCATGACGGTCAAAGGCAGCAACGGCGCGATCTATCCTGTGTCTTACACACTCGAAAAGATCAATGGCGAGTGGAAACTGCGCAACGTGATCATCAACGGCATTAACATTGGCAAGCTGTTCCGTGATCAGTTCGCTGATGCGATGCAGCGCAATGGCAATGACCTGGACAAGACCATCAATGGTTGGGCCGGGGAAGTCGCCAAAGCCAAGGAAGCCAGTCAGAAGCAAACAACCGAGACGCAAGCTCAATGAGTGTGTCGGCCATTCGCATGAGCGAATCCGGCGAGCTGACGCTTAGCGGCATGCTGGATTACCGCACCGGCCCCGGCTTGCGCAAGCAGGGGCAGGCGCTGATTAAATCCAGCAAGGCCGCTGCACTGGTGATCGATTGCTCGGCTGTGTTGAAGTCCAGCAGTGTCGGCTTGTCGTTGCTGCTGTGTTTCATGCGTGATGCCGAGGCGGCCGGGAAGGCGCTGAGCATCCGCAAGATGCCAGAAGACATGCGCGAAATCGCTCAGGTCAGCGAATTGACCGAGTTGTTGGCGCATCCCTAACCGCATCTATAAAGAAGCCCCCCGTCAGAGTCCTGCTTCGCGGGGTTCGCAGGCGCGGGGCTTTTTTGTATGATGTCCGACCCGCGCGCACAGGGCGCCGATTGAGGTTGAGCATGCAGGCCGTAGAAGTGAAGAGCTTCCTTGAAGGAAAGCTGCCAGGAACCCTAGTAGAAGTCGAGGGCGAAGGCTGCAACTTTCAGCTGAACGTGATTAGCGATGAACTGGCGGCGTTGAGCCCGGTGAAGCGTCAGCAGCAGATCTATGCCCATTTGAACCCATGGATCACCGATGGCAGCATCCATGCGGTCACTATGAAATTTTTCAGCAGCGCGGCCTGGGCCGAGCGCACCTGAGCCCAAGGGCGTCGAGATTCTTATGGATAAATTGATAATTACCGGTGGCGTTCGTCTTGATGGCGAAATCCGCATCTCCGGGGCAAAGAACTCTGCCCTGCCGATCCTGGCTGCAACCTTGCTGTGCGATGGCCCGGTGACTGTTGCCAACCTGCCGCACCTGCACGACATCACCACCATGATCGAGCTGTTCGGTCGTATGGGCATCGAGCCGGTGATCGACGAGAAACTCAGCGTCGAAATCGACCCGCGCACCATCAAGACCCTGATCGCTCCGTACGAACTGGTTAAAACCATGCGTGCGTCGATCCTGGTGCTGGGCCCGATGGTTGCCCGTTTCGGTGAAGCCGAAGTCGCACTGCCTGGCGGTTGCGCCATCGGTTCGCGTCCGGTTGACCTGCACATTCGTGGCCTCGAAGCCATGGGCGCGGTCATCGACGTCGAAGGCGGTTACATCAAGGCCAAGGCGCCTGAAGGTGGCCTGCGCGGTGCGCACTTCTTCTTCGACACCGTCAGTGTGACCGGTACCGAAAACATCATGATGGCGGCCGCTCTGGCCAAGGGCCGCAGCGTTCTGGCAAACGCCGCTCGCGAGCCTGAAGTCATCGACCTGGCGAACTTCCTGATCGCCATGGGCGCCAAGATCACTGGCGCAGGCACTGACACCATCACCATTGATGGTGTTGAGCGTCTGCACCCGACCACTTACAAAGTGATGCCTGACCGTATCGAGACCGGCACTTACCTGGTCGCAGCTGCTGTGACCGGCGGTCGTGTGAAGGTCAAGGACACCGATCCGACCATCCTCGAAGCCGTTCTTGAGAAACTCAAGGAATCGGGTGCCGAAATCACCTGCGGCGAAGACTGGATCGAGCTGAACATGCACGGCAAGCGGCCAAAAGCCGTTAACGTGCGCACCGCTCCGTACCCGGCATTCCCGACCGACATGCAAGCGCAGTTCATCTCCCTCAACGCCATTGCCGAAGGCACCGGTGCCGTGATCGAGACGATCTTCGAAAACCGCTTCATGCACGTTTACGAACTGCACCGCATGGGCGCCAAGATCCAGGTCGAAGGCAACACTGCCATCGTCACGGGTACCGAAAAGCTCAAGGGCGCGCCAGTCATGGCCACCGACCTGCGTGCTTCGGCCAGCCTGGTGATCTCGGCGTTGATCGCTGAAGGTGACACCCTGATCGACCGCATCTACCACATCGACCGTGGTTACGAGTGCATCGAAGAGAAACTGCAGATGCTCGGCGCCAAGATCCGCCGCGTACCGGGCTAGTTTCTGCTGCATGGGCGCAGGGACGCGCCCGTTGATTTCGTTTCAAGTCGAGCCTGCTTCAGGCTCGATGTGTGTCCGGCGCCATTTGCGACCGGGCATGAGTACCTTGATAAGGACTGACGTTTCCCATGTTGACCATCGCACTGTCCAAGGGCCGCATCCTTGACGACACCCTGCCGCTTCTGGCTGAAGCGGGCATCGTGCCGACCGAGAATCCGGACAAGAGCCGCAAGCTGATCATCCCCACGACTCAGGCCGATGTACGTCTGCTGATCGTGCGCGCCACCGATGTGCCGACTTACGTCGAACATGGTGCCGCTGACCTGGGCGTCGCCGGTAAAGATGTGCTGATGGAATACGGCGGCCAGGGTTTGTACGAGCCATTGGACCTGAGAATTGCCCTCTGCAAGCTGATGACCGCCGGCCGTGTCGGCGATGTCGAGCCCAAGGGCCGCCTGCGTGTGGCGACCAAATTCGTCAACGTTGCCAAGCGCTACTACGCCGAACAGGGCCGTCAGGTCGACATCATCAAGCTCTATGGCTCGATGGAACTGGCGCCGCTGATCGGTCTGGCAGACAAGATCATCGACGTGGTCGATACCGGCAACACCCTGCGCGCCAATGGTCTGGAACCCCAGGATTTCATTGCCGACATCAGCTCCCGGCTGATCGTGAACAAGGCTTCGATGAAAATGCAGCACGCCCGTATCCAGGCGTTGATCGACACCCTGCGCAAGGCAGTGGAGTCTCGACACCGCGGCTGATTCACCTGCGCGACGTTAAGTCGCGCCCGTCTATCCGCCTCATAGCCAGAATTCTCAGGTGCCCAAGCGGAAACGACTGCTAAGTTAGGGCGCCTGAGTTTTTGCCATTCCTATGAGGCTCTCGCTATGACCGCACCGACTGCAATTCGCCGACTCAACGCTGCTGACCCGGATTTCGCACATCATCTGGATCATCTGCTGAGCTGGGAAAGTGTGTCTGACGACTCGGTCAATCAGCGGGTGCTGGATATCATCAAGGCCGTGCGCGAGCGTGGCGATGCGGCGCTGGTGGAATTCACCCAGAAGTTCGACGGCCTGCAGGTCGCGTCCATGGCGGACCTGATCCTGCCTCGCGAACGCCTGGAACTGGCCCTGACCCGAATCACCGTGCCGCAGCGTGAAGCGCTGGAAAAAGCCGCGTCCCGAGTACGCAGCTACCACGAGAAACAGAAACAGGATTCCTGGAGCTACACCGAAGCCGACGGCACCGTGCTGGGTCAGAAGGTCACGCCGCTGGATCGCGCCGGTCTGTACGTACCGGGCGGCAAGGCGTCTTATCCGTCCTCGGTACTGATGAACGCGATTCCGGCCAAGGTGGCCGGTGTGACCGAAGTGGTCATGGTGGTGCCGACGCCTCGTGGCGAAATCAACGAACTGGTGCTGGCCGCAGCCTGCATCGCCGGCGTCGACCGCGTGTTCACCATCGGCGGCGCTCAAGCGGTCGCCGCGCTGGCTTACGGCACCGAAAGCGTGCCGAAGGTCGACAAAGTGGTCGGTCCGGGCAACATCTACGTCGCCACCGCCAAGCGCCACGTGTTCGGCCAGGTCGGCATCGACATGATCGCCGGCCCATCCGAAATCCTCGTGGTATGCGACGGCCAGACTGATCCGGACTGGATCGCCATGGACCTGTTCTCCCAAGCCGAGCACGACGAAGACGCCCAGGCGATTCTGGTCAGCCCGGACGCCGAGTTCCTCGACAAGGTCGCCGCCAGCATCGCCAAACTGCTGCCGACCATGGAGCGCGCCGAGATCATCGAAACGTCGATCAATGGCCGTGGCGCGCTGATCAAGGTCCGCGACATGGACCAAGCCATCGAAGTGGCCAACCGCATTGCACCGGAACACCTTGAGTTGTCCGTTGCTGATCCGCAGGCCTGGCTGACGAAGATTCGCCACGCTGGCGCGATCTTCATGGGCCGTCACACCTCCGAAGCCTTGGGCGACTACTGCGCAGGTCCCAACCACGTGTTGCCAACCTCCGGCACCGCGCGTTTCTCCTCGCCGCTGGGTGTGTACGACTTCCAGAAGCGTTCGTCGATCATCTTCTGCTCCGAGCAGGGTGCGTCGGAACTGGGCAAAACCGCTTCCGTGCTGGCCCGTGGCGAGTCGCTGACCGCCCACGCGCGGAGCGCCGAATACCGCATCCTTGACGAAGACTCTTCACAAGGGCAGGGGAACTGAACATGAGTAAATTCTGGAGCCCGTTCGTCAAGAATCTGGTGCCTTATGTGCCGGGCGAGCAGCCGAAACTGGCGAAGCTGGTGAAGCTCAACACCAACGAAAACCCGTACGGTCCATCGCCAAAAGCCTTGGCGGCGATGCAGGCCGAACTGAATGACAACCTGCGTCTGTACCCGGACCCGAACAGCGACCTGCTCAAGCAAGCGGTCGCCCAGTACTACGGCGTGCAGAGCAATCAGGTGTTTCTCGGCAATGGTTCCGATGAAGTCCTGGCGCACATCTTTCACGGTTTGCTGCAGCACGATCAGCCGCTGCTGTTCCCGGACATCAGCTACAGCTTCTATCCGGTTTACTGCGGGTTGTACGGCATCGCCTTCGACGCGGTGCCGCTGGACGAGCAGTTCCAGATCAACCCGGCGGACTATGCCAAGCCGAACGGCGGGATCATCTTCCCTAACCCGAACGCACCGACTGGCTGCCTGTTGGCGCTGGATGCCGTGGAGCAAATCCTCAAGGCCAGCCCGGATTCAGTGGTTGTGGTGGATGAGGCTTACATCGATTTCGGCGGTGAGACGGCGATCAGCCTGGTGGATCGTTATCCGAACCTGCTGGTGACCCAGACCCTGTCCAAGTCCCGCTCGCTGGCCGGTCTGCGGGTGGGTCTGGCGGTAGGGCATCCGGACCTGATCGAGGCGCTGGAGCGGATCAAGAACAGCTTCAACTCCTATCCGCTGGATCGTCTGGCGATTGTGGGAGCTGCGGCGGCGTTCGAGGATCGTGAGCACTTCGACAAGACGTGCCGGTTGGTGATTGAGAGTCGCGATAAGGTGATCGGGCAGCTGGAAGCGAAGGGCTTTGAAGTGTTGCCGTCGGCGGCGAACTTCATCTTCGCCCGTCATCCGAAACACGATGCGGCTGGGTTGGCTGCAAAGTTGCGCGAGCAGGGTGTGATCGTTCGGCACTTCAAGCAGGAACGGATTGCCCAGTTCCTGCGGATCTCGATTGGCACGCCGGAGCAGAATCAGGCGTTGATCGACGGCCTCGGCGACCTCTGAGTCGCCTTCGCGAGCAAGCCCGCTCCCACACTGGATCTTCGGTGCTCACAAATAATGTGTTCACCGAAGATCCAGTGTGGGAGCGGGCTTGCTCGCGAATGGGGCAACACCGACCTTAAGTCTTGCTCGTGGTGTGCCCTGCAACATTTACTCTTCTTCTTTCTCTTTGACTGGCGCCGGCGGCGGGCGCAAACCGATCTCGGCGGTCAGCTTGAGCTCTTTGCCGTTGCGCATCACCTGGATCGTGACCTTGTCGGTCGGTTTGATCCGCGCGACCTGGTTCATCGAACGACGACCATCGCCGGCCGGTTCGCCGTCGATGCTGAGAATCACGTCACCCAGTTGCAGGCCGGCCTTCTGCGCCGGACCGTCACGGAAAATACCCGCGACCACAATGCCCGGGCGCCCCGACAGGCCAAACGATTCCGCCAGTTCCTGGCTCAACGGCTGCACTTCGATACCGAGCCAGCCGCGAATTACCTGGCCGTGTTCGATAATCGACTTCATCACTTCCATGGCCAGTTTCACCGGGATTGCGAAACCGATGCCCTGCGAACCGCCGGACTTGGAGAAGATCGCCGTGTTGATGCCGGTCAGGTTGCCGTTGGCATCCACCAGCGCACCGCCGGAGTTGCCGGGGTTGATCGCAGCATCGGTCTGAATGAAGTCTTCGTAGTTGTTCAAGCCCAGCTGATTGCGCCCGGTGGCGCTGATGATGCCCATGGTCACGGTCTGGCCGACGCCGAACGGGTTGCCGATAGCGAGGGCTACGTCGCCGATGCGGATGTTGTCGGAACGCCCGACGGTGATCGATGGAAGATTCTTCAAGTCGATCTTCAGGACCGCGAGGTCGGTTTCCGGGTCGCTGCCGATCACTCGGGCCAGGGTTTCACGACCGTCCTTGAGCGCCACCACGATCTGGTCGGCGCCAGTGGTCACGTGGTTGTTGGTCAACAGGTAACCTTCCGGGCTCATGATCACGCCGGAGCCGAGGCTCGACTCCATGCGTTTCTGTTTGGGCGAGTTGTCGCCGAAGAAGCGGCGGAACTGCGGATCCTCGAACAGCGGATGGTTCGGTTTGTTGATGACTTTGGTGGTGTACAGGTTGACCACCGACGGCGCGGCCGTGGTCACTGCGTCGGCATAGGACACCGGACCCTGTTGCATAGTGGTGGTTTGCGGGGCTTGCTGCATGTTGACGTCAAGGCTTGGGAGCCCGACCCACTGCGGGTAACGCTGGATGATTAACAGAGCAATAAGCACGCCGGCCAACAGCGGCCAGCCGGAAAAACGCAGCGCCTTGAGCATTAAGCACGTCCTGAGAGGTTGCAGGCGGTATGAGACCGCCCATAATGTCGCGCATTATACGAGGCGAAGCGTGCCTCTGAACGGGATATTTAGGAGTCTTTTATGGCCGTCGCCCTGAGCACCCTGGTCGAAGAAGCCGACCGTTACCTTAACAGTGCAAAGATTGCCGATTACTGCCCCAACGGGTTGCAGGTCGAAGGCCGGCCGCAGGTCATGCGCATCGTCAGTGGCGTCACCGCCAGCCAGGCGTTGCTCGACGCCGCCGTGGAAGCCAGCGCCGACCTGTTGCTGGTGCATCACGGCTATTTCTGGAAAGGCGAGAATCCGTGCATCACCGGCATGAAGCAGCGTCGGTTGAAAACCCTGCTCAAGCACGATATCAGTCTATTGTCCTACCATCTGCCGCTGGATCTGCACCCGGAAGTCGGCAATAACGTTCAACTGGCACGTCAGCTCGATATCACCGTGGAAGGCCCATTGGACCCGGACAATCTCAAAGTTGTCGGCCTGGTCGGTTCATTGAGCGAGCCGGTGACGGCCCGCGATTTTGCCCGTCGCGTACAAGAAGTCATGGGCCGCGAGCCGTTGCTGATCGAAGGCAGCGAGATGATTCGCCGCGTTGGCTGGTGCACCGGTGGCGGTCAGGGTTACATCGATCAGGCCGTGCTGGCGGGCGTCGACTTGTACCTCAGCGGTGAGGCGTCCGAGCAGACCTTTCACAGCGCCCGGGAAAACGACATCAGCTTCATCGCCGCCGGCCATCACGCCACCGAGCGTTATGGCGTGCAGGCCCTGGGCGATTATCTGGCGCGGCGTTTTGCCCTTGAGCACATCTTCATCGATTGCCCGAACCCCATCTGATTTCCTGAACCAATGCATTCCCCTGTGTAGGAGCTGCCGAAGGCTGCGATCTTTTGATCTTGAAAATCAAAGTCAAAAGATCGCAGCCTTCGGCAGCTCCTACAGAGACCGTAGCCCAAACGAGGGGGTATATTCATATACCCTTTCGATCTAGCTCACGTCCTGATTAGAAGAGGTCGCTGTGCTAGGATTCCCCGCTCGAACACGGCCCGCTGGCCGTCCATAAGATCATTTTCGTGAGTAGCCATGGTCGACAAACTGACGCATCTGAAACAGCTGGAGGCCGAAAGCATCCACATCATCCGCGAGGTCGCCGCCGAGTTCGATAACCCGGTGATGCTGTACTCCGTCGGTAAAGACTCCGCCGTGATGCTGCACCTTGCGCGCAAGGCATTCTTCCCCGGCAAACTGCCGTTCCCGGTGATGCACGTCGACACCCGGTGGAAGTTCAAGGAAATGTACACGTTCCGCGATCGCATGGTCGAAGAACTCGGCCTGGACCTGATCGTGCACGTGAACCCCGATGGCGTCGCGCAGGGCATCAACCCGCTGACCCACGGTAGCGCCAAGCACACTGACATCATGAAAACCGAAGGCCTCAAGCAGGCCCTCGACAAGTACGGTTTCGATGCCGCTTTCGGTGGTGCCCGTCGTGACGAAGAGAAGTCCCGTGCCAAAGAGCGCGTGTATTCCTTCCGCGATACGAAGCACCGCTGGGACCCGAAAAACCAGCGTCCCGAGTTGTGGAACGTCTACAATGGCAAGGTCAACAAGGGCGAATCGATCCGTGTTTTCCCGTTGTCGAACTGGACCGAATTGGACATCTGGCAGTACATCTACCTCGAAGGCATCCCGATTGTGCCGCTGTATTTCGCCGCCGAGCGCGACGTTATCGAGATGAATGGCACCTGGATCATGATCGACGACGAACGCCTGCTCAATCACCTGAGCGATGAAGACAAGGCGCGCATCGTCAAGAAGAAGGTCCGTTTCCGCACACTGGGCGACTACCCGCTGACCGGTGCGGTCGAGTCCGAGGCCACCAGCCTGACCGACATCATTCAGGAAATGCTCCTGACGCGAACTTCCGAACGCCAGGGCCGGGTCATCGATCACGATGGCGCAGGCTCGATGGAAGAAAAGAAACGTCAGGGTTATTTCTAAGGGGTTGTCATGTCGCACGCATCTGATTTGATCAGCGAGGACATCCTCGCCTACCTGGGCCAGCACGAACGCAAGGAAATGCTGCGCTTTCTGACCTGTGGCAACGTCGACGACGGCAAGAGCACCCTGATCGGGCGCCTGCTGCACGACTCCAAAATGATCTACGAAGATCACCTGGAAGCCATTACCCGCGACTCGAAAAAAGTCGGCACCACTGGCGATGACATCGACCTGGCATTGCTGGTCGACGGCCTGCAGGCCGAGCGTGAGCAGGGCATCACCATCGATGTCGCTTACCGTTATTTCTCCACCGCCAAACGCAAATTCATCATTGCCGATACCCCGGGCCATGAGCAGTACACCCGCAACATGGCCACCGGTGCGTCCACCTGTGACCTGGCGATCATCCTGGTCGACGCCCGTTACGGCGTGCAGACCCAGACCCGTCGCCACAGCTTCATTGCCTCGTTGCTCGGCATCAAACACATCGTTGTCGCCATCAACAAGATGGACCTCAATGGCTTCGACGAAACAGTCTTCGAGTCGATCAAGGCCGATTACCTGAAGTTCGCCGAAGGCATCGCCTTCAAGCCGACCACCATGGCCTTCGTGCCGATGTCGGCGCTGAAAGGCGACAATGTGGTGAACAAGTCCGAGCGCTCGCCGTGGTACACCGGCCAGTCGCTGATGGAAATTCTCGAGACCGTCGAGATTGCCAACGACCGCAACTACACCGACCTGCGTTTCCCGGTGCAGTACGTCAACCGTCCGAACCTGAACTTCCGTGGTTTCGCCGGCACCCTGGCCAGCGGCGTCGTGCACAAGGGCGACGAAGTCGTTGTGCTGCCGTCGGGCAAGAGCAGCCGCGTGAAATCCATCGTCACCTTCGAAGGTGAGCTGGAGCACGCAGGACCGGGTCAGGCGGTGACGCTGACCATGGAAGACGAGATCGACATCTCCCGCGGCGACTTGCTGGTGCACGCCGACAACCTGCCGCAAGTGACTGACGCCTTCGACGCCATGCTGGTGTGGATGGCCGAAGAACCGATGCTGCCGGGCAAGAAATACGACATCAAGCGCGCCACGTCTTATGTGCCGGGTTCGATTACCAGCATCGTCAACCGCGTTGATGTGAACACTCTGGAAGAAGGGCCGGCCAGCTCGTTGCAGCTGAACGAGATCGGTCGGGTCAAGGTCAGCCTCGACGCCGCCATCGCACTGGACGGTTACGCGAGCAACCGCACCACCGGTTCGTTCATCGTCATCGATCGTTTGACCAATGGCACCGTCGCGGCCGGCATGATCATCGCTCAGCCGTTGAGCCATGGCAGCAGCACTCACCACGGCAAGCTTGCCCATGTAGCCACCGAAGAACGCGTGCAGCGCTTCGGCCAGCAACCGGCCACCGTGTTGTTCAGCGGCTTGTCGGGCGCCGGCAAAAGCACCCTGGCCTACGCGGTTGAACGCAAGCTGTTCGACATGGGCCGTGCGGTGTTTGTACTCGATGGTCAGAACCTGCGTCACGACCTGAACAAAGGTCTGCCACAGGATCGCGCCGGGCGTACCGAGAACTGGCGTCGTGCGGCGCACGTTGCGCGTCAGTTCAACGAAGCCGGGTTGCTGACGCTGGCAGCGTTTGTTGCGCCGAGTGCCGAAGGTCGTGAGCAGGCCAGGGAACTGATCGGCAAGGAACGTCTGCTGACGGTCTACGTCCAGGCCTCTCCGACGGTCTGTGCCGAGCGTGACCCACAAGGCCTGTACGCGGCGGCCGGGGACAACATCCCGGGTGATTCCTTCCCGTACGACGTGCCGCTGGACGCCGACCTCGTGGTCGATACCCAGTCGCTGTCGCTGGAAGAAAGCGTCAAGCAAGTGCTGGATCTGCTGCGCAAGCGTGGCGCGATCTAAGCGTTAGCCATTAATAAAAAACCCGCCGATGAGTGAACATCGGCGGGTTTTTTTGTGTCCCTGAAATCGTCTTCGCGAGCAAGCCCGCTCCCACAGTGGATCTTCATGAGACACAAATTTTTTGTACGACAAAAATCCACTGTGGGAGCGGGCTTGCTCGCGAAGAGGCCGGTATAGACGCCGGACTACTTCGCTGGATACTCGCGGTGCATCTGGTCCAGCAACGCATCCTTGTCATCCCACAACTGGTTGATCCAGCCCTGAAACTGCAATCGATACTCGCCGTCCTGGTCATAGTTCTTGCCGATGAACTGCGGCGGAATCTTCAGCTCCTGAAAGTGCACCACCACGTCCTTCACGTTCCCACAGAGCAAATCCCAATAACCGGGACGGCCGGCCGGATAGTGAATGGTCACGTTGACGATGGCTTCCAATTGCTCACCCATGGCATCCAGCACAAACGCGATGCCGCCCGCCTTCGGTTTGAGCAAGTGGCGGAACGGCGATTTCTGCTGGGCATGTTTGCCTTCGGTGAAACGCGTGCCTTCGACGAAGTTGAAAATTCCCACCGGGTTATGGCGGAACTTGTCGCAGGTCTTGCGGGTGGTTTCCAGGTCTTTGCCTTTCTTCTCCGGGTGCTTCTCCAGGTAGGCCTTGGAGTAGCGCTTCATGAACGGAAAGCCGAGCGCCCACCACGCCAGACCAATCACCGGCACCCAGATCAGTTCCTGTTTGAGGAAGAACTTCAGCGGGCGAATCTTCCGGTTCAGCACGTACTGCAACACCATGATGTCGACCCAGCTCTGGTGGTTGCTGGTGATCAAGTACGAGTGCTGATAGTCCAGACCTTCCAGGCCGCTGAGCGTCCAGCGTGTGTGCCCGAGCAAGTCCATCCACGCTTTGTTGTTGCTGATCCAGGCTTCGTGGATGTGGCTCATCAGCCAATCGGTAAAACGCTGGGCGGCGGGGAAGGGCAGCAGCAGTTTGAAAATTGCGACGATGAACAGCGGTGTGCAGCAGGCAATCGTGTTCAGTGCCAACAGCAGCGAGGCAATGACGCCTCGCAGCGGTGCAGGTAGGGAATCCAGCATTTAAAGATCCAAAGGTCGGTTGGCAGCTTGAATCGCGGTCAACGCGATGGTGTAGACGATGTCGTCGACTTGCGCGCCGCGCGGCAGGTCGTTCACCGGTTTGCGCAGGCCTTGCAGCATCGGCCCGAGGCTGACGCAGTCGGCGCTGCGCTGCACGGCTTTGTGGGTGGTGTTGCCGGTGTTCAGGTCGGGGAACACGAACACTGTGGCGCGACCGGCGACCTGGCTGTTCGGTGCCAGCTGCTTGGCCACGGTTTCGTTGGCGGCGGCGTCGTATTGCAATGGGCCGTCGATCAGTAGCGAGTTTTGTTGCTCGTGGGCGAGCAATGTCGCTTCGCGAACCTTTTCGACTTCTTCGCCGCTGGCCGATTCACCGCTGGAGTAGCTGATCATCGCCACGCGCGGGGTGATGCCGAAGGCGGCTGCCGAGTCGGCGCTTTGCAGCGCGATCTCGGCCAGTTCGCTGGCGCTCGGGTGCGGGTTCATCACACAGTCGCCGTAAACCAGCACTTCCTCGGGGAAGAGCATGAAGAACACTGACGACACCAGCGTGCAGCCCGGCGCGGTCTTGATCAGTTGCAGGGCCGGGCGGATGGTGTTGGCGGTGGAGTGAATGACGCCGGACACGAGGCCGTCGACTTCATCCAGCGCCAGCATCATGGTGCCGATCACCACGGTGTCTTCCAGTTGCTGCTCGGCCATCGGCGCGTTGAGGCTTTTGGTTTTGCGCAGGGCGACCATCGGCTCGACGTAGCGCTCGCGAATCAGGTCCGGGTCGAGGATTTCCAGCCCCGGCGGCAGCTCGATGCCTTGGGCGCGAGCGACGGCTTCGACGTCTGCCGGTTTCGCCAGCAGCACGCAACGGGCAATGCCGCGCGCCTGACAGATCGCTGCGGCTTGCACGGTCAGCGGCTCGCTGCCTTCGGGCAGGACGATGCGTTTGTTGGCAGCCTGGGCGCGCTGGATCAATTGATAACGGAACACGGCGGGCGACAGGCGCATTTCCCGTGGCGTGCCGCAGCGTTGGTGCAGCCACTTGGCGTCGAGGTGGCTGGCAACGAAATCGGTGATGATCTCCGCGCGCTCGCGGTCGTCGATCGGGATTTCCTTGTTCAAACCGTTCAACTGGTTGGCGGTGTCGTAGGAACCGGTGCTGACCGACAACACCGGCAGGCCCGCCTGCAACGCGCCACGGCACAGGTCCATGATGCGCGGGTCGGGCAAGGTGTCGCTGGTCAGCAACAGGCCGGCCAACGGCACGCCATTCATGGCCGCGAGGCTGACGGCGAGGATGATGTCGTCGCGATCACCGGGTGTCACCACCAACACGCCGGGCTTGAGCAGCTCCACGGTGTTGCGCATGGTACGGGCGCAGATGATGATTTTGGTCATGCGCCGGGTCTCGTAATCACCGGCATTGAGAATTTGCGCGCCCATCAGATCGGCGACGTCGCGAGTGCGTGGGGCGTTCAATTCCGGCTGGAACGGGATGCAACCCAACAGACGGAAATCGCCACTGCGCAGCAATGGCGAATGCTCTTTCAAGCGCGAGGCAAAGGCTTCCATGCTCTCGTCGGTTTTGACCTTGTTGAGGATCACGCCGAGGACTTTCGGGTCTTTCGGACCGCCAAACAATTGCGCCTGCAACTCCACGCGGCCGGACAGTTCAGTCAGCACTTCGTTTTCCGGCGCCGAGACCAGGATCACTTCGGCGTCGAGGCTTTTCGCCAAATGCAAATTGACCCGTGCGGCGTAGCTGGCGCTGCGGGTCGGGACCATGCCTTCGACAATCAGCACATCTTTTCCGACAGCAGCCTGCTGATAGAGGGTGATGATTTCTTCGAGCAACTCATCCAGCTGACCGTCGCCGAGCATGCGCTCGACGTGCGCCAGACCGAGCGGCTGAGGCGGTTTCAAACCGTGAGTGCGCGCCACCAGTTCAGTGGACCGTTCAGGCCCGGTGTCACCCGGATGCGGCTGGGCAATCGGTTTGAAAAAGCCGACCTTGAGGCCGGCCCGCTCAAGAGTACGCACCAGCCCGAGGCTGATGGAGGTCAGACCCACACCAAAATCGGTGGGCGCGATAAAAAAAGTTTGCATGCGAATTCTCTGGAGGTGCATGGCAATGGTGACGACCTATGTCTGGCCGTTTACCGAAATTCAGTCGCCAAGGTTATCGCTATCCGAGCCTTGTGCGCACCAACCGCAATCAAAGGGCTGGCCTATTTTTTCAATACGCTGCGCGGGGTCCAGGACCCAGGCGCGCGATTGCCACGGTGGCTGGTGGCGAAGGTGTTGGGTGTGACCGCAGGAAAGCTCGGCCACCCAGTGCCCGTCCTCATCCTGATGGAAGCCTGTGACCGTTGAGCCTTTCGCCGCCACCCGTCTGTCCGGGTTGTGTTCGCTTTCGGGCGATTGCTTCGCTAAACTTGGCCATTCTTCATTCTTATGCAAAAGGTCTCGCCCCATGCTGATCGCCGCCAATAAGGCTGTCTCCATCGACTATACCCTGACCAACGACGCTGGTGAGGTCATCGACAGCTCCGCCGGCGGCGCGCCGCTGGTCTACCTGCAAGGCGCAGGTAACATCATTCCGGGCCTGGAAAAGGCTTTGGAAGGCAAAGCAGTCGGTGACGAACTGACTGTCGCCGTAGAACCTGAAGATGCCTACGGCGAATACGCTGCCGAACTGGTCAGCACCCTGAGCCGCAGCATGTTCGAAGGCGTCGACGAGCTGGAAGTGGGTATGCAGTTCCACGCATCCGCTCCGGACGGCCAGATGCAGATCGTCACCATTCGCGATCTGGACGGCGACGATGTCACCGTCGACGGCAATCACCCGTTGGCGGGTCAGCGCCTGAATTTCCAGGTCAAGATCATCGACATCCGTGATGCCAGCCAGGAAGAAATCGCTCATGGTCACGTCCATGGCGAAGGTGGCCATCACCACTGATTTTCTGCGCTAAGCTTTCGAGAACTGGAGAGGCGCCCGAGGGGCGCCTTTTTAGTCCGCGGCTGTCCCGGGTGACACCGCCAAGTGGCTGTTTCGAGAAGAACACGGGAATCTGGAGTTCGTCATGAGTGCTTTTCACGACCTTAAATTGACAGGCCTGGATGGACAGGAGCTACCGCTGGCGCCTTTCAAGGGGCGTGTCGTGCTGGTGGTCAACGTCGCCTCCAAATGCGGCTTGACCCCTCAGTACGCGGCGCTGGAAAACCTCTACCAGCAATACAAGGACAAAGGCTTCAGCGTGCTGGGCCTGCCGTGCAACCAGTTTGCCGGGCAGGAACCGGGTACCGAGCAAGAGATCCAGGAGTTTTGCAGCCTCAACTACGGCGTGAGTTTTCCGTTGTCCAGCAAGCTGGAAGTCAACGGTCACGATCGTCATCAGCTGTACCGTCTGCTGGCGGGCGAGGGTGCTGAGTTTCCCGGTGACATTACCTGGAACTTCGAGAAATTCCTGCTGGGCAAGGATGGTCGCGTGCTGGCGCGGTTCTCGCCGCGCACGGCGCCGGATGATCCGTCTGTCGTTCATGCGATCGAAAAAGCCCTGAGCTAAAGAGAAAGATCAAAAGATCGCAGCCTTCGGCAGCTCCTACAGGGGAATGTGTACACCCGTAGGAGCTGCCGAAGGCTGCGATCTTTTCGTTTCTAATCCTTAATCACTTAAATCAATAGTGCTGTTCAATGCTTGGCACTCTCCATATTATCGCCGTCATAAAGTCTATGTCCCGTGGAGCGTCCCATGCCCGTCAAAGCCCTGTTCAAACCGTTCCACCTCGGCACTCTCGAACTGCCGACCCGCGTCGTCATGGCGCCGATGACCCGTTCGTTTTCGCCGGGTGGCGTTCCCAACTCCAAAGTGATTGAGTACTACCGTCGTCGCGCCGCTGCAGGCGTTGGCTTGATCATCACCGAAGGCACCACCGTCGGCCACAAGGCTTCCAACGGTTACCCGAATGTGCCGCATTTCTACGGCGAAGCGGCGCTGGCCGGATGGAAAAAAGTGGTCGACGCGGTTCATGCTGAAGGCGGCAAGATCGTTCCTCAGCTGTGGCATGTCGGCAGCGTGCGCCGCATCGGCACCGAGCCGGACGCCAGCGTGCCGGGTTACGGTCCGTCGGAGAAATTGAAGGACGGTCAGGTCGTGGTTCACGGCATGACCCAGCAAGATATCCAGAACGTGATCGCCGCATTTGCCCAGGCCGCCCAAGATGCCCAGAGCATCGGCATGGACGGCGTGGAAATTCATGGTGCCCACGGCTACCTCGTGGACCAGTTCTTCTGGGAAGGCAGCAACCAGCGCACTGACGAATACGGCGGCAGCCTGGCCAACCGTTCGCGTTTCGCCATTGAACTGATCCAGGCGGTGCGTGCAGCGGTCGGCGAAGGCTTCCCGATTATTTTCCGTTTCTCTCAATGGAAGCAGCAGGATTACACCGCGCGTCTGGTACAAACCCCGGAAGCACTGGGCGAGTTCCTCAAGCCGTTGTCCGACGCCGGCGTGGATATTTTCCACTGCTCGACGCGCCGTTTCTGGGAACCGGAGTTCGACGGTTCCGAGCTGAACCTGGCCGGCTGGACCCGCAAACTTACCGGTAAACCGACCATCACCGTGGGCAGCGTCGGCCTGGATGGCGAGTTCCTGCAGTTCATGGTCAACACCGACAAGATCGCGCAGCCGGCCAGCCTGGAAAAACTGCTGGAGCGTTTGAACAATGATGAGTTCGACCTGGTGGCGGTAGGTCGCGCGTTGCTGGTGGACCCGGACTGGGCGCAGAAAGTGCGTGACGGCCGTGAAGAAGACATCCTGCCGTTCAGCCGTGAGGCGTTGATGACCCTGGTTTAAGCAGCGACTGCACAGACGCCTTCGCGAGCAAGCCCGCTCCCACAATTAACCGTATTCTGCATGTAGAAACTCGGTTGAATGTGGGAGCGGGCTTGCTCGCGAAGACTGACTCAATGTCACCCAGGATTCAGGGTAAGGTCGCTGCACCAGGAACCAACTGCTCCCCCACACAAGCCCCGCGCAACTGCCCTTCAAACTGCTCGATAATCGCTGCCCAGCCCTGGCGACTCGCATGCTGACGCGCATTAAGCCGCACGCAGCGCAAGGTTTCGCGCTCTTCCAACAGCCAACACGCCGCATCGCAGAATGCCTCTTCGTCCCCCGGCATCGCGAGTACGCCGTTGTAGCTATGGCGGATGTGCTGAGCCGCTGCTGCCTGATCGTAGGCCACCACACCCAGTCCCGAGGCCAGCGCCTCAAGCACGACATTGCCGAAGGTTTCGGTCAGGCTTGGAAACAGAAACACATCTCCCGACGCATAGTGACTGGCCAAGGCTTCGCCGCGTTGTGAGCCACAGAAAATCGCCTCGGGCAGTTCTTTCTCAAGTGCCGCTCGTTGCGGACCGTCGCCGATCACAATCAACTGAATGTTGCGCTGTGGATAAGTGGCTTTCAGTGCGTCGAAGCAGCGCTTGAGCAGGCCAAGATTTTTCTCCGGTGCCAGACGTCCTACGTGGATTACAGCGATGTCGTCGCTACCCAACCCCCAGCTCTCACGCAAGGCGTTAATCCGCTTGGTCGGGTGAAACAACTGGCTGTCGACCCCACGCGACAGCAACGCCAGGCGCTCGAAATGCCGGCGCTCCAGTTCCATTCTTTGGCTCACGCTCGGCACCAGGGTCAGCGTCGAACGATTATGAAACCAGCGCAGGTAGTGGGTCAGCAATCGCGTCAGCAGTCCAAGCCCATACTGACTGGAGTACTGCTGGAAATTGGTGTGAAAGCCGCTGACCACCGAAATCCCCAAGCGCCGCGCCGCGCGCAACGCGGACAATCCCAGCGGTCCTTCAGTGGCGATGTACAGCACGTCCGGGCGATGACGCTTCCAGCGCCGCAGCAACTTGTGCATCGACGACTGACCCCATTGCAAGCCGGGATAACCCGGCAGCGGCCAGCCCCGACACAGCAACAACGCATCGTCGCTGCCCAACTGCTGATCGCAACCCTGACGCGGTCGCACCAATTCCACCTGGTGCCCGCGCGCGCGCAAGCCGTCACACAAGCGACCGAGGGTATTGGCCACTCCGTTGATTTCGGGAGGGAAGGTTTCGGTGATCAGAGTGATATGCAGAGCTGTCGTCATGACCTCAGTGTCGGCTGAGGCCATGTCGTCAGTGTGACGGTGGGATGATGAATTTGTGACCGAATCAGCGCTGGACTACCAGGTTTTCCGCGCCGCGTTCACGCACCCAGAACAAGGTTGCCCCCGCCACAGCCGCCGGCATCATCAGGATGTTGACCACCGGAATCAGCAGCACCAGATAAACACTGCCGCCGAAACTCATGCTCTGCCAGCGCTTCGCGCGCAGCCAGGCGAGCATCTCGTTCCAGCCCAGTTTGTGGTTATCCGCCGGGTAGTCGATGTACTGGATCGCCATCATCCACACCCCGAACAGCAGCCACAATGGTGCGGCGATGATGTTAACCACCGGGATGAACGAGAGGATGAACAACCCGATGGCGCGCGGCAGGAAGTAGCCGAGCTTGCGCATTTCCCGGGCCAGGGTGCGGGGGATCATGGCGATCAGTTCGCCCCAGCTGAAGGTCGGGAAGTCATCAGTGCCGCGCACCACGACTTCGACTTTTTCCGCGAGGAAACCGTTGAATGGCGCGGCGATGACGTTGGCCAGCATGGTGAAGGTGAAGAACACCATTAACACCACCAGCACCACGAACAACGGCCAGAGGACATAACTGAGAAAACTCAGCCATTCGGGCAGGGACGGCATCAACGTATCGACCCACAGGCTGAATTGATGGCTGGCCAGGTAGATCAATCCGACGAACAGCACCAGGTTGATCGCCAACGGCAACAACACGAACAAGCGCAGGCTTGGGCTCAGGACCAGCTTGAGGCCTTCGCGCAGGTATTGCGGGCCGGACAGAACGGGGGCGGGCATAACGTGCTCCGAGCAAAGGGGAAACGCGCCGACCTTACCGGCTTTGCCTGACAGGCGAAAGCGCGGTAGCAGCATCGACATTAACTGTAACAAAGGCGCCTATGTATCCATCGTGATGGGATAGAGACCGCCTATGAGCTGGATTGTTAAACCGTATTTCCTTAATCTTCGCCCCCTCGATACGCTGCACCCCATACTTTTTACAGGACTGTCGAGCTCAAGCCTTCCCCAAGTGCTTTCAACGGTCCTTTTTTATTCCCGCCGGCAACCCGGCGTTCCGCGCCAGAAGTTTCGGGCCGGTCAACAGGAGCAGGTCATGTCTGAAGTCCGTCATTCGCGAGTGATTATTCTCGGTTCCGGCCCTGCCGGTTACAGCGCCGCGGTCTATGCCGCCCGTGCCAACCTCAAGCCACTGCTGATCACCGGCATGCAAGCCGGCGGTCAACTGACCACCACCACCGAAGTCGATAACTGGCCTGGCGACGTCCACGGCCTGACCGGCCCGGCGCTGATGGACCGCATGAAAGAGCACGCCGAGCGCTTTGAAACCGAAATCGTCTTCGATCACATCAATGCCGTGGACTTCGCTGCCAAGCCGTACACCCTGACCGGCGACAGCGCGACCTACACCTGCGACGCCCTGATCATTGCCACCGGCGCCAGCGCTCGTTACCTGGGGCTGCCGTCGGAAGAAGCGTTCATGGGCAAAGGCGTTTCGGCCTGCGCGACCTGCGATGGTTTCTTCTATCGCAACAAGCCAGTGGCTGTGGTGGGTGGCGGTAACACTGCTGTGGAAGAAGCGCTGTACCTGGCCAACATCGCCAGCAAAGTGACCTTGATTCACCGTCGCGAAACCTTCCGCGCCGAGAAGATCCTGATCGACAAGCTGAATGCCCGGGTTGCCGAAGGCAAAATCGAGCTGAAGCTGAACTCGACCCTGGACGAAGTGTTGGGCGACAACATGGGCGTAACCGGTGCCCGCCTGAAGAACAATGACGGCAGCTTCGACGAGCTGACAGTTGACGGCGTGTTCATCGCCATCGGCCACACCCCGAACACGTCGTTGTTCGAAGGTCAGCTGACCTTGAAAGACGGCTACCTGGTTGTGCAGGGCGGCCGTGACGGCAACGCTACTGCCACCAGCCTCGAAGGCATCTTTGCTGCCGGTGACGTGGCTGACCACGTTTACCGTCAGGCCATCACCTCGGCCGGCGCTGGCTGCATGGCGGCACTGGACGCCGAGCGTTACCTTGACGACCTGCAGAACGCTTCGTTCTGATTGTGTTGAAATGAAAAAACCGGCTTCGGCCGGTTTTTTTGTGCATATATAAAAAGATGCATTGCCGACCCCGGCCCTTGTGGGAGCGAGCTTGCTCGCGATAGCCATTTATCATTCAACAGTGATATCGAGTGACATACCGCTATCGCGAGCAAGCTCGCTCCCACAGGTTTTTGCATTGGCCGAAGTCGATTGCGATCAGCCGCGAAATCGCTCCTGGACGAAGTCCATGACCTTCAACGATTGATAGATGGCATTGGCGGCAATCCGCCCGAACGGCCCGCCGTTCCAGTCCAGCAAGTACGGTTTGAACAACTGATAACGCGCACTTTCCCCGCACACCGCTTCGGCGATGACCCTGCCGCCAATCGAGCCGGTATTCAAGCCATGGCCACCAAACGAGGTGCAGGCCCAGACGCCCGGTTCGAGCAATCCCAGGTTGGGCATCTTGTTGGTGGAGTAACCCATCAGGCCGGACCAGGCCAATTCGATTTTGACCGGGGCCAGTTGTGGATAGACCGACACCATGTCGGCCTTGAGCATGGCGGCGAGGGCCTTTTCGTTCTGTTCGTTGCGGGTGGTGATGCGTCCGCCCCAGAGCAGGCGGTCGCCTTCGACCACGCGGTAATAGTCCGAGGCGCGGCGGTCGTCGGAGAACGCGGCGCCGGAGTCGAGGACGTTTTTGATCGAGTCGCCCAGGTGTTCGGTCAGCACCACATAGGTCGCGATGGGCAGGTAGGCGCGGCTGAGTTTTTGCAACTCCGGGCCGCCGTAACCGCCGGCGCAGAACACCAGGTCCTGGCAGCACACGGTGCCGTGAGCGGTCTGGACAATTTTGTCGGCGCCTTCGCGATGCCAGGCCAGCATTTTTGATTGTTCGAAGATCCGGCCTCCTGCTGCTTCGATGGCGAGGGCCAGTCCCAGGCAATAATTCAGCGGGTGAAAGTGCAGCGCCTTCGGATCCTCGATGCCCTGGAAATAACGCAGGGTGTGGGCCCGCTCGCGGACCTGAGGGGTGTCGAGGAAGTTGAGTTCATAGCCGAAGTCCCGGCGCATGCTCTCGATGTGGTTTTTCACACCAGCACTGTCGTCGTAACGCTTGACCCGAATCGTACCGGCGGATGGATCGCAACCGGACAATGCCAGTTCGGCGATGTTGCGGCGGACAATCTCCACACCCTCGACCGACATTTGAAAGAGCGCCTTGGCCTGTTCCAGTCCAAGTTTCTTGCGGATCGCTCCCGACCCTTCAGCCCAGCCCGGCGAGACCACGCCGCCATTTCGACCGGACGCGCCCCAGGCGACTTGCCGGGCTTCGAGGATGATCACGCGTTTGCCGCGCCGGGTCAGCTCCAGGGCCGCGGTAAGGCCCGCGATCCCGGCGCCGATGATGCAGACGTCGCAAGTTTCGTCAGTGCGAAGTTCGGGCCTGGCTGCGCGGGGCAGCGAGGTTTGGGAATACCAAGTGGTGGGGAAGGACATGGTCAATCCTTGATAGGTTGCCGGTCATTTAAGCGAACACCTGGCCTTTGTGGGAGCNAGCTNGCTCCGGGCGGCGATCCGACGATGGCGGTCGAACATTCCACATCAATGCTGAATGTGATGGCCTCATCGTCGGATCGCCGCCCGGAGCNAGCTNGCTCCCACTGTGGGCGGGGTTATTTGACGGTCGAATAGTCCACGCCGTACCACTTGGTCGACAGCTTGGTCAGCGTGCCGTCCTTGTGCATCTCGCCGATGATTTGACCGAGCTTGGCCTTCAACTCTGCGTCACCCTTGTCGGTGGCAATGGCCAGGGGTTCGTAGAACACCACGCCGTTGTCGACCGCACGCAGAGGGTAATTTTTCTTGATGGCCGCTTCCAGCGTGCTGCGCTGAGTGAGGATGCCGTCTAGACGAACACCGTCGCCCAGTCGCAAGTCATCCAACGGTCCAAGGGAGCCGGCATAGGTTTTCATCTTTTTGGTCTGTACGTCGTAGGTGACGGGGGGCAGGTCCGTCGCTTCGATGGCCAGCGCCTGGTTCAGGTAATCCTCGGACGTGGTGCCGCCTTCGACACCGATAGTTTTGCCATTGAGCGCTTTGTGGTCGGTGAGTGTGGATTTGTTGTGAACCGCAAACACGTAGGGCACGTAGTAGTAGGTCGCGGGGAAGTCGAGAATTCGCGCGCGACTTTTAGTGGCGGTCATCGAGCCCACGGACATGTCCCAGCGCCCGTTCCACTTGCCGGCGGTGATCACGTCCCAATCGGGGGTAATGAACTTGACCTCGACACCGAGACGCTTGGCGATCTCCTTGGAAACATCGATATCAAACCCGTCGATTTCATTCTTGTCGTTGATAAACCCTTGGGGTGGCCAGGTCGCCGACGTGGCGACGGTCATTGTTTTACTGCTCTGGATTTTGTCCAGTACGGCTCCGGCGTTGGCGGCGCCGACGAACACCAGCGACATTGCGGCTGCGATTACGTGTTTTTTGCTGACCATGTCCATCTCCACTTATCGTTATTGTTCTGAAGGGGCAAAGCAGTGCTCAGTGACCAATGATCTGCGACAGGAATTTCTGTGCGCGTTCGGTTTGCGGGTTGTTGAAAAACTCGGAAGGGGTGGCTTGTTCGATGACCTGGCCCTGGTCCATGAACAGCACGCGGTCAGCGACCTTGCTGGCAAAACCCATTTCGTGGGTTACGCAAATCATGGTCATGCCGTCGGTGGCCAACTCACCCATCACGTCCAGCACTTCGTGGACCATTTCCGGATCGAGGGCCGAGGTTGGTTCGTCGAACAGCATCACTTTGGGGTTCATGCACAGCGCCCGGGCAATCGCCACGCGTTGCTGCTGGCCACCGGACAGTTGCGAAGGGTACTTGTCGGCGTGTTCGGCAATTCGCACTCGCTCCAGGTAGACTTGAGCGCGTTTTTTCGCCTCGGCGCTCGACACGCCTTGCACCAGTTGCGGGGCCAGGGTCAGGTTGTCCATCACGCTTAAGTGTGGGAACAGGTTGAAGCTCTGAAACACCATGCCGATTTCCCGGCGCACCGCGCTGACACTTTCTGCCTCGCTGGTGAGGGTGATGCCGTTGACCTGAATGTGGCCTTTCTGGAAATTCTCCAGATGGTTGATGCAACGAATCATCGTCGATTTTCCTGAGCCCGACGGTCCGCACACCACCAGGATTTCGCCGGCGGCGACGTTCAGGTCGACATCGCGCAACGCGTGAAAGTCGCCGTACCACTTGTTCAAACCGATGATGGAAATCATCGAAGGGCTGGTCTGCGCAACAGGTGCCAGGTCGATTCGTTCTGCCGTAGTCATCACGCATCAGCCCCTTGCGATGGATCGGTTGACCCGTTTTTCGATCCGCGCCTGCACCCGTTCGAGGATGAACGACAGGGCCCAGTAAATCATCGCGGCGGTGATCAGCATTTCCAGGTGGCGGAAGTCCGCACGACCCTGGGTCTTGGCCAGGTACATCAATTCCCAGACGCCGATCACCGACACCAGCGAACTGTCCTTGAGCATGGCGATGAACTGGTTGCCGGTGGGCGGGATGATCACCCGCAAGGCTTGCGGCATGATCACCCGGCTCAGGGTCTTGAGCGGGCTGATGCCCAGGGCTCGTGAGGCCTCCCACTGACCCACCGGAATGCTCTGGATGCCCGCACGAAAAATCTCGGTCATGTAGGCGCCGTAGCACAGCGACAACGCGAGGATGCCGGCCGGCACTGCGTCCACCACATAACCCAGTTGCGGCAGTCCGAGGTAAATCAGGTAGATCTGGATCAGCAGCGGAACACCGCGAAAAAACGAGGTGTAGAACGAGGCGATGGCATTGGCCAGGCCGTTGTTCGACAGCTTGGCCACGGCACCGATCAACGCCAGCACGAAGGCAATCACGATCGCCACGGCGGAGATGTACAGCGTGGTCGCGGCGCCCTGGATGATCAGGAAACCGATCTTGTCGAGGATGAAGCTGTAGGAAAGGTCGAATGTGTCGAAGAACGCCAGAAACAGGATCAGCAGTTCGATCCATACCACGGTGGTCTGCACTTTGAATTTCAAGCGTCCGAGGACGTGAAAGTTCAGCGTGCCCAGTGCGGCAATCGCCAGGCCGATGG
This sequence comes from Pseudomonas sp. ACM7, assembly GCF_004136015.1. Lineage (NCBI taxonomy): Bacteria > Pseudomonadati > Pseudomonadota > Gammaproteobacteria > Pseudomonadales > Pseudomonadaceae > Pseudomonas > Pseudomonas sp. ACM7. The sequence continues at coordinate 1,620,540 of NZ_CP024866.1, read as the reverse complement.
CGATATTGCGAGCAGTCAGGCTGTCCGGGGCATTGCCCAGCAGCGGATGCAGGAAATGACTGAGGGCGCTGTTACCCAAGTTCATCAGGTAGGAGCCGAGAAACAGCACCACGGCTACGCCAAGCAGGAATTGAGGATCATTGGACTTTTTTTTATAAATTATATTGTCGTGATACATGAATGCCTCAGGCTTGTAGGTGGTAGTGATCTCGCTTGGTAAAAGGGGTATTTGGCCAGTATTGCGACGCAAAATCGGGGACTACAAGCGAACATAATTCGCTATGTCAGTCCCTGATCGTAGTTTGCTTTTCAGGAAAGCTTCGCCAGGCAAGCCTCGAGGATATCCAGCCCTTCCTCCAGCACCGCTGCCTCAGTAGTCAGTGGTGCCAGCAGCCGAATGATGTGGCGCGACTTGCCGCTGGGCATCAGCAGTAAACCGGCGTCGCGGGCCAGGGCCAGCAATTGGGTCAACTGCGCTGAGGCGGGTGTGCCGTCGGGATTGATCAGTTCGATACCGCGCATCGCGCCAACGCCGGTCAAGCGGCCCAGAAACGGGGAAAGCTTGTTGGCGCGCCAGGCCTCATAGCGGCTGACGATGGCTTCTTCCTGTTGCGAGCCCCAGGCGTGCAGGTTCGCATCGGTCATCTCGTCCAGGGTTGCCAGTGCTGCGGCGCAGGCAATCGGGTTGCCTGAATAGGTGCCGCCCAGTCCGCCCTTGGGCAAGGTGTCGAGCAGCGACTTGCGCCCGACCACCGCACCCAGCGGCACACCGCCGGCGATGCTTTTGCCCAGCAGAATCAGGTCCGGCTCAATGCCCAGTCGCGAAAATGCAAAGCGCTGGCCGGTGCGACCGAAGCCGGACTGGATTTCATCAGCGATCAACAGGATGTTTTTTTCATCACAGAAGCGACGTAGCGCTTGGGCGAACTCCACGTCCAGCGCCAGGAAACCCGCTTCGCCCTGCACCGGTTCGACGATAAAACAGGCGACGTCATCGACGTCGATCTCGACGCTGAACAGGCGGTCCATGGCCTTCAGGGCCTCCGCGCAGGTCACGCCGTTGTCCTGGCTCGGGAAGGGCAGGTGAAAAACCGGACCCGGCAGCACGCCGACTTTCTGTTTGTAGGGCGCGACTTTTCCGTTGAGGTTGAGCGTGGCGAGGGTGCGGCCATGGAAGGCGCCGTCGAAGGCGATGACGGCCGTGCGACCGGTGGCGCCACGCACGATCTTCAGGGCATTTTCCGCCGCTTCCGCACCGCTGTTGGTGAGCATGCCGCTGACCGGGTAGTCCACCGGAATAAACGCGGTGAGACGATCCATCAGTTCGATGTAGGGCGCATGCGGGGCGGCGTTGAACGCGTAGTGAGTCAGCCGGGTGGCTTGTTCGCGAATGGCCTCGACGATGCGCGGATGGCAATGGCCGAGGTTCAATACACCGATGCCGCCGACGAAGTCGATGTAGCGTTTGCCATCGGTGTCCCAGACCTCGGCATTTTTGCCGTGGCTGAGCGTGACGGGATGAACGATGTTGATCGACTGGCTGATGGTTACGCTGCTCATGGATGACCGACTCTGAAGAAGGGATGCTTCTTTTTATCTAAGCCGTGAGCAGCGGTGCCCGGCAAACGAAATAAAGTTGCCGGGTCAATCTTAAAAGTCGGGATGTGCGGTGAAGGTCAAAAGATCGCAGCCTCGTTTCACTCGACAGCTCCTACAGGGATTGTATTTCGCTGTAGGAGCTGTCGAGTGAAACGAGACTGCGATCTTTTGATTTTGAGTCAGCGGCGAGTCAGCGGCTGTTTCGCGAACGTCACACCCGCCAGACCATGTGCAATCAACGCGCGGATATTACCGTGATCGCTGCCCTCAGGCGTCGCCACCACCGAACGGTAATGCTCGCCGAACGCTAGCAGCGCTTCTTCATCGCTCAAGCCTTCCAGCAGCGCCAGACCCAGGGTCTTGCACGAGCCTTCGTTCTGCCCGGCTGCGTTTTCCACGCCGCCGTTGTTGAAAGCCTGAGGCTGATAGTCGTAGCCGGCGGCGATGAACGCCAGGGTGTCGGCAAAAACGTGTTCGCCGCTCTTGAGGCTGGCGCGCAGGGTGTTCAAATCACTCATTGGGTTTTCCTTTGGCGAACGCCGCTTGTTGTTCGGCATTGGCTTCTTGCTGGTATTGGGCTTTCCACTCGGCGTACGGCATGCCGTAAACCACTTCGCGGGCGTCATCGAGGCTGACCTCGATCTGGCGTTCGTCGGCAGCGGCCTTGTACCACTTGGACAGGCAGTTGCGGCAGAAACCGGAGAGGTTCATCAGATCGATGTTCTGCACATCCTTGCGGCTGTCCAGGTGGGCGACCAGCCGGCGAAAGGCGGCGGCTTCAAGTTCCAGGCGTTGTTGATCGGTCATGGCGGGCTCTGTGCAATCAAATCGTGCGCGGATGATAAAAGTCTGACGAGCAATGTGCCAGACGGTCAGCGGCTCGCAGCCAGGGTAATCGACACCGACTCGGCGAATCGCAGGGCGTGGGGCTTGTCGACTTCGACCTCGGCGTACAACACCGATTCGTTGGCCATGACCAGATCGAGAATTTCCTGAGTCAGGCGTTCGAGCAGGGCGAAACGATTGCCTTCCACGTGGGCGATGATCGCCTTGGTGATGGTGCGGTAATTCAGCGCGTGATCGATGTCGTTGTCACGCACCGCTTCTTGAGCGGCATACAGGATGGTCAGGTTGATCAGTACATCCTGCTTGTTGAGGATTTCATCCTCGTTGATCCCGATGAAGGTCCGCAGGCACAGGTCCTTGACCCGGATGCGTGCCGTTCCTGGTTGAAGTTGTGGCATTGCTACTTGCTCCGTCCAATCAATTGCAGGAACTCCTGTCGGGTGTTGCTCGACTCGCGGAAGGCGCCGAGCATCACCGAGGTGTTCATGGTCGAATTCTGTTTCTCGACGCCGCGCATCATCATGCACATGTGCTTGGCTTCGATGACCACCGCGACGCCCGCAGCACCGGTCACTTGCTGCACCGCGTCGGCGATTTGCCGAGTGAGGTTTTCCTGGATTTGCAGGCGACGGGCGAACATGTCCACCAGTCGTGCAATTTTCGACAGGCCCAGCACTTTGCCCGTTGGAATATAAGCCACATGCGCCTTGCCGATGAAGGGCAGCATGTGATGTTCGCAGAGCGAGTACAGCTCGATGTTGTCGACGATGATCATTTCATCGGCATCGGAAGCGAACAGCGCGCCGTTGACGATCTCTTCGACACTTTGCTCATAACCATGGCAGAGGTACTGCATGGCTTTTGCCGCGCGAACCGGGGTGTCTTGCAGGCCCTCGCGGTCGGGGTTTTCACCGAGGCCGATGAGGATCTCGCGGTAGCTCTGGGACAGGGATAACGTCATGGAACATCCTCGCGGGGGCCGCTTATTTGATGTGCCGTCCGCCGTTGACGGTCAGGGTCGTGCCGGTGACATAAGGGTTGTCGAGCAAATAACGCAGGCTCTGGTAGATCACTTCGCAGCCGGGTTCGATACCCAGCGCAGACTTGGCCAGTGCCTTGGCGCGGTACGCCGCGTCGTCGTCGGGGTTGAACATTAGCAGGGCTGGGGCGATACCGTTGACCTTGATTGTCGGCGCGTATTTCGCGGCGAAGGACAGGGTGAGGCTGTCGAGCCCGGCTTTGCTGGCGCAGTAGCCAATGTGCTTGCTGCTGCCCTTGCGGGTTACGTCATCGCTGATGTGCACGATGTCCGCCGGGCTTGAGCGTTGCAGCAAGTCGGCACAATGCAGATTGATCAGGTAGGGCGCCAGCATGTGGACGTTGAACATGCGGGTGAAGGCGGTGGCGTCGGTGTCCGGGGTTTCGGCCAGCCATTCGGAGGCGTTATGGACAATCGCCCGCAGGCTGTCGGTGTGGTTTTTCAGTTCGCTGATGAACGCGAAGATTCCGGCTTCAGTGGAGAAGTCGGCACACACCGCGGTCGCCCCCAGGTCGCGCAGAACTTGCACGCCGGGGCGTTCACTGCGGTAGCTGAAGATCACCGGCTGGCCATCCTCGAGCAAACGCTGCGCGCAGTGCAGGCCGACACGTTGGCCGGCACCGGTGATGAGAATTGGGGCTACGAAAGAGGTCATGAACGGCTCGCGTCGCGGTAAGAGCAAAACTATACCAGCGCGCGGCGGCATTCACCTACCGTGGGGCTTCCTCTGTGGGAGCGAGCTTGCTCGCGATGGCGGTATCACAGCCAACAAAGATGTTGAATGTTATGGCCTCATCGTCGGATCGCCGCCCGGAGCAAGCTCGCTCCCACATGGGGATCAGTGGTTTTGGGTGGAGGGCTCGGCGGGCAAACGTCGGGTCGCAGCGGTGTTCAGCCAGTTGGCCAGCAGGCGGGTCGACAGCGGAATGAAGAAGTAGACCATCAGCGGGGTCAGGCACAAGGTGCTGATGAACACCCGGCTCAGCAGACCCATGTCGCTCAGCAACGGCCCGAGGATAAAGTTGAACAGCAGGGAAACCGGAAAGAATGCCAACCAGATCGCCACGGCCTGTTTCCAGCGTGGTGGTCGCTGGCCGGCCGCGCCGAACCAGCCTTCGATGCCGCTGACACGATGTTCCGTTGGATGGGCAAACAAGTCGCTGCCGCGTGCCAGCCATGCGGTGCGCGATACAGAATGCTCCCAGGCGTGCAGCGTCTGCTCGTCGGCAAAGCGGAAAATAATCTGGAATTCGTCATCGTCGGGCGGCGGAGCGAGCACGCCAGAACCGAGGTAGCCGGGAAAATCGGTGGCCAGTTGTTCGCCTTCGCGCAACCAGGCGATCAGGTCTTGATAACGCCCATCGGCGACGCGGCGCGCAACCATCAGCGTGACGGGTGAAGTAGACATTTTGTATCTCCGTATGACAATCGCGTCGCTCCGGATAGGAGTTTCGCCAGGCGCAGCGCCGGGGTGGTGGGCTGCGTCTTGGAACAAGCAAGGATTATTCCTGATTCTGCCTGGAACGTCAGTGACATTCGTCGCCATCAACGTCTTGAATGGTATGGGGGCAGCGGAGGTAGAATGGGATCCAATTTATACATGGACGTAGAATTATAAAATGCCTGTGCCAACTGACGTTGTCCGTGTAATGCAGCCCGAAACTCCTCTCGAACAGGAAGAGCTGTTTCCGATTCGCGAAGTGGCGCGCCTGACCGGGGTCAACCCGGTCACGCTACGCGCATGGGAACGACGTTATGGACTGATACAGCCCACGCGCACCGAAAGTGGACACCGACTGTATTCGATGACCGATATCGATCGGGTCCGCAGCATCATCGGCTGGATCGAACGCGGCGTTGCTGTCAGTAAAGTCGGCAAGATACTGGCCAGGACTGCCCCGCTTCAGGCCCTGTCGCACATCATCCCGAATGAACTCGTACACGCTGACTACATGCAATGGAAGCAACAGGTTCAGGTGGCGGTGAATGCCTTTGACGAGGTTCAACTGGAGCAGGTCTATGGACAGATCTTTTCCAGTTATCCCCTGACTGTCGTGTTTCAGGACATTCTGCTTCCACTCTGGAAGCAATTGCAGCAGCGCCATGAAGCGTTCGGTCAGGCCAGCGAGTGGTTTTTCCTGGATGGTTTTCTGCGTTCTCGAGTGTTGCAACGCCTGCTGCTGGTGCGTGTCATGCAGCCGCGACGGGTGATTGTCTGCGCCTTGAACGATCAGTGTCGTGAACTCGAAGTGCTGGTAGCGGCGCTGTTTCTGAGCAGTGTCGATTCGGCTATTCAAGTGTTGGCTATCGGTCAGCCATTCGACGAATTGACCCTGGTCTGCGAGCGAATCAAGGCCCAGGCGCTGGTGCTGTTTTCCAATCACGCGCCTGCGCCCGAGTTGCCACGGCGATTGAAGCGCCTGGCCTTGAGCCTGGATTGTCAGTTGATGCTGGCGGGGGATGCGTCCGATCTGGTGCAGGAAAGCCTGGCTGGATCGTCGATTGGATGTCTGGGTAACGAAGGATTGGTCATGCGTCAGCGTTTGAAACAGTTCCTGACAGGCAACCTGGACACTTGAATCAGAGATGCATGGCCGGATGCGTCAGCCGATGCTGTTGAAGGATGTACTGGCGCAGACGCTCGGTTTCGTCCTTGTCACCCTGATTCAACTGATAGGCAAAGAAGCCGCTCTCGGTTTCTTTCTCGAAGGTGCCGCGCAACGCGATGCGCTCGTAGCCAGACGGGCTGAACCACAAGGCGAAATGCTTTGGCGGCTTGGTCTTGTTGCGAACTTCCAGCAAGACCCCTTTGAACGACACTTCGTGCACCCACATCGTACCGGGCTGGCCATTGGCATTCTCCAGCGCTACCGGTTCTTCGAGTACCAGGCGCCATGGCCGGACCATCGGTCCGTCTTCATAGATGCTGGGGACGCCGAGGCGTAAATGCAGCGCATGAAACTCGTCTTCCACCAGGTGCAGCGGGAAGGTCATTTGCTGATTTTCGAAGTTGGCCTGGATGGTGACTTGTTCATGAGCGGCAAGGCGCGTGAGCAGGTCACGGATCTGCGAACCACCGTTGACGAGCAGGCTCGACGTCGCATCCCGCACATTGAGTTGCGGGTTGTGTTGCATTGTCTGGATAAAATCCAGCTCATCCTGGGTCAGGAGTGCGTCGCGTTGCATGATCTGCTCGACAGAAATAGTTACAAAGTCACTGGTGATTGTAGTTAATGACAATCAATTCTTCGTTTTGTTTTCGCCGTTCGTCGCTTTTAGTGCGGCAAGTTCGGCCTGGACCTCGGCCAACTGCGCCTCCAATTGCGCGACTCGCTGCTGCGCCTTGACCTGAAGGGTGACGTCTTTCTGCACACCGACGAAATAAGTCTGTCCGTCATCAGGGTTCTTCACCGTCGAAAGGGACAGCTCGTTCCAGAACGGCGTGCCGTCCTTGCGGTAATTTCTGAGGATTTCCCGGCAGGAACCGCCACTGCTCAATGCCTCGCGAATCAACGGGAGAGCTTCCTGATCTCCGTCACCGGACTGAAGAAAACGGCAATCCTGGTAAAGGATTTCTTCGCTGGTGTAACCCGTCAGGCGTTCGAATGCCGGGTTGACGTAAATCAGGATGTTGTCCTGCTCGCCTTCCTTTTCGGCAATCACGATGCCGTCGTTGGAAGCGTTGATCACCATTTGCAGCAGTTGGGCGTTAATCATCGGAGAGTCCTTTCCAATTTGATTGTGGGATGCATTCTAAAAGAACACTGATCACTGTCTACTGGCCATCAGCGTTAATTGAGAGTCAAGCGCAGCTTTTTTGCCACGGCTGTTAATATCCCCCGTCTTTTTACTCAGCTTCAGGATCAGATTGATGAAAGTCGCCATCCTTTCCGGCTCGGTGTACGGCACGGCTGAAGAAGTCGCCCGCCACGCCGCAAACATTTTGAAAACCGCGGGTTTCGAAACCTGGCACAACCCGCGTGCGAGCCTCGCCGATGTTCAGGCCTTTGGCCCCGAAGCCTTCCTAGCGGTGACCTCGACCACCGGCATGGGCGAGTTGCCGGACAACCTGCAACCGTTGTATTTCGCCATTCGCGACCAGTTGCCTGCTGCCTGGCGTGGATTGCCGGGCGCCGTGATTGGCCTGGGCGATGCGAGCTACGGCGATACGTTCTGCGGTGGCGGCGAGCAAATGCGTGAATTGTTCGGCGAACTGGGCCTACGCGAAGTCCTGCCCATGCTGCGCCTGGACGCCAGCGAAAGCGTGACGCCGGAAACCGACGCCGAGCCTTGGCTGGCGGAGCTGGTCAGCGCTCTGCGGGGCTGACCGGCCGCTCGCGCAGCAAGGCGAGCCAGGCTTGCGCAGCTTTTGACAAGTACGCGCCCTGACGCCAGATGAAGGCGATATCCCAACGCAAATAACTCGGCGCGTTCAAGGTCAGGCGCACCACGCCTGGCCGCACCAGCCCGCGAGCCACCACGCGCGGCAACAACACCACGCCTTGACCGGCCGCCACCAGCGCTGCAAGAAAGTCAGCCTGGCCGCTACGACCGCCTTCCTTCGGCGTAAACCCCAGCTGCTGGCAGGCTTGCAGCAAACGGTCGTTGAGCACGAAGCTGCGCTGATACAGCAGGAAGGGCGTGTCGGCCAATTCCTCCAGGCCAATCACCGTCTTCGACGCCAGCGGATGATCGGCCGGCAGCAGGGCGTCCAGCGGCTCATCGCAGAATGGCTGGAAGGCGAACTGCGGGTCCTTCGTCAACAGGCTGCCACCCAGTTCCAACTCTCCACTCAAAACGGCCTGTTCGATGTTCAGGCTGCCACCCTCCAGCAATTGAATGCTGATGTTCGGGTAGCGTCGCCGGTATTCAGCGAACAGTCCGGCGAACAGCGCGTCGCTGCCCAGTAGCGGCAAACCCAGACGCAATTCCCCGCGGGCCAGTTGGCTCAAGTCATCCAGCTCACTGAGCAGTTCGTTGCGCAGCCGCAACATGCCTTCGGCCCGTTGCAGGACCACGCTGCCAGCGGCGGTCAGGCGCAGCTGCGAACCCTGGCGTTCGAGCAGCGCAGTGCCGAGGCTCTGTTCCAGCTGAGCGACCTGTTTGCTCACCGCCGATTGACTGATGTGCAGGGTCTTGGCGGCTTGAGTAAAGCCACCCTGATGCATGACTTCGACGAAGCTGCGTAGCTGTTTGAATTCCATCTGCCTGATTCCATTTTGGAATGTTTTCGAGTCTAACAATTCGCTTCGGGTATAGCAGCCCGCTCCGTAAAATGAGCACCTGTGAGGACCGAAGACATGAACGCATCAACCTTAAAAAGCTTGGCTCGACTGGCGACCGAATTGGCCGTGCTGCTGGCCATCTATCTGCTCGGCTGCCAGATGGCCGTTTGGTTTTCCTGGCCGATTCCCGGTGGTGTCATCGGCATGGTGCTGTTGCTGCTGGCGTTCGCTTTGGGTGTGGTCAAACCGGCAGCGCTGCAAATGGGCGCCGGCCTGTTGATGGCCGAGATGCTGTTGTTCTTCATTCCGGCGCTCATGAGCCTGCTCGATTACGGCGGTCTGCTGCGCAGCGACGGTTGGCGGATTTTGCTGGTGATCGGCGTCAGCACGCTGATGGTGATGCTGGTGACCGCCTTTACCGTGGAACTGGTGGTGCGGTTGAGGAGATCTCGTGAAGCTTGAGCTGATGCCGATGTTCTGGCTGGCCTTCACGCTGCTGGCTTATTTATTCAGCCGCTGGATCTACCGTCGCACTGGTCGCTATGTACTGTCGCCACTGATTCTGGTCCCGGCCCTTTTGTTGGCACTCGCCGTGCCGCTGCACACCGCGTATGCCGAATATTCGAGCAACACCCATTGGCTGATGCTGGTATTGGGACCGGTCACCGTCGCTTTTGCGGTACCGATCTGGCAGCAACGGCAGATGCTGATGCGGCATTGGTCGGCGTTGTTGCTTGGGATGATGGCGGGCAGCGCGGCGTCCATCGGCAGTTCGTTCGGGTTGGCCAAGGCGCTGGCACTGGACAGTTCGGTGACGATGTCGCTGGTGCCGCGTTCGATCACCACGCCTTTTGCCATGCCGCTGGCCCAGGAGCTGGGCGGCGTACCGGACCTGACGGCGGTGTTTGTGATGTTCACCGGGGTGTTCGGGGCGATGCTCGGCGGCATTCTGCTCAAGTGGTTGCCCCTGCGCAGTGCCTTGGCTCGAGGGGCATTGTTTGGCGTCGGCGCGCACGGTGCCGGGGTTAGTCGAGCACATGAAGTGGGGGGTGAAGAGGGCTCGGTGGCGGGGTTAGTCATGGTTCTGACGGGGCTGCTGAATCTGTTCGCCGCACCCTTGTTGGCGGCAGTACTTTGACATGGATCCAGGATCATCGGCGTACTGACTCGCTAGGCCATCAAGCTGGCTGCCAATGCAACTACACGATTCCCGGGGCGTGACTAGACTGCTGTAACGCCGGTAACAATAGAAACCCCAAGAATAAAAATTAGAGGTTCCTTGCCGTGAACGTAGCCCCCGTCCAATCACCACACAGTGTCAAAGACCAGGTCAGCGCCGCCGAGTGGCAGACCCGCGTCGATCTGGCCGCCTGCTATCGTCTGGTTGCCTTGCATGGCTGGGATGACCTGATTTTTACCCACATCTCGGCCAAGGTCCCCGGTACCGAAGACTTTCTGATCAACCCGTTCGGGCTGATGTTCCACGAGATTACCGCGTCGAGCCTGGTCAAGGTCGATCAGGCCGGCAACAAGCTGATGGACAGCCCTTACGAGATCAACCCGGCCGGTTACACCATCCACAGCGCGGTGCACGAGGTTCGTCACGATGTCGTCTGCGTGCTGCACACCCATACGGCGGCGGGTGTCGCGGTGTCGGCGCAGAGACAAGGCATTTTGCCGATCAGCCAACAATCATTGTTTGTCCTGTCCAGCCTGGCTTATCACGCCTACGAAGGTGTTGCGCTTAACCATGAAGAGAAGGCGCGACTGCAAGCCGACCTCGGCGAAAACAATTTCCTGATGCTGCACAACCACGGTCTGCTGACCTGCGGCGCTACCATCGCCGATACGTTCCTGATGATGTTTACCTTCCAGCGCGCCTGCGATATCCAGGTGCTGGCGCAGAACGGTGGCGCCGAGTTGATCGCCATCGAACCGCAGATTCTGGCAGGCGCCAAGGCAATGATCGCCGGCGTCACCAAAAGTGCTCAAGGGATGGGTGGCGCACTCGCATGGCCAGCGCTGCTGCGCAAACTCGATAAACAAGACGCGGGTTATAAACTCTAATGGCCCTCGCCGAGATCCCCCTGTGTGTCTGGCGCAAACGCGGCCAGACGTTTGTATTCCGTGGCCAGACCATCCGTTACTGGACGGCGGGGCAGGGTGAGCCACTGTTGCTCATTCATGGCTTCCCGACCGCCAGTTGGGACTGGCATTTCCTCTGGCAGCCGCTGACCCAGCGCTATCGGGTGATTGCCTGCGACATGCTCGGCTTTGGCGACTCCGCAAAACCGGTGGACCACGAATACAGCCTGCTGGAGCAGGCTGATCTGCAACAGGCCTTGCTGGAGCATGTGAAGGTTGAGCAGCCGGTGCACCTGTTGGCCCACGATTATGGCGACAGCGTGGCTCAGGAACTGTTGGCCCGGCATTACGAAGCGCGCATCCATATTGCCAGCTGTGTGTTCCTCAATGGCGGCCTCTTTCCCGAAACCCATCGTCCGATACTGATGCAAAAACTCCTGCTCAGCCCCTTGGGCTGGATGATCGGGCGAGCCTTTTCCCGTGACGGTCTGGTGAAGAGTTTCCGGCAGATCTTCGGTCCGCAGAGCCGTCCCACCGAGAGCGAAATGGATGATTTCTGGAGCCTGATCGAGAGCAATCACGGGCCACGGATCATGCACAAATTGATCGCCTACATCCCTGAGCGGCGTGCCCAGCGCGAGCGTTGGGTCAGCGCGATGCAGCGTGGTGAAGTGCAGTTGCGGGTGATCGATGGTGAGGTCGATCCGTTTTCCGGTGCGCACATGGTCGAGCGCTATCGGGAACTGATCCCGAACCCGGACACAGTCTTGTTGCCCGGCATCGGCCACTACCCGCAAACCGAGGCGCCGGGGCAGGTACTCAAGCACTATCTGGCGTTTCGCGATCAGCTGGTTTCACCGCCGCGCAAGGCCGCCTGCTCCTGATTATCCCTCTGCCTTATCGCGCACCATTCAGCCTCACCCCAGTTCATTGTGACCCGCGTCGCCGTGCCTGACACTCGGACTCATTGTCCCCTGGCCTGCTGGAGTCCCCCAATGAATGAGTCTGTGCGCTTCGAAGATAAAGTCGTGATCATCACGGGTGCTGGCGGCGGCCTGGGCCGGGCCCACGCGCTGCTGTTCGCCAAACAGGGCGCCAAAGTGCTGGTCAACGATCTCGGCGGCTCGGCTCAGGGCGAAGGCGCAAACGCTTCGGCGGCCGACCGGGTGGTGGCCGAAATTCGCGAGGCCGGTGGTATCGCCGAGGCCAACCATGACTCCGTCACCGACGGCGACAAAATCGTTCAGAACGCCTTGGACACCTTCGGCCGTGTCGATGTAGTGGTCAACAACGCCGGGATCCTGCGGGACAAAACCTTCCACAAAATGGAAGACGGCGACTGGGACCTGGTTTACCGCGTCCACGTCGAAGGCGCCTACAAAGTTACCCGTGCCGCCTGGCCGCACCTGCGCGAGCAAAACTACGGCCGCGTCATCTTCACCGCTTCGACCTCGGGCATTTACGGCAACTTCGGCCAGTCCAACTACGGAATGGCCAAACTCGGCCTCTACGGCCTGACCCGCACCCTGGCCATCGAAGGCCGCAAGAACAACATCCTGGTCAACGCCATCGCCCCCACCGGCGGCACCCGCATGACCGAAGGCCTGATCCCGCCGCAAGTCTTTGAACAACTCAAACCGGAACTGGTCAGCCCGCTGGTGGTGTACCTCGCCAGCGAGAACTGCCAGGAAACCTCCGGGCTGTTTGAAGTCGGTGGCGGCTGGATGGGCAAGGTGCGCTGGGAACGAAGCCTCGGCGCGGGGTTTGATCCGCGGGTCGGTTTCTCACCCGAAGATGTGGCGGCGCATTGGCAGCAGATTTGTGATTTCGAAGGCGCGGCGCACCCGCAGGACAACCTTGAAGCGCTGAAGGAAATGATGGGGAATTTGCAGAAGTATTCGATTTAATGGAAACCAGCGAGGTCACTGTTTTTTTGACCTTGCTGGTTCTTGATAGTCGGAACTGAAGTCGAATGCTTGCTTCTTTGTTTGGATTACTTTGTTTCAGTTTTGAAGTTAGGCTTTCCGTTGGCCGAACGCCATTGTTTTATTGCGTTTATTACACCGATCGGGCTGTCTTCAACACCCTCTCTTGGGTCATATAAAACGCCTGTGCCGTCAGGGTGTTCTGACGTGAGTACAATGTTTTCGACAATTGCATCATGCTCGGCTTCGGATGAGTAATTGCCCTCGAATAAACACTCGACGAGGTCTAAGTATTTGTCTTCTGTGTATTCTTCCAGTGTGCTACGAAGATTCATTTCATTCTCCTTTTGTATTGGAGTGAGTGCTGATATGCGTTTTCGGCGTCATCACCCGAAGTTGTCTATGTCATAGACCCAGCTGCTTAGCGTAACCGGTTATGTACAGCAAGTTTTTATGTCTCAGAGGGGCAAAAGCAAACTCTTGCCCCAAGTGGTTAAATTATTCGGGCTTAAAGCCAGGTTTTCCGTTGGCGGCCCGCCATTGCTTGAAGATATTTATTACGCCGTTTGGGCTGTCTTCCACACCCTCTTCTGGGTGGCACAATACGTCTGATGCATTGGGGTGTTCAGAAGTGCTGATTATGTTTTAAAAGATGTTGTCGTGCTCATCCTCTGATGAGTAGTTTCCTTCAAATAATAAGCCTACAAGGATTAGGTGCTCGTGCTCTGTGTGATCTTCAAACTTGCTTTTTAAAATCATGTTGAATTGCTATTTTTTCTGAGTGATTTTGGATATGCGGCTTTTGGTTTCAGAGCACGAAGTTTGTCTATGTCGTAGACCGACCCGTTTTCACTGGTTGGCTTGATATAGCGCCGTTAAAATTGCCTCAGTTGGGGCAAGAGCGTGCTCTTGCCCCAATTGGTTTGTTATTCAGATTTGAAGCCTGGTTTGCCGTTGGCTGCTCGCCAGGTTTTAATGGCTTCTAATACTCCTTCAGGGCTGTCTTCAACACCTTCTTCTGGATAATACAAAACGCCTGTGCCGTTTGGATGTTCTGAAGTGCTTACGATGTTGTCAACAAATGCATCGTGTTCTTTCTCTGATGAAAATTTTCCTTGGAACAAGCGATTGATAACATTCAGATATTCGGATTCTGTGTATTCTTCGAATTTATTTTTTAGTTCCATTTCATATTTCTCCTTTTCTGGAATGAATTTCAATGTGCTGCTTTGGTGTCAGTATACGAAGATTATCTATGTCGTAAACTGCACCGCCTTCACTGATAGGCTTGACGTGATGGATCTCAAACTTCTTCCGTCCACCGACTTGCTCCGAGGGGAGGGCACTTGGTGATAGACCATCTCTCACGTCAATTTTGTTGAGTTGGGTAAACTGATCAATCAGAAATAGGTCATTTGCCACGGCCTTCCAAAATACTCTGCGAAACGCTTTAAAACTCGAAAACTCCCGTCCTCGAAATTTATCTGCAATCTGCATCGGAATTGGCGCTCCATCTCCCGTCGAGGCTGCACCCAACCAGTTTCCGGAAACTAGTTGTCCGGCGCCACTGGCAACACCTGGATCCTGCCGCCGATCCCTGAACATCGTGAATGTCGGAGGGATCCCGGAGTCGATCGGAAAGACGGTGATGAAGCCACCAAACCCGTAGCGATCCAGCTCTGGAAACGGATCGATTCGCCCCGTGTCGGGGGTGACGGTAGCGCCTTCATAGATCGGCAGGTCAGTGTCGATCAGCGGGGATTCCGTTGATGGATCCAGCGGTTCTACCAGCGGCGTCCAGGTGATGACGGGACCGTTGGAGACGGTGCTGCTGGATACGTAGACATTCTTGCGCGCGTCAAAGTGAGCAAGCCTTACCGGCACTCTGGCGGGTACTGTCACTCCGTCAGTGGTAACAACGACGATCTCTACCCTGTTGCCTATCGTCCTCGAACCGAGTCTCACTGGCAGGTCGATTTCCCCTCCGACGGCTGCCAGTTCGAACAGGTCGGCAGTTGAATCAGGAGCGAGTTCTGACAGCGGAACACTTACAGAGAAAAGATCACCGTTACCCAGCCTGGAGGGAACCGATAGGGCGGCGAACCCGACCAGTACCGGCGCTGCTACTGACGCGAGTGCAGCGATAACCGCGGATACCGCTGCACGTAACGCGGTCCTGAGCGCCAAGGAGGTCGCGGGACTAACGCCGACAGTTCCTAGTGTGCCGGTAAACGTTGGGCCGAATGCCGCCATTGAACCGTAGTGGGCGAATTCGGGATTTTCCCAGCGTGCCTCAGTCTGAGCTTGCCACCGGGATTTCAGTCGCGCTTGTTCTGCAAGTCGTTCCGGTTCGGCCTGAGCATCCAGCAATGCCTGCTGTCGCCTTTTTTCCTGCGCTTCCAGCACTGCCTGGAATAACCTTTCTCGGCGGTTTTTCTCAGCTTGTTGGCGAGACACGTCCCGCTCTGTGCGTAGTGCGTTTTCACGCTGACGTTCTCGCTGCTCTTTTTGAGTTCGGTGCGCTCGTTCTATGCGTGATTTCTCAGCCTCAGCCTCAGCTGCCCGGCGCAAGGGTTCTGCTTGCGCTTCCAGGCGTGCCTGTTCTGCAGCCACTTGGCGCGCAGCTTCAGCGGCAGTTTGTGCTTGTTCCTTGGCAAGACGCCTAGCCTCACTTAGGGCTGCAAGCCGTGCCTGCTTACGAGCAATAAAAGCATCCCGCTCTCGGCGTGCCGCATCGGCAATGTCCCTCTGCCTTTGCTGTTCAGCTGCAATCCGGGCGCGCTCGGCAGCTACTCGTTGTGCTTCTTGTTCCGCCGCTAATCGCGTCTGTTCAGCGGCCTGCATGGCACTGAGGGTGTGTTGAAGATTGACTGTTCGCTGGTGGAGCGACTGCAAGGTTTGAGACAGCAATCTGGCATCGATCGCGGCTCTGAGCGATTGATTCAAGGCCTGCATGGCAATGCCATTCGGTCCCGGCCACTTCTCCATCTTAGTGGCTTGGATCATGAATTCATTGATATGCCGGTTAAATGGATCACCGCCATAAAACATATTGGCAGTGGCTGTTTTACTGTGGAACTCTGCGGTTTTACGTGCTGTAAGTTTATTCAGTGCGCCTAATTCCCGAACGATTGATTGCAATGGCGGAACCGGGTCCGTTGGACCTTCATGTCGGGTCGCTACCAGTTCTGCCTCGATGGTTTGCGGTAGTTCGCTGGACCTGGTCTGATATTCCTGCTCCAGTGCCTTCGTCGTATTTATTACGGTGCCTCGATTTTGATTGTAAGTCGAAACACCGGGCCCAAATGGACCTGCTTGCAAACGAGTTTCACTTCTAGGCGGGGGTATAAAATGATCGGGTGCGACGCCTACTGTATGTACAGGTGTAGTTATTTCGAGAAAACCTGGCCTCGAGTTATTTTCCTGTGGTGGTTTTGGTGGTTTTTGCATATTCATATCCTTTTGAATTTGCGCGCTATTTAAGATGTAAGTTTTGTTGGTGTGTATGCACTGCCAACAGTTTTGTCGTGCCATTTCAAGTTACAGCTAAACGAAAAATAATGGGTCTGAGAGGCGTGTGGGCTTTTGCACATAAACTTGAGAGGAGTTTCGATAAGGCGGGAATACAGGCGAGATTGTCCTCTGCGTAAGAAGATGTTTCTTATGCAGTTACAGGAAATGTCTTGTAGGACTTGTTTTAAACATCTAGTAAAACGGGCTGGCACAACAAAACCACCGCCCATAAAAAAGGCCGCTGCAAACGCAGCGGCCAAAGTAAGACGATTGATCAAGGAGCAATAAATCAACGTCAGTGAACACGGGGCGATGAGTCGAACATCTTCAATTCATCTGAAATCTATCGCCAATGACGCGGACGGGTCACTCGCCATTACTTCGTGCTTTCCGGCCGTTTGCCGTGAAAGCCCGGCAAGAATAAGGCCTTGAGCCAAAAGGAAAAATAGCAATTCATGACATGAACTGTTGCAGCATGAGTAACAGTGCTGACAGACCCCGCCTACACGCCATGCGCTGCGTTGATAACCCTCCATCCAGCCCATCCATAACCCGCGCAAATCCCCGTCCCATGCGGGCATTCATCCTTTGGAGGTACACCGCGAATACCTCCTTGGTGCGCTTATCGCTCCCAACGTGCGGCAGTAGGGTGGGGCCTTCTGTCACTCACCGGGGAAGACGCATGACAAAAACAACAATGCGCGCCATCTTCACGCCGCAAGCGCTCGCCGCTGCGGTTGCCTTGGGTTGCTGCGCCCAGGCGCAGGCTGTTTCATTCAACATCGGGGAAATCGAGGGGACCTTTGACTCTTCGCTGTCCGTCGGCGCGAGCTGGGGCATGCGCGATGCCGACAAATCCCTGGTGGGCATCGTCAATGGCGGGACCGGCCAGTCTTCGACCGGGGATGACGGGCGGCTGAACTTCAAGAAGGGCGAAACCTTCTCCAAGATCTTCAAAGGTATTCATGACCTTGAATTGAAGTACGGCGACACCGGTGTGTTCGTGCGTGGCAAGTACTGGTACGACTTCGAACTCAAGGACGAGGACCGTGAGTTCAAGCAGATCAGTGACAGCGGTCGTAAAGAAGGCGCCAAGTCCTCCGGGGCGCAGCTGCTCGATGCCTTCGTCTATCACAACTATTCCATCGCCGATCTGCCGGGCACTGTGCGCGCCGGCAAACAAGTGGTCAGCTGGGGTGAAAGTACGTTCATTGGCAACTCGATCAACAGCATCAACCCGATCGATGTTTCAGCGTTCCGCCGTCCTGGCGCCGAAATCAAGGAAGGCCTGATTCCGGTGAACATGCTGTTCGCCTCCCAGGGTCTGACCGATCAGCTCTCGGTGGAAGGTTTCTATCAACTGGAGTGGGACCAGACTGTCGTCGACAACTGCGGCACCTTCTTCGGCAACGACGTGGTGGCGGATGGTTGCAACAAGAACTACACCGTTGCCAGCCCGGCGATCGCACCGTTGCAACCGATCGCTGCAGCGTTTGGCCAAGGCTTCGAGGTCGGCAGGGAAGGCGTGATCGTCCCACGTGGCGGTGACCGCGATGCCCGCGACTCCGGGCAGTGGGGCACGGCGTTGCGCTGGCTCGGCGACGACACCGAGTACGGTCTGTACTTCATGAACTATCACAGCCGTACCCCGACGGTCGGCACCACCACAGCCGGCCTGACAACGCTGGCACGGATCCCGGCCATCGTCGGTGCCGCCAACAGAATCGCGCCCGGTACCGGGTCTGCACTGGCTCAGAGTGTGATGCTCGGACGCGGCCAGTATTACCTTGAGTACCCGGAAGACATTCGTCTCTACGGTGCGAGCTTTTCCACCACCTTGCCTACCGGTACGGCGTGGACCGGCGAGATCAGCTATCGCCCCAACGCTCCGGTGCAAGTCAACACCAACGACCTGACCCTGGCGTTGCTCAACCCAATCGCACGCGGCGCGGCATCGCCTGTCGCGACCACGCCAGGTGCCGACAACAAAGGCTACCGCCGCAAAGAAGTGACGCAGGTCCAGAGCACCCTGACGCACTTCTTCGACCAAGTGCTGGGTGCCCAACGGCTGACCCTGGTTGGCGAAGCGGCGGTGGTGCACGTGGGTGGTCTGGAGTCTCGAACCAAGCTGCGTTACGGCCGTGACTCGGTCTATGGCCAGTACGGTTTTGGCGGCGATACCGACGGCTTCGTCACCTCGACCTCCTGGGGCTACCGCGCCCGGGCGATCCTCGATTACGCCAACGTGATTGGCGGGATCAACCTCAAGCCCAACCTGTCCTGGTCCCACGACGTCGCCGGCTACGGCCCCAACGGGCTGTTCAACGAAGGCGCCAAGGCCGTCAGCGTCGGCGTCGATGCCGACTACCGCAACACCTATACCGCGAGCCTCAGTTACACCGATTTCTTCGGCGGTGACTACAACACCCTGGAAGACCGTGACTTCCTGGCGCTGAGCTTCGGCGTGAACTTCTGATCTGGCTGAGAAGGATGATTTTAATGCGCAAGATGATTCTGCAATGCGGCGCCCTGGCCCTGAGCCTGTTGGCTGCCAACGTGATGGCGGCGGTCTCGCCTGAAGAAGCCAACAAGCTTGGCACCAGCCTTACGCCGCTGGGCGCCGAGAAAGCCGGCAACGCCGACGGCTCGATCCCGGCCTGGACCGGCGGCATCCCGAAAAACGCCGGCGCGGTGGACAGCAAAGGCTTCCTGGCTGACCCGTTCGCCAGCGAAAAACCACTGTTTATCATCACGGCCGCGACGGTCGACAAGTACAAAGACAAGTTGTCGGAAGGTCAGGTGGCGATGTTCAAGCGCTACCCGGAAACCTACAAGATCCCGGTCTATCCGACCCACCGCACCGTGGCCGTACCCCCGGAGATTTACGAGTCGGCCAAGCGCAGCGCGCTGAACGTGAACAGCATCAACGACGGTAACGGCCTGGCCAACTTCACCGGCAACCGCTACTACGCCTTCCCGATTCCGAAGGTCGGCGTCGAGGTGCTGTGGAACCACATCACCCGCTATCACGGCGGCAACCTGCGACGCATCATCACTCAGGTGACCCCGCAAACGAACGGCAGCTACACGCCGATCCGCTTCGAGGAAGAGATCGCTGTTCCGCAACTGATGAAGGAACTGGACCCGGAAAAAGCTGCCAACGTGCTGACCTTCTTCAAACAGTCGGTGACGGCACCTGCACGACTGGCGGGTAACGTGCTGCTGGTGCACGAAACCCTCGATCAGGTGAAAGAGCCGCGTCTGGCCTGGATCTACAACGCTGGCCAGCGTCGTGTGCGTCGCGCACCGCAAGTGGCCTATGACGGGCCGGGTACTGCCGCTGACGGCCTGCGCACGTCCGACAACTTCGACATGTTCTCCGGTGCACCGGATCGCTACGACTGGAAACTGGTCGGCAAGAAGGAAATGTACATCCCTTACAACAGCTACAAACTCGACTCGCCGAGCCTCAAGTATGATGACATTGTGAAAGCCGGCCACATCAATCAGGACCTGACCCGTTATGAGTTGCACCGGGTCTGGGAAGTGATCGGTACGGTCAAGCCGAGTGAACGGCACATCTACGCCAAACGCCACATGTACCTCGACGAAGACAGCTGGCAAGTGGCGCTGGCGGACCATTACGACGGTCGCGGTCAGCTGTGGCGGGTGGCCGAGGGTCACGCTCAGTACTACTACGATCACCAGACCCAGGCTTACACCCTCGAAGCGCTCTACGACATCATTGCCGGCCGATACATTGCCCTGGGAATGAAGAACGAAGAGAAGCACAGTTTCGAATTCGGCTTCGAAGCCAAGGCTGCCGACTACACGCCATCGGCCTTGCGCGCCGAGGGCGTTCGGTAAGGGTTTTGATACATCGACAGTACAAAAGGCGACCGGGTGGTCGCCTTTTTTATGGCTGCCAATCAGCGTGCTGAATACTTCTCAACAAGCGGGTTAGAGAGGGCTAGGGTTGCCGGACAATTATAAAAAGGCACGCCGCAATGACCGCCATGATCCCGTGTCTGGACCGTTCTGGATTTCTGCCCCGTCTGTCCACTCATCACCAGTTGCGGGTTCGCTTGACCGAGCCGTTACTGGCCTCCACGGCCCGGGTGAAATTACTTTGCGCGCCGGCCGGCAGTGGCAAGACAGCGCTGCTCGCCGAATGCCTGTTGCAGGCACCGCCGCAGTGCCGCGTGTTCTGGTTGCCATTGTCTGGCACGGTGTTGAGCGCGTTGGATTTTCGTCATCGTCTGACAGAAACGCTGGGGTTGGCTTCGTCGGGCGAATCCGATTTGCTGGGGTATCTGTCACGATTGCAGACGCCAACCTGGCTGTTTCTCGATGACTATTGCCGCCTGCCAAACCCGGAGCTGGACCTGCTACTGGATCGCATGCTGGCGATCAGCAGCCCGATGCTGACCTGGTGGCTGGGTGCTCGCCGCCGGCCGCAATGCAACTGGCCGCGCTTGCTGCTTGATGATGAGTTGTATGAGTGCGAGCACTCCGCGCTGGCGTTTAATCAACGTGAGATCGCCCAGCTGTTGCGACATTTGGCACCGGCCGAGGCCAATACTGTCGCCGGCAAGATCATCCAGCGCAGTGGTGGCTGGTGCGCCGGCGTACGGATTGCGCTGCTGCAAAAATGCGACTGGTCACACAACAACACGCCACATGGCCGAACGAACACCTTGCTCGATTACCTGGAGCACGAGTTGTTTACCACGCTGACGCCGGAGCTGACGGAAGCCTGGCGGGTACTCGCCCATTTACCGCGATTCAATGCAAGGCTGTGCGATCACCTGTTTGGCGCGGGTGAAGGTGCGCAATGTTTGAGGACGTTGCAAGAATTGGGTTGTTTTATCGAGCCTTGGCAGGGCTCGGCAGACTGGCTGCAGATTTTCCCGCCACTCACCCAGTTGATGCGCGATGAGCAATGGCCGGCGGGACGTTCCTGGCATCGTCGTGCCTGCCAGTGGTTTGCGGCCGAACTCGATTGGAAAGCCGCCTTCGAACAAGCACTGCTGGCTGAAGAGTTCGAGGTCGCCGTCAGCCTGTTGCAGCATTTCAGTTTCGAGCACCTGTTCGAGGAACAGACGGTCGTGCTGTTGTTGCGTTTGCATGAGCAGCAGGGCGAGGAACTGATGCTCGGGTCGTCGCAACTGGTCGGGTTGATCACCGCAGCCTTGCTGTTTGCCGGTCGATTCGAGCAAGCGGCCGATTGCATCGAACATCTGTCTCGATTCACCCCTCAGCCGTCGGCGTTCCTTCAGCGGCAATTGATTGCGCGTTGGCAGGCCCAGCAAGGCTGGCTACTGCATTTGCAGGGGCGCATGGAGGGGGCGCGCGCGCATTTTCTCGAGGCGCTGACCGTGCTCGGTCCTGACCTCTGGCCCGTGCGCTTGATGTGCCTGTCGGGTTTGACGCAACAGGCCTTGCTGCGGGGGGAACTCGATGTGGCGCAGGCGATAAACCGAGATGCGTTGTGCCTGGCGCGAGCACAAGGCTCGCTGGTGTTCGAAGGGCTGCTGGAACTCGATCACGCGCAATTACTGGAGCAACGCGGGGCTCTCGGTCGTGCAGAAACACTACTTGCCAACATTTCTGATCTGCTCCGTGAACAATCAACCCGTTCCACTCCATTGCTGGGCCGAATCGCCCTGCGTCGCGGGCGTCTGGCTTTGTGCCAGGGGCAGGACGAGCGCGCAGCGGAACTCTTTCAGGCAGGGATGGATGTTTGTTTGCGCAACCACGACAAGCGCGTGCTTTACGGCTTTCTCGGTCAGGCGCAACTGGCAGCCAATCAGCGTGACTATTCCCTGGCCTTTGTCCGACTGCGCGACGCGGAGCGGCTGATGCAACAGCGCCAGATTCCGGACACCGTTTACAGGGGCGCCCTGCTGCAAGTCAGCAGTCATTTCTGGCTCCAGCAAGGGCGCCCCGAACTCGCTCATGAAGCGTTGACTCGTGTATTGCGTCACTATCGCGGACCGCACGCACGTCAAGCGCCACCAGCGACGATGGAACTGATACCGCGTATCGAGTACCTGCTGGTTCTGGCGGAGGTTCATCTGCAACGAGCGCTTGAGCCGCTGACCCTGCTCAAGCACTTTTCAGATCGTGCAGAAGCAGGCGGCGCGCAGGGTCTCGAAGCCGAGTTGCACCTGGCGATCGCGGAAGTAGCTTTTGTTCAGGGCAACTTTGCTTTGGCCAGAGAGGCTCTTGAGCAAGGTCTGGAGCTCGTTCGTCGTTGCAACTTGCCGCTTTTATTGAGCCAGCTTCGTCTGCGGCAGCCGAATCTGTTAGCGGAACTGGGGATCATCGCCTGCATAGCAGAACAAACTGATGCAATAAGTGACGATAACCCGCTTAGTCTGCGAGAGACACAGGTGTTGACATTAATTGCGTCTGGCAATTCGAATCAGCAGATCGCCGAACAACTTTTTATTTCATTGCATACGGTAAAAACTCACGTGCGGCGAATTCACGGAAAGTTAGGTGTGGAACGCAGAACTCATGCTGTTGCCAAAGCCCGATTGTTGGGTTTGTGGAAGTAGAGTGCTGAGGGGACGGATGTTAAAACTGTAACTTTAAAGTACTACATGAGTTGAAAGGAATTTTGGCTTTATTTGTTGCTGGTGTCTGATTTAGCTTAATTGCAAGTGGGTGAGGTTAAAAGCTTCACTCCTTCAATTAAATAATTCAGAGAAAATTGGTTATGGACGATCAGAGGATTTCAAATCCGCAGTTTAAACTGGCTGAAGTAAGTGAGGCTATTAAGCAGTTATCTAGTCAGTTGGCGAGTGCTCCTTCGTTCAAAGGATTGCTTCAGGAATGTGTGTTGAAGGAACTTCAGAGACTGGATCCGGAAGTGTATGTCAGCAGGGTCTTTATCAATCGGCGCGACAGTGCTTCTGCGTCTGCCAATGAGCCAACAGGCGTGCTGAATTACGTAGTTGTGGAGTGTCTGTTACGTGGGCGTGCACCTGTTTATAACGCTGCTGAGTATGGTGTATACGACTGGCGTGACTCGACGGCTGAAGAGGATCGCCACCCTGTTCTGGATATCGTAACGGTTGGCAAACTGATCACAGAACTACTCCTGAATCTGCCGGAAAAGTACGCTGCGGTTATTGACCGGTATTGGTCTGCCTCTCAGGGTTCCGACGCCACAGGGCGACCATTATCTACGCGTAAAAGCATATTGCGAACCCTCTATGTCACGCTTTTCTGGCGTGAGTTGGCCGTCATGGCGGCGGAGGGTGGTTTGACACCGGACGACGAAAAGAAAGTCAATGAGTTGGCCAGCCCTCTGCTTCCCAGCGCGTTTTATGGTGTCTCGGTTCAGTTGCATGAAGGAGGTTTCGCGGCATTGGCTTCGACCTTCGTCATGCGCCTGGATGGTCAGTCGTTGGGGGCGATTATCCCGACGACTGACAGTGCAGTGATTCTTTATACGCCGAGTCGAGGTGTGGAGAAGTTCGTTACTTCGCGGGCACTGCATGAGGCACTCAAGAAGCGTCTGAGTGAGCCGCCCCATCGGGCAGAGCTCCTGAAAGGTCTTTCGTCCGATGACGTAGATCAGGTCAGCAATAGTCCTGATATTCGTTATTCGAGAATTGATGAAGATGTATTTTCGGCTGGCATCAATGCCGCGCTGAAGAAGCAAATGGCCAATATCGTTGGTCAGCTACGGGAAATGAACGGCTCGCGTTCGGATAACGAAAAAACGGTGCAGGAAATTGGCTCAATGCTGCATCTGGAAGAGATGACCAAGGATGCCAAAGGTCGTGCCGCCGTTTTCATTAAGTTGATTTCGAGAAATGCCCGGCCAGGATGGTTGAAGGAGAGTTATGAAACTAATCAAGAACTTTATGCGTCCCTTGAGCAGAGATTGCTTGAAAGCGAGGTGAAGCTTCATGAAGCGACTAAAGGTGCTTCAACGTTTAAAAACTATGTTCACGGAGTTGTAGGAGATTTCATTTCGCCAGGTACAGATGAACGTATTGATCCAGACACCATCTTTGTGACTGTTCGGCATACTGTTAAATTAGCGGACGGAAAAAAGTAGAGCACAGTGAGCGAAAAACGCTGACTCAGGCTTTCATGTATGGTGCTCATGATCAAGAGGGACAGTATGTGGTGGTTGTAGAGGAGTTCTATAACAATCCAAAGTTAAGTCCGTCTAATATTGTGCGAGCGATTCAGTCGTTAAACCTTCGTGTGGCGTATAACATGGCGAGACAACGGGTTTATTCACAGGATCACGTCGTCGAATCGATGCGAGAGCGCTTGGGGCGAAAGACCGCCTTGACAATGTTTGGCGCCATCTTGCAAAACCACGTTACCTCGGTCGCTCAGGACATAGTGCAGCGTTACAACTTCGGCGATCCGTCGATAGAGATAACTGGGATTGCGCTAGGGGCCAGATTCAAGCCGATGAAAGATTTGATGGTGTATCGGAGGAAAAGTGCCGATGTCAATAGAAGCACTCATGTACTTTATGCGCCGGGTTTTCCGACGGGGCAGGAGTGGTTTCAGTTTCCTGATCTGAAAAGCTTACAACAGCAAATTGGTCTTTGGGCTTTTGACAAAGAAGGGCAGGCCTATTTGAGGGGGAAGGGATATTCAAGTGAAAGGGAAGAGTTGGAAGAAAATTATCACGTAGAAAAGCCGAGCTTGGTGTTACAAGAGTGGTGGTGGTCCTCGATCCAACTGACACAGTGGATCGAAGATGGTCTATTAAAAGGGAGTGTCCAGAATATAATCAGCTGGGAGGCGGACGAGGTGGAAGTCGCTACGCCGCGGTGGTACAGGAACTCGAATGTGGCAGATCAGCTTCTGTTGAATCGCTTAAATGCAGACTTCAAGTCAATTTATCAGATTTCCAAAGACAAGCTTGATATTGAGCCATTCCATAAATTCGCTCGAAGCCTGGTGATGAAGACGCTGAACGAGTACCTGAGTCGCTCCGGATCTCATCCGGAAATTGATCCTGATGAGGTGTGGGTGAAGTTTCACGCTGATTCAAAAATCAGTTTGACCAACTTGTTCATCCAGTGGCAGTTGTGGCGCAGTGATATCTCGATCTTTGAAAAGTTTTTCTTCGGTACCAATCCTTTTGGCGGAAGATTTCTCGATCTCAAGGAACAGTTGAGGAGTGCATCGTTCTGGACTTTTTCCAATCAACCCATTGCGGCGCTGAATGCAAAAGTAATTAATGCCCTCATTGATCTGATGCCAGGTGAAAAATACATTGAGTATCTTCGGGCCAAATTCCTGAGCGCCCCTGACGTAGATTTGAAGGTGAGCCTTTATCGAAAGTTAAAACAAAATGAAATCCTTCGGTCGGCACTCACGCAGAAAATGAAAGGTGAGATGTCGCAGGAACAGTTCAACTGGTTGAAGGGGTTGATTGACGGTTTTGATCGAGACATCCCTCGTGAGAGTTACATTATCGTAGGTGGTAAGCCGGGTATTGGGGTTTACGAATTTACGCTTGAAGGTCGCAAACTGGAGGGCGCCTATGTCTTTGGTCGTAGGGTTAATGGTCGTGAAGAATTAATTATCTATATACCTGATACGCCCGATGGCAAAGACTTCTTTCCTGTCGAAGAGTTAGCCGCTCGATTGAAGAGCTGGCGTTATGGCCAGCATATTTTGAAATTGGCGCGTCTGGAACATAGAAATGTCATAGAAAACAAAATAAGCCGTTACAGTCATTGGAGCGGTCCGATCTCGTCTACGCCTGTGCTGGAGAATAGCTATCCGGTGTTGGCTTTCAAGCAGGAATACTGGTCCATGATTGGACGCTTTATTGCCGATGTGGATTATCAGACGACAAGCCCGGCCGAAGCGATATGGCAGGAAGCAAAAATCCTGATTGATTTGGCACTCGATGTGGTGTCGTTGTTAATTCCGCCAGTTGGCATTGTGGTGAGCATGCTCCGAATCACTCACTCAGTCGTCCTGGGAATAGTTGCTTCCAGCGAGGGGGATGACAAGGCGGCCAATGCCCATTTTGCCACTGCCTGGAGAGGGGCTATTACTCTATATATCGGTGCTGTCGCTTCGGTAGGAGCACCTGTTAATGCAGTTGGCCTACTGTCCAGAATCAAGGATATTACCGACCTTGTCTCGACTGTAACCGGGGTCCCGGTAGGCATCAGCTATATAACGGCAGTCGCCGTTCCACAATACGACGTGCAGAGCACGACTCGATTGATAGGTTAATGCAGTGATCAATAGGCCTGGAAAAGTCCAGGCGTCGAACTAGAACTGCATTTCAACAATGGATGGGAGATGTCTCATACCCCATCCGCCAACTAACGGCCCGCGTCGCCGCCAGCAATCGCTGCGCCGCCGGGCCGTTTTCGTCGGCGTGGAACAACGATGCCGGGCCAACAATAGTCATCACCGCCGCAACATTCCCGATGGCGTTGAACACCGGCGCCGACAAAGCATCGACCCCCGGCATCAGCAAGCCATGCACATGATGCAGACCGCGTTCGCGGATCTGTTCGCACAAGATGGCGTAGGTCTTTTCATCCGCCAGCAGGTGGTCGGCGACGGCGATCTCCCGTTCGCGCAATTCATCGGTTTCCCGATGTGGCAGAAAGGCGCTGAACACCAGGCCAGTGGACGAACTGAGCAACGGCAACACCGAACCCAACTGAGTCACCACCGTCACCGCGCGCACCGCCGGTTCGATATGCACCACGGTCGCGCCCTGGTTGCCCCACACCGCCAGGAAGCAGGTTTCGTTCAACTCATCGCGCAATTCGGCCAGGGGCAAGGCGCCGACTTTCAGCACGTCCATACTGTTGAGTGCGGCGAGACCGACGCGCAAGGCTTCGCGGCCCAGGCCGTAATGGTTGGTGGCAGCATTCTGTTCAGCAAAACCGCTGGCAATCAGCGCCTGCAAATAGCGGTGAACCTTGCTTGCCGGCATCTGCACGTGTTCGGCCAGGCGTGACAACGAGGTGGATGGCGACAACTCGGCCAGGGCCTTGAGGATGTCGGTGCCGACCTCGGCCGAGCGGACTTTCTGTTTATCGTTGCTGCGCGGCGTTTCCATGGAGGCGGTCTGATCCCGGGACGAATGGGCGTCTTTATAGCTTGACGGTCAATACCAATCAAATTACGTTAAGCGTAATCGAATTACGATAAAAACAACCCGGGCGTGCCGAGACCTCTCAAACGGAGCGACAGGCCATTGCCTACTCCCTGTTCAGGAGGCTCCATGAACCTCGATTCAACGGCGCCCGCGCTGGCTTATCAGTCCGGCTTCGGCAACGAATTCAGCAGCGAAGCGTTGCCCGACGCACTGCCCGTCGGCCAGAATTCCCCGCAAAAAGCCCCGTACGGTCTCTACACCGAACTGTTCTCTGGTACCGCGTTCACCATGGCCCGCAGCGAGGCGCGGCGCACTTGGATGTACCGGATTCAGCCGTCGGCCAATCACCCGGCGTTCGTCAAACTGGATCGGCAACTGGCCGGCGGCGCGTTGGGTGAAGTGACCCCCAACCGTCTGCGCTGGAATCCGTTGGACATCCCGGCCGAGCCAACCGATTTTATCGACGGGCTGGTGAGCATGGCCGCCAACTCGGGCGCGGAAAAACCGGCCGGGATCAGCATTTATAGCTACCGCGCCAACCGCTCCATGGAGCGCGTGTTTTTCAACGCCGACGGCGAACTGTTGCTGGTCCCTGAGCTGGGACGCTTGCGTATTGCGACCGAATTGGGCGTGCTGGAACTGGAACCGCTGGAAATCGCCGTGCTGCCGCGCGGTCTGAAATTTCGCGTCGAACTGCTCGACCCGCAAGCTCGCGGCTACATTGCCGAGAACCACGGCGCGCCGCTGCGCCTGCCCGACCTGGGGCCTATTGGCAGCAACGGTTTGGCCAACGCGCGGGACTTCCTGACCCCGGTCGCGCATTACGAAAACCTCAAGCAACCGACCACGCTGGTGCAGAAATTCCTTGGCCAGTTGTGGGGCTGCGAACTCGATCATTCGCCGCTGAACGTGGTCGCCTGGCACGGCAATAACGTGCCGTACAAATATGACCTGCGCCGTTTCAATACCATCGGCACGGTCAGCTTCGATCACCCGGATCCATCGATCTTCACTGTCCTGACGTCGCCGACCAGCGTGCACGGTCTGGCCAATCTCGACTTCGTGATCTTCCCGCCACGCTGGATGGTCGCCGAGAAAACCTTCCGTCCACCATGGTTCCACCGCAACCTGATGAACGAATTCATGGGCCTGATCAAGGGCGAGTACGACGCCAAGGCCGAAGGTTTCGTGCCCGGCGGTGCGTCCTTGCACAGTTGCATGAGCGCCCACGGCCCGGACGGCGAAACCTGCACCAAGGCGATCAACGCCGAACTCGCGCCAGCGAAAATCGACAACACCATGGCCTTCATGTTCGAGACCAGCCAGGTGCTGCGCCCGAGCCGTTTCGCGCTGGATTGCCCGCAACTGCAAAACAACTACGATGCCTGCTGGGCCACGCTGCCCGCCACTTTCGACCCGACCCGGAGATAACCCATGACTCAGACTTCCATCACTCGTAGCTGGGTTGCCTCCGCCAACGGCCATGCTGATTTCCCTCTGCAGAACCTGCCGCTGGGCGTGTTCAGCGTGAAGGGTTCGGCACCGCGCAGTGGCGTGGCCATTGGCGAACATATCTTTGATCTGGAAGCTGCACTGGACGCCGGACTGTTCGATGGCGTCGCAAAAACTGCAGTCGAAGCCACCCGTGGCGGTCAGCTGAACGCGTTCTTCGAACTGGGTCGTGAAGCTCGCGTTGCCCTGCGCGAACGCCTGCTGGAACTGTTCAAAGAAGGCAGCACCCTGCACGGCAAGATCGAAGCCCAAGGTGCAAAATTGCTGCCACTGGCGGCGAATTGCGAGATGCACCTGCCAGCGAAAATCAACGACTACACCGACTTCTACGTCGGCATCGAGCACGCGCAGAACGTCGGCAAACTGTTCCGTCCGGACAACCCATTGCTGCCGAACTACAAGTACGTGCCGATCGGCTACCACGGCCGCGCCTCGACCATTCGCCCGTCCGGCACCGACGTTCGCCGTCCGAAAGGCCAGACGCTGCCAGCCGGCCAGACCGAGCCGACGTTTGGTCCATGTGCACGTCTGGATTATGAGCTGGAGCTGGGCATCTGGATCGGTCAGGGCAACGAGATGGGCGACTCGATTGCCATCGGTGACGCCGCCGATCACATTGCCGGTTTCTGCCTGCTCAATGACTGGTCGGCGCGAGATATCCAGGCCTGGGAATACCAGCCGTTGGGGCCGTTCCTGTCCAAGAGTTTCATCACCAGCATCTCGCCTTGGGTCGTTACCGCCGAAGCGCTGGAACCGTTCCGTCGTGCTCAACCGGCACGTCCGGAAGGCGATCCGCAGCCGCTGCCGTACCTGTTCGACAAGCGCGATCAAGCCGCGGGCGCGTTCGATATCGAGCTGGAAGTGCTGCTGCTCACCGAAGGTCTGCGCGAGCAAAAACTGCCGGCCCATCGCCTGACCCTGAGCAATACCCAACACATGTACTGGACCGTGGCGCAAATGGTCGCGCACCACAGCGTCAACGGCTGCCAGTTGCAGGCCGGTGACCTGTTCGGTTCGGGCACCTTGTCGGGGCCGGAAAACGGTCAGTTCGGTAGCCTGCTGGAAATCACCGAGGGCGGTAAAAAGCCGATCGAACTCGCGTCCGGCGAGGTGCGTAAGTTCCTTGAAGATGGCGACGAAATCATCCTGCGCGCCCGTTGCAACCGCGAGGGTATTGCCTCCATCGGTTTCGGCGAATGCCGCGGCAAAGTGCTGCCGGCGCGCTAAGAGGATCGGGTCATGGAACTCTATACCTACTATCGTTCGACTTCGTCCTTTCGGGTGCGCATTGCGTTGGCGCTCAAGGGGCTGGATTACCAGGCGCTGCCGATCAATCTGATCGCGCCGCCAGGTGGCGAACATCGACAGCCGCCGTATCTGAGCATTAATCCGCAAGGCCGAGTGCCGGCCTTGCGCACTGACGAAGGTGAGCTGTTGATCCAGTCGCCGGCGATCATTGAATACCTGGAGGAACGTTATCCACAGGTGCCGCTGCTCTCCAAAGACCTCGCCGCTCGCGCCCATGAGCGTGGTGTGGCGGCAGTGATTGGTTGCGACGTGCATCCGCTGCACAACGTCAGCGTGCTCAATAAACTTCGGCAGTTGGGGCACGATGAACCGCAAGTGGTGGAGTGGATCGGGCACTGGATCAGCCAAGGATTGGCGACGGTGGAGCAGTTGATCGGCGATGAGGGTTATTGCTTTGGTCCGACGCCTGGGCTGGCGGATGTTTACCTGATCCCGCAGCTGTACGCGGCCGAGCGCTTCAACATTTCACTTGAGGCGTATCCGCGGATTCGTCGAGTGGCGGCGTTGGCGACCATGCACCCGGCGTTCATCAAGGCGCATCCGGCGAACCAGCCAGACACCCCTTAAAAACATCAGATCAAAAGATCGCAGCCTCGTTTCACTCGACAACTCCTACAGGAAATCGCGACCCCCTGTAGGAGCTGTCGAGTGAAACGAGGCTGCGATCTTTTGCTTTTAATGGACGATGGAGTTTGGCGGCAGGTGCCCTAATCGCTCAGTCAGGCGAATCCGCTGGATCGGGTCGTCACTGAGCAGCAGGGCATGCTCCAGGTCAAAGCGTTCGGCGTTCGGGCAATCCAGCCGTTGATAGAGGCTGGCCCGGGCCAGGTAGTCGGAGGCACTGGCGTTGCCCAGTTCCAGCACACGTTCGGCGTCGATCAGGGCGCCGATGTAGTCATCGTTAGAAAGGTGTAACTGACGCAGATTGCGCGACAGCCGCTGCAGCATTTGCACCGGTTCGGCGGTGAGCAAATGCTCGGCGCTGAGCTGCATGTTCGGGCCGTACTGGCGTTGCAGCAACTCCCGGCAATCGTTGGGGTACAACCGACGCCCGCCGCAAGGGTCGAGCAGGTGATCGGCGCCCGGTACCCGCAGCAGGAAATGCCCAGGGAAGTTGACTCCAACCATGGGGATTTCCAGACCTTTGGCCAGTTCCAGAGCAATCAACCCCAGACTCAGCGGCTGCCCACGTCTGCGTTCCAGCACTTTATTGACCAGCGCGACTTGCGGACGCAATGGCGTGGAGTCGTCCTGAGCGAATCCCAGGTCATTCATGCGCCGTAACAACGGCTGGGCCAACTCGCTCACCGGCAACATCGGCAAGCCATAACTGACCCGTTGTTGCAGGTCCTTGAAATCTTGCAGCACCGCCTCGGGATTTACCTCAGTGTCGTGTTCGGCGGCAATCCACAGCGCCGCCTCGAACAGCGCAGGCGGTGAACGTTGCAGGCAGTCGAAGAAACGTTGGCGGGGGGTCATCAAAATCTCCGGGTAATGCCTCGTTTTAGCCCCGTCTCCGCCATTCGTCCAGTGCCGCACAGAGGCGGTTGCAGGTTATGTCCGAAAGTCTGCATGGCGGCGTCGCTTATTCCGGTGCGCTTCTGCAATTTTCGGGCGCAAGCCTATACTGGCGACTACAAGAAGTGATTCGGGAGCCCTACGATGTTCGCTCTCATGCAAAGCACTCGCCTTGAATCCCTGCATCTGAGCGTCGACTCGGTCACCGGGTTGAAGGCGGTCATTGCCATTCATAACAGCCGTCTGGGGCCTGCCCTCGGCGGGTGTCGTTACCTTGCCTATCCCAGCGACGAGTCCGCCGTCGAGGATGCTGTGCGCCTCGCCCAAGGCATGAGTTACAAGGCGGCGCTGGCTGGCCTGGCTCAGGGTGGCGGCGTTGCAGTGATTGTTCGCCCGGTCCATGTGGAAAACCGCGCCGCGCTATTCGAAGCCTTCGGGCGTTGCATCAATCAGCTCGACGGCCGCTACATCACTGCGATCGATAGTGGCACCTCCGTGGCGGACATGGATTGCATCGCCCAACAGACCCAGCACGTCACCAGCACCACCTCGGCGGGCGACCCAGCACCGCACGCGGCGATGGGCGTGTTCACCGGTATTCGTGCCACCGCCATGGCCCGGCTGGGCAGCGATAACCTCGAAGGCCTGCGAGTGGC
This sequence comes from Pseudomonas sp. ACM7, assembly GCF_004136015.1. NCBI lineage: Bacteria > Pseudomonadati > Pseudomonadota > Gammaproteobacteria > Pseudomonadales > Pseudomonadaceae > Pseudomonas > Pseudomonas sp. ACM7. The sequence goes on along the minus strand of NZ_CP024866.1, from coordinate 1,588,192 downwards.
GATTCAAGGGCTCGGCAACGTTGGTTTTGCCCTCGCCGAACAACTGCACGCCGCCGGTGCCGAGCTGCTGGTCAGTGACATCGATCACGGCAAAGTGCAATTGGCGATGGAACAACTCGGCGCTCACCCGATCGCCAACGAGGCGCTGCTCAGCACCCCTTGCGACATTCTCGCGCCCTGCGGCCTCGGTGGCGTGCTCAACAGCCACAGCGTGACGCAATTGCGCTGCGCGGCGGTGGCCGGTTCGGCGAACAACCAACTGACCCATCTGGAAGTCGCCGATCAACTGGAGCGGCGGGGCATTCTGTATGCGCCGGACTATGTGATCAATTCCGGCGGGCTGATCTACGTTTCGCTCAAGCACCGCGGCGAAGAGCTCACGACCATCACCGCACACCTGTCGAAAATCAGCTCCCGGCTGACCGAAGTCTTCGCCCATGCCCAGGCGGAAAAACGCTCGCCGGCCCGAGTGGCTGACGAGTTGGCGGAGAAAGTGCTGTATCGATGAGGTTGAACCGATGAAGGAGTGAGGGCCTATCCGGCAGACTTGCCCCCAAGGCCTGGCGCCACAAGCGTCAGGCTTGACTGACGCACGCTGACGCGGCGTGCCAGGAGCCCCTTTGATGCCTCACAAGGTTGAGCTGCCTTACACCCGATTTTTATCCCCTGACGGCCAATTGCTCGGCGAACTTCCTGCCTGGGCCGATGATTTCAATTTGCTGACGCGCCTTTATCGGCAGATGGTCCTGACCCGCCTTTTCGATCAGAAAGCCGTCGCCCTGCAACGCACCGGGCGCATTGGCACTTATGCGCCGACATTGGGCCAGGAAGCCATTGGCGTCGCCGTCGGCAGCGTGATGCACGCCGAAGACGTGCTGATTCCGTATTACCGTGACACCGCCGTGCAGTTGATGCGTGGGGTGCGAATGGAAGAAATCCTCCTGTACTGGGGCGGTGACGAGCGCGGCAGCGACTTTGCCGAACCGGCGGCGGCCCAGGACTTTCCGATCTGTGTGCCGATTGCCACCCAGGCCCTGCATGCCTGCGGCGTTGCCAGTGCATTCAAAATCCGCGGTGAACATCGAGTCGCCGTCACCACCTGCGGCGATGGCGCCACCAGCAAGGGCGATTTCCTCGAAGCCCTCAACGTCGCCGGTGCCTGGCAGTTGCCGGTGGTGTTCGTGGTCAATAACAACCAATGGGCGATCTCGGTGCCACGGCGAATTCAGTGCGGCGCCCCGACGCTGGCACAGAAAGCCATCGGTGCCGGGTTCCACGGTGAGCAGGTCGACGGCAATGACCTGCTCGCGGTTTACGACCGAGTCCAAGTGGCCCTCGAAAGGGCGCGTCACGGTAAAGGGCCGGTGTTGCTGGAATGCCTGAGCTATCGCCTCGGCGACCACACAACCGCTGACGATGCCACACGCTACCGGCCGGCGGACGAGGTCAAACAGGCCTGGCTCGAAGAGCCGGTCAAACGCCTGCAACGTTTCATGGTCGACCAGGGCGTGTGGGACGAAGGCCGCGAACAGGCGCTGATCAGTGAATGCCAGGGCCTGGTGCAGCGCGCTGTGGATAACTTCGAGGCAGCGGGTACTCAGGTGCCCGAATCGGTCATGGATCATGTCTACGCCCAATGGCCGGCGTCCCTCGCCGGGCAGCGTGAAGAGTTGCTCGAACGGGCCGCGCGCCGCGCGGGAGATTCGAGCCATGAGTAACGGCAAAGTCACGTTGCTGGAAGCGGTGAACCTCGCGCTGCATCGGGCCATGAGCGAAGACGAGAACGTCATCGTCCTCGGTGAGGACGTCGGGGTGAATGGCGGCGTGTTCCGCGCCACCCAAGGGCTGCGCGACAGCTTTGGCTTCAAGCGAGTCATCGACTCGCCGCTGGCCGAAACCATGCTCGGCGGTCTGGTGGTCGGCATGGCCGCTCAGGGCTTGAAACCGGTGGTGGAAATCCAGTTCATGGGTTTCATCTACGCGGCCATGGAGCACCTGGTGTCCCACGCCAGCCGCATGCGTAATCGCACGCGCGGGCGGATCACGTGCCCGATGGTGATGCGCACGCCGATGGGCGCAGGGATTCGCGCGCCGGAACATCACAGCGAAAGTACTGAAGCATTGTTCGCGCACATTCCAGGTCTGCGGGTGGTGATTCCGTCATCGCCGGCACGGGCCTATGGCTTGTTGCTGGCGGCCATCGATGACCCTGATCCGGTGGTGTTTCTCGAACCGACCCGGCTCTATCGCATGAACCCGCAAACGCTGGTGGATGACGGTAAACGCCTGCCGCTGGACAGCTGTTTCACCCTGCGCGAAGGCAGCGACATCACGCTGATCAGTTGGGGGGCCAGTGTGATGGAAACCCTGCAAGCCGCCACCGCATTGGCCGAGCGGGGCGTCTCGGCGGAAGTGATCGATGTCGCGAGTATCAAGCCGCTGGACCTCGACACGATGGAAGCCTCGGTGCGCAAGACCGGTCGTTGCGTGATCGTCCACGAGGCACCTCGCTCTTGTGGCGTCGGTGCGGAAGTCGCCGCGAGCCTCTACGAGCGGGTGTTGCTGGAATTGCAGGCACCGATTCAGCGGGTTACCGCGCCGGACATCCCGCCGCCGCTGTATCGACTGGAGTCGCTGTACATGCCCAACGTCGAGGACATTCTTCAGGCCTGCGACAACGTTCTGCACTTCGCCTGAACCCAAGGAGGCTGCGATGAAGTATTTCAAACTGCCGGATCTGGGCGAAGGTTTGCAGGAGGCGGAAATCGTCCGCTGGCACGTCGCAGTCGGCGATACCGTCAAGGCCGATCAACTGCTGGTGTCGGTGGAAACCGCCAAAGCCTTGGTGGAAATTCCCGCGCCGTACGACGGCGTGGTGGCAAAACTCTACGGCGGCGAGGGCGACATTATTCATGTCGGTGAACCCTTGCTCGGTTACGAAGGCGAAGCCGATGCGGGCACCGTAGTGGGGCGACTCGAAGGTGGCGGCAGCAGTCAGGAGGACTCGTTTTTCATCGGGGCGGCCCCTTCGACCCGAGAGCACCTGGCGACTCGCGCCACGCCGGCCGTGCGGCAACTGGCTCGGCAACTCGGCGTGGAGTTGAGCGGGTTGACCGGCTCCGGCCACGGGGGGCTGATCACCCGCACGGATGTGGAAAACGCGGCTCAAACTGAACTGGATCGCTTCGGCGGCGAACGGTTGCGCGGTGTGCGGCGCAGCATGGCGCTGAACATGGCCCGGTCCCACGCCGAAGTCGTGCCGGTGACGATTTTCGGTGACGCCGACCTGTATCGCTGGGGTCAGGCCCGCGAACCGCTGATTCGCCTGGCCAAGGCGATGGCGGCCGCGTGCGCCGTGGAACCGGTGCTCAACAGCGCCTTCGACGGCAAAAGCCTGTCGCTCAAACAACACGAACGGCTCGATCTGGGCATCGCCGTGGACACCCCGGACGGCTTGTTCGTGCCAGTGCTGCGCGATGTCGGTCACCGCACCCTGGCTGAGTTGAAGGAAGGCGTCATGCGATTAAGGGCCGACGTGCAGGCGCGATCGATTCCGCCCAAGGAAATGATGGGGGCGACCCTGACGTTGTCGAGTTTCGGTACCTTGTTCGGCCGCTACGCCAACCCGGTGGTGGTACCGCCGCAAGTGGCAATCCTCGCCGCTGGTGCGATCCGCGACGAACCGGTGGCGGTTGACGGCGTGGTGGTGGTGCATCCGGTCCTGCCGCTGTCGCTGACGTTCGATCACCGCGTGGTGACCGGCGGCGAGGCAGCGCGGTTCTTCAAGGCCTTGGTCGAGGCGCTGGAACGTTAGCATCCGGCCAAATCACCTTCCGAACTCCAGCTTTAAGGGCGATGGTGTCCGCGTATTTTAAGCGGACGCGATCACCCTTATCGCCAGGGTTTCCATGCGCCTACGAAGCTCTTATCCCAAATCGTTCAAGGCCCAGGTTGTTCAGGATTGCCTGCAACTTGGAGCAACCATCTCCAGCGTTGCCATCAGCCACGGCATCAATGCCAACGTCATTCGCAAGTGGATGCCGCTCCACCGGGGTCAGCCAGCAGCATCGCTGCCGGCTTTTGCGGCATTCGGCATGCCCCGGAAGTCAAAGTGGATAGCGAGCAGCTTCAGGCCTTGTGCTGGGGCTGCCCCAGGTAGCGAGACGGTGCGGTCGACTTGATCACAGTGCTTTGACGCCTTCCGGTAGCCCATCGGTTTATCGCCGCTGATCGCCGGCTCTGGCACAATCAGCGGCATGACGTCCTCACCCAACCTCGACCAGATGACTCCGGAACAGCTGAATCCGGCCGTGGGCACTTGGGCGCTCGAACTGGTTGTTTGCCTGGTCGTTACGCAGCGGCAAACGGGCGGCGGCGATCATGAGCCTGATCCAGTCGGCGCGCATGAATGGGTATGACCCGTATGCCTATCTTAAAGATGTGCTGATGCGGCTGCCGACACAGCGAGCAAGTGAGATCAGGGCAACTGCTGCCGCATCAGGTGGCGGCAGAAACCACGTAATCCCCCGATGCTTTGGGACTTACAAGGATGGCGCAATTAACGGAGTAGTCATAACGATGATTTTGGTTGTTGAGGGTATCAGCGCCAGTGGGAAAACCACTTGGTGCGCTAAGTATGGAGGGCAGCATGTCATTCCTGAAAACGGCCGTTTTGAGAACGAGCCGGATCGGATAAAGGATCCAGTCGAAGCAGCAACTTTTTGGGCAGAGCGAAACGTGGATCGCTGGCAAACGGCGCTGGCCATGGAAGACATTTCTTCGTGGGCTTTGTGTGACAGTGACCCTCTCAAGCTCCACTACATTTGGAGTCTTTGGCAGATCGGCGAGGCGAGCGAACACGACTGGCGAATAGAGTTGGACGCCACAAGAGAAACGATCGTACAAGGACGTATTGGTTTTGCTGACTGTTACATTGTTGGCCGCATAGATCCTCAGCTCGCGCGCGAACGAGCCAAAGCAGACACCACCCGCCGACGGAGTAGATTCGAGCTACACGTGCGCCTCCAACAAGCTCTGCTGACCTGGTACTCAGCTATGAACGAAGCGCTTCCCGGCAGAGTGCGATTCGGGTTTCCTTCAAAAATGCCCACCGTAGAAAACCTTGATGGAAGATATTCGGTAACGGCCTTTGATCAAATGATCGCATCGCTCCCCAAAAAATAATCAGCCCTCTTGCCGACAGGGATTTGAGAGGCTGATGCAGAGAACGTGAATTGACGTGAAAGCAATGTATAGGCGTATTAGCCAGCCGCTTACGCTGGAACAACCCGAAGCCTGACTTTTTGCGGGCATGAAAAAGGCCCTGAGTCTTTTGACTCAGGGCCTATTCAATTCGGGCGTTGCTTACTTGGGTGTCTTGGCGGCTTTAGCTGGCTTGGTCGGCTCAGCGCTCGCCACTTCAACCGGTGCCGGTGCTTCAACGGGTGCGGCTTTTTCAACGACTTCAGCAGGAGCGTTCAGCAGTTCGGACAGAGCATCCGGCTGGCTCTTGAACGCCTTGGCGAACACATCGCGGTTCTTCGCCATGTAGATCCCGGCTTCTTCCACTTGCTGTTCGGTCAGGGACGGAACGGCTTTGTGCAACACTTCAGCCAGCAACTCGGCCAGTTCGAGCATTTTGTCATGACGGTCAGCTTCGGCTTTATCCATGAACAAGCGCTCCAGATCTCGGCTGCTGCGGTATACCACTTCGACGGCCATTCACCACCTCACATGCCTTCACATTAAGTTGTCTTACGACCACTGTATTTATATACAGCGAAAAGGATAAGCGAATCCCTGCGCTTTGGGTAGTGGCTTTTTAATGTAGACCGAAATCAGGTGGTCTGCGCAAGACCTGTGGGAGCCGAGCTTGCTCGCGATGAGGCCCTCGAACTCTCCACAAAAGTGTCCAATGGCAGCCTATCGCCATCTCACCCAACAGCCTCTGGCCTTTTTTCTGCATGCAGAACAACCGTCACGTCAAACCCGCATCATCCGCTCGAACCGAGCTAAGGAAGAATCATCGTGAAAATCAACTGGGCCGAGAACCTGCGGCAGAACGTGCACCAACTGGCCGAGTCCCTGGGCAACCTGTTCGTCGAGACCTTCCACTATCTGGCGCTGTTTGCCATCGGTGCCGTCACCGCGTGGGCGGCGGTGATGGAATTTTTGGGGATGATCGAAGCAGGGCACATCAAGATCGATGACATCTTGCTGCTGTTCATCTACCTGGAACTGGGGGCGATGGTCGGGATTTACTTCAAGACCAACCACATGCCGGTGCGCTTCCTGATCTACGTGGCGATCACTGCGCTGACGCGGCTGCTGATCTCCAACGTCTCGCACCACAATCCGCCGGATGTCGGCATCATCTACCTGTGCGGCGGGATTCTGCTGCTGGCGTTCTCGATTCTGGTGGTGCGTTACGCTTCGTCGCAATTCCCTTCGGTGAAGATCGAACACCCGCAACGCAAGATCGGTGCGGGTTCCGGTGAGCATCCCGAAGTCGAGAAGGGCGAGCTTTAAAGCCTCATGGCTGGCCGGCTGTGGCCCTTGACGCGTGGCGGCGGCAGGTTGTGATTGTCGCCGTCGGTCATGGCTTCGAGGATGGCCACGGCGCTGTGGCCCTGTTCGATGGCAATGCCGAATTGAATGCTTTGCACCAGGCGTTTGAGGCGCTGGGGGTCATTGCGTTGTTCGGCGCTGATCATCCGTTTGGCGACCACGTGACCGCTGTTGGACAGGGTCAGCATGATGCTGCCATCCAGACCCTGAATGCTCAGGTTGATCTGATAATCCGGTGCAAAAGCATCGGTAATGAGCTGGAAAGGGTTGTCCATGATGCGTTACCGCCTGATTGAACGTGCAGTTGTTGACCAGCCATGATCGGGTTGGTTCGCGATACCGGACCATCGGCCATTCCATAGCCATATCGCCATCATCTGTTTTGGTAGGAGCTGCCGAAGGCTGCGATCTTTTGATTTTTGACGTAACTGAAGGCGCTAAAGATCAAAAGATCGCAGCCTTCGGCAGCTCCTACATAGAACTTAGCAAGGGGCATGCCGGAAAAATTGTCGAACAATGACCACGGCAAAAAAAAGAGGCGGGCGTCGTGGCGATTGCTGAGCATTCACGCTGCAACGCAATCCATGTAGCAGCTGGCGAAGCCTGCGTTCGGCTGCGAAGCAGTCGTAAAACCTGAGTTTGCGGTCTTTCTGAAACACCGCATCGCCTGATTTCACGACTGCTACGCAGCCGAACGCAGGCTTCGCCAGCTGCTACAGCCCGCCTTCTTTTTGCCTGCCCGTTTCAGGGCATGAATGAGTAGATGATCGCAGACAGTGCAATCAAACCGATCAACACCACGAACACGTTCGAGGCCTGACCCGAGTACTGGCGCAAGGCCGGCACGCGGCGGATGGCGTACATCGGCATCAGGAACAACAGGCACGCGATGATCGGCCCACCGAGGGTTTCGATCATGCCGAGGATGCTCGGGTTGAACGTCGCCACGGCCCAGCAGCTGAGGATCATGAACAGCGCGGTCACGCGGTTCAGCCAACTGGCAGACATCACCCGGCCACGGCCGCGCAGGCTTTTCACGATCAGGCCCTGAAAGCCTTCGCTGGCGCCGATGTAATGGCCGAGGAAGGACTTGGTGATCGCCACCAGTGCAATCAACGGTGCGGCGTAAGCGATGACCGGCGTCTGGAAGTGGTTGGCCAGGTACGACAGGATCGAGATGTTCTGCGCCTTCGCCGCCGCCAAATCAGCCGGGGACAGGGCCAGCACGCAGCTGAAGCAGAAGAACATCACCGTCACCACCATCATCGCGTGGGCGATGGCGAGGATGCCGCTGCTTTTGCGTTCGGCCTGTTCGCCGTAACGTTGTTTCTGATCGACGGAGAAGGCGGAGATGATCGGCGAATGGTTGAACGAAAACACCATCACCGGGATCGCCAGCCACAACGTCTTGAAGAACAGCGGCATCGGCATGCCTTCACTAGCGGTGGCGAAGAACGCTCCGTTCCAGTTCGGGATCAGGCTCAAACCGAGCAGCAGCAATGCCGCGACAAACGGGTACACCAGCACGCTCATGCATTTGACGATGACACCCTGACCGCAACGAACGATGGCCATCAGACCGAGGATCAGTACCAGCGACAGAATCGCCCGCGGTGGCGGGGCGATGTGCAACTGATGCTCCATGAAGCTGCTCAAGGTATTGGTCAGCGCCACGCTGTACACCAGCAGAATCGGGAAGATCGCAAAGAAATAGAGCAGCGTGATCAGCTTGCCGGCACCGATGCCGAAATGCTCTTCCACGACTTCGGTGATGTCCCCGGAACGCCCGGACAGCACGAAGCGGGTCAGGCCGCGGTGGGCGAAAAAGGTCATCGGAAACGCCAGCACTGCCAGGATCAGAAGCGGCCAGAAACCGCCCACGCCGGCGTTGATCGGCAGGAACAGCGTGCCGGCACCGATGGCGGTGCCGTAAAGACCGAGCATCCAGGTGGTGTCGTGTTTACTCCAGCCTTTGGTGGCTGTTGCTGTGTCGCGTTTGAGTTCTACAGCTGGGTTATCGGCAGCAGGTGTACGTACATCGGTCATCGTTTGGCCTCGTTATTGTTCTTGCTAGGGCTCACGTGTTCCGGACGGTCAGGCAGGCAGTTTGAAAACTACTGCGCGCTGGGCGACTTCGTCGCTACGCAGGCAATACTGCGTTAAAAACAGGCGCGGACTGCTCATTTACAACCCGTAAACTCCGCGTCCTTGCCTGTTTTTGCCTTGTCTTGCCTTCGCTCGCTACGTTTTCAAACTACCTGCTTCGGAATGCTCCTCAGCACTCCACCCAGCTAACAGCCAGGCCGCCCCGTGAAGTCTCTTTGTATTTGTCGTGCATGTCGGCGCCGGTATCGCGCATGGTGCGGATCACCCGGTCCAGGGAAATGAAGTGTTTGCCGTCGCCGCGCAGGGCCATTTGCGTAGCGTTGATCGCCTTCACGGCGGCGATGGCGTTGCGCTCGATGCACGGCACTTGCACCAGGCCGCCGACCGGGTCGCAGGTCAGGCCGAGGTTGTGTTCCAGGCCGATTTCGGCGGCGTTTTCCAGTTGCTCGGGCGTGGCGCCGAGCACGTCCGCCAGACCGGCGGCTGCCATGGCGCAGGCCGAGCCGACTTCGCCCTGGCAACCGACTTCAGCACCGGAGATAGAGGCGTTTTTCTTGCAGAGAATGCCTACAGCAGCAGCGCCCAAAAAGAACGCGACGACGTCATCGTCCGACGCGTCCGGGTTGAATTTCATGTAGTAATGCAGCACCGCCGGAATGATCCCCGCCGCGCCGTTGGTCGGCGCCGTGACCATGCGCCCGCCCGCTGCGTTTTCTTCGTTCACGGCGAGGGCGAACAGGTTCACCCACTCCATGGCCGACAGCGTGGAGGTGATGACATTCGGCTTGCCGATTTCCAGCAGGCTGCGGTGCAATTTCGCTGCGCGACGGGGAACATTCAGACCGCCGGGCAGGATGCCTTCATGGCGCAGCCCTTGCTCGACGCATTCGCGCATCACCGACCAGATGTGCAGTAGGCCCTGACGGATTTCGGCTTCGCTGCGCCAGGCCAATTCATTGGCCATCATCAATTCGGAAACGCGCAGACCGTGCAGGTTGCAGAGCTTGAGTAGTTCGGCGGCGCTGGAAAAATCGTACGGCAGCACCACATCGCTGGTTGGCGCGATGCCGGACTCGGCTTCGGCCGCTTCGATGATGAATCCGCCACCGATCGAGTAGTACGTTTGCTCCCACAACTCACCGGTTTCGCCAAAGGCTGTCAGGGACATGGCGTTGGGGTGGTAGGGCAGGCTCTCCTCGAGCAGCAGGAGATCGCGTTGCCAGTTGAAGGCGATGGTGGTTTTTCCTGCCAGAGACAGTTCGCCAGTTTCGCGCAGAGACTGGATTCGACTGTCGATGGACGTGGGATCAATGCTGTCCGGCCATTCGCCCATCAGGCCCATGACGCAGGCGCGGTCGGTGGCGTGACCGACGCCGGTCGCCGACAGCGAGCCATAAAGTCGGATTTCTACTCGCCGTACGTCGGCCAGCAATTGTTGGTCAATCAGGGCTTGGGCGAAGGTCGCGGCGGCGCGCATCGGGCCGACGGTATGGGAACTGGACGGACCGATGCCGACTTTGAAGAGATCGAAAACACTGATAGCCATGCTAAAGCCTATACAAGCAATGGAAGAGAAATCGCTGCCATTTTTGTAGGACAAGCGCAATGTCGGCGATACTGCCTACCTCGGTCCTACGTGACCAACGAAACTTCCTAAGACAGCCTTTAGCAGGACTAAACAATGAGTCGCCAATTGCACGCCCAGACTTACGTCTGGCTGCACGTGTTTTCCTGTGCCGCGCGGCACTTGTCGTTCACTCGATGCGCCGAAGAACTGCACATCACGCCGGGTGCGGTCAGTCAGCAAATCCGACAGCTGGAAGAACGGCTTGGGTTTCGACTTTTCCACCGCCGCGCTCGGGGTGTGGAACTGAGCGCCGAGGGCCAGCGACTAGCCATCACGGTCAATGAGGCTTACGGCAGCATCGATGCGGAATTGCGACGACTGGACGCCGGAATGATCAGCGGAATTTTGCGAGTGCGCTCGATCCCATCGTTCCTGAGCAAGTGGTTGACCCCAAGGTTGCCGCGTTTGCAGCAGCGATTCCCGGACATTCAATTACGGCTGGTGGCCGAGGACAGCAGCGTGCCATTGCACGAAGGCGACTTCGATTTGGCCATCGACCTGAATGACGGCAGCTATCCCGGTTTGTTATCCACAACCTTGCTCGACGAGCAGATTTTTCCCGTCTGTGCTCCAAGCCTGCTGCGCGGCCGGCCGCCGCTGCATGGCCCGGCGGACCTGATGCACTTTCCGCTGCTGCACGACATCACCGCCTGGCGCGGCAGTTACGAGTATGCAGAGTGGGAGTTCTACCTCAACGCTATCGGCTTCGAAGGTGCGGACGTGCGGCGCGGGCACACCTTCAATCGCAATCACCTGACCATCGAAGCGGCGATTGCCGGTATGGGCGTGGCGATTGCGCGACGAACGTTGCTCAATGATGAGCTGGATCGGGGGACGTTGATCGTGCCGTTTGGCCTGGCGGTGCCCAATCACAAGCGTTATGTGCTGCTCTATGCGCCGGGGGCGCTGAGCCATCCGGGCGTGCGTGCGGTGCATGACTGGCTGGTGGAGGAGGCGGGGATATTTCGAAGCTTGCACCCGCTGGCGGAGCGGCAGATGTGAGCAATTGTGACAAAAGAGTCAGGCGACCCAACTCCCGACCTTAACAGCGCTTTTGCTCCTTGTCCGGCTTTTTTTGCGTATGAAAATTTATCTTCTTTTAGGGGTTGAATTGTTCTGCGAGCAGACCGATTGTGTAAGTAAGAGGTCACGGTGATGACGCCCAAGGGCCAGCCGATGTGCCTCTCGCGAGCTAGCTGAAATAAGGGATGAACTATGCAAATCCAAGTCAACAGCGATAACCATATTCAAAGCAGCATCCGACTGGAGGAGTGGGTACGTACTACCATTGAGAGCACGCTCGAACGTTATGAAGAGGACCTGACACGCGTCGAGGTTCATCTGCGGGACGAGAACGGCGACAAGCCCGGTCCCCATGACATGCGCTGTCAGCTGGAAGCGCGGCCAAAAGGCCACCAACCGATTTCCGTCACCCATAAAGCCGCAAACCTGGAACTGGCGATCGACGGTGCGGCCGAAAAACTTGAACATGCGCTGGAACACCTGTTCGGCAAACTGCGGGGCAAACCACGTGCCGCTGTGGTGCCGTTCGAGAGAGTCGCAGCCGATGCGCTGCTGGAAGACGAATTTCTTGAGAACGAACAGGCTGCGCAAAACGGTTGAAGCCTGATTCACCTTTTACCTTTCCACCACTGAAAACGGGCCTGCTTATGCAGGCCCGTTCTTGTTTGTGCTGCGCGTGGGAACGATCATTTGGACTGCCGTAACAACGATCCCATCTGATCTATTTTGCATATGAGAATATTTATCATTAATATTACGGCCTTGTTGGCTCCGTGACCTTCACGAGGCTTCACCCGTTTCAAGGTCGAAACATGAAAGGCAAAATCACCGCGCTCCCCGTTTCCTACTGTCTGGCCGTCACTTCCCGAGTGCTGGCCGCCGTGTTGGGGGGATACCTCGTTGCGGCATTGGCCAGTGTCAGCCTGACGATGTGGCTGCCCATGGCTCGCGGCGAAGCGGTGGTCACCGGGATGATGACCTCGTTTCTGGTGTATCTGGTCGCCGTACTCTGGTGCTTTGCCTGTCGCAGTGCGTGGCAAGCCTGGTTGGGATTGATCGTGCCGAGCGTGGTTTTGGCGGCGGTGTCGGGGCTGGCGTACTGGATGGGCGTCTCATGAAAGAGGGCTTTCGACAGGCCATGGCCTGGCTGCACACCTGGGCTGGGTTGATCTTCGGCTGGCTGCTGTTCGCGATTTTCCTGACCGGCACGCTCGCGTATTTCAAGGATGAGATCAGCCACTGGATGCAGCCGGAAATTCCCGCCCGTGCAGTGTCCTCCGAAGCCAGTTTGACCCTGGCCCAGCACTACCTTGAGCAGCACGCCGCGGGTGCCTCGCGATGGCTTATCGATTTGCCGGATGCTCGCGAACCCGGGCTGTCGGTGAGGTGGCAGCAAGCACCGGCCAGGCCCGGCACGCGCGGTCAATTCACCGAAAAACTCCTCGATCCGCAAACCGGTGCAGAAGTGCAGGGCCGGGGCACATGCGGTGGCGAGTTCTTTTACCGCTTCCACTTTCAGTTGCAAATGCCCTATCCGTGGGGTCGCTGGCTGTCGACCCTCGCAGCGATGGTGATGTTCGTCGCGCTGATCAGCGGGATCATCACCCACAAGAAAATCTTCAAGGACTTCTTCACCTTCCGACCGCGCAAGGGCCAGCGCTCCTGGCTCGACGGGCACAACGCGGTGGGCGTTCTGGTGTTGCCATTTCATTTGATGATCACTTACAGCAGCCTGGTGATTTTCATGTCGATGGTGATGCCGGCGAGCATCGTCGCCTCTTATGGCAGTGACTTCGATACGTTTTACGATGAGGTGTTTCCTGCTTCCAGTATCCCCGAACTTGCCGGTACACCGGGTCAGTTGGCACCGTTGGCACCGCTGCTGGAACGGGCCAGCGAGCAATGGTCGGGCGGGCGGGCCGGACGGTTGACGGTCAACAATCCGGGCGATGCGAATGCCTCGGTCATTCTTGCGCGTGACGGCGCCGACCGAGTGGTCCACGACTTTGGCAGCGCGTTGACATTCAACGGCGTGACCGGGCAGCTACTCAGCACGACGCCGAAGCAAGCACTACCCATGGCGATTGCCGGCAGTTTCTATGGCTTGCACATGGGCCATTTCGCCGGTCCGGTGTTGCGCTGGCTGTACTTCATGTGTGGTTTGGCGGGCACTGCGATGATCGGTACCGGGCTGGTGATCTGGCTCGGCAAGCGTCAGCTCAAACATGCGAAGAGCGGTGTGATGCCGTTTGAGTTGCGACTGGTGGAAGTCCTGAACATCGCCAGCATGTCGGGGTTGATGGTCGCGGTGGCGGCGTTCTTCTGGGCCAATCGATTGTTGCCGGTCGCAATGGCCGGGCGGGCGGATTGGGAAGTGAACGGCTTCTTCATCGTCTGGGGCTTGAGTGTGTTGCACGCCATGGTCCGCCGTGGTCGTGCAGCGTGGGTCGAACAGTTGGCGCTGGCGGCGTTGCTGTTCTGTGCGCTGCCGCTGCTGAACGCGCTGACTACGCCTTATCACTTGGGCGTCACCCTGATTCAGGGCGATTGGGCCATGGCCGGTTTCGATCTGACGTGCCTGGGCAGTGGTCTGTTTTTCGCGTGGGCTGCGTGGAAAATGCAGCGCTCGGGGCAGGCTGGAACCGTCACCCGGCCGCGGGCGAAATCGATAATGCTTGAGCAAGAGGCGCACTGAATGTTCTTGGCCTGGTTGCTGTGCTACGGCGGTTTCACCGCGCTCTGTTTATCGATGGATCGGCATCACGCCGAACTTTTGGGGCGCAAGCCCTCGGCCCGTCGCCGCCAAGGGATGAAGCTCAGTGGCTGGCTGTTGCTAGCGTTATCGCTGTGGGCCGCAGTGTCGTCGACGGGCTGGGGACTTGGATTGGTGGAGTGGTTTGCGGTGTTGATGCTCAGCGCTTTGCTGCTGGTGTTGTTGATGCCGTATCGCCCGCGCCTGGCCTTGGTGTTGGCCGGTTTGAGTCTGCTCGCCAGCCCCGTCGCCGTGTTTGCAAAGGGCTGACCTGATGATCACCCGTCCACCGGAATCCCATGACGATGAACATCACGGTGCGCGTGCGCATTTCCTGCAGGTGTTCCTTTCCCAGCGTTCGCAAATGGAAGCGCTGGTGAGCCGCCGAGTCGGGTGTCGGGCGACGGCCGCGGACCTGGTGCAGGACTTGTTCGTGCGCTTCTGGCGTCGGCCGTTGGTGCAGGTCGAAGAGCTCAGCACTTACCTGTTGCGCTGCGCCGGCAACATCGCCATCGACCATTTGCGCAGCGAAGGCACGCGGGTGCGGGTCAACGAGGGTTGGATGCCGGACCAACCGGACAGCCACGGCAGCGAACCGCAAGCGGCATTGGAGGCGGGCAACGACTTGCGTCACGTCGAAGCGGCGTTGCGCGCGCTGCCCGAGCGCACGCGGCAGATTTTTTTGCTCAACCGTATTCACGGGCGCAAATACGCCGAGATCGCGAAGGCCATGGGCTTGTCCCAAAGCGCCGTGGAAAAACATATGATGCGCGCCCTCGAGGCTTGCAAGGCCAGCCTGCGGGAACCCGAACCGCGCACGCCAGGGAAAGCACCGTGAAAAACACCGAACGCGTCACCCCGACGCCTGCTCAGGAACAGGCGGCCTTCGCCTGGCTGAGTCTGTTGCATGATCAGCCCAGCAGCGGCGATCAGGCCACCTTCAGCCATTGGCTACAGGCCGACCCTGCCCATGCCGAGGCTTACGCCCAGGCGCAAGTGGTGTGGGAGTTGACCGAAACACCGGCTCGAACGTTGGCCGATGAAGACGCGTTTGCCTTGCAGGGTTACCTCAACGCCATGAATCGCTCGCGCCGTACCAGCGTTCGGCGTTGGTCGGGGGCGTTGGCGATGGCGGCGAGCCTGGTGCTGATGATCGGCTTCGGTGCTGGCTGGCAACCGTCGCGCTGGGTCGATGATCTGGGCGCGGACTATGTGTCGGCGCCGGGGGAAATTCGCACCGTCACGCTGGCGGATCAGTCGCAAGTCACGCTTGATGCTGACAGCGCGATTGCGGTGGATTTCAGTCGTGGTGAGCGGCACGTTCAGCTGCGGCGCGGCGCCGGATTTTTCAGCGTGACCCACACCGGCGAGCCGTTTGTGGTGGACGCTGAAAAGGGTCAGGCGCGGGTGCTGGGGACTCAATTCGAAGTACGCCTGCAACCCCATGGCGCGCAGGTCACGGTGTTGTCCGGGCGGGTTGGTGTGACGGCGGACAAGCACGCAGCGCAACAAATCCTCACCGCTGGCCAGCAAGTGGCCTATGGCGAGGGTTCGGCGGAAACACTCCACGCGGTAGACAGCGAAGCGCAATTGGCGTGGCGTCAGGGATGGCTCAATTACTACAAGGCGACGCTCGCTGATGTGGTGGAGGACCTGGGGCGTTATTACCCGGGACGGATTGTGCTGCTCAACAATGAACTCGCGGCGCGGCGGGTCAGTGGCAGCTTTCCGAGCAAGGATCCGCAGGCGGTGCTGAGTTCGTTGCAAGGGGTGTTGGGGTTTGAGCAACACAAGGTTCTGGGGCATCTGATTATTTTGCGGTAAGGCTACCGGCCCTTTCGCGAGCAAGCCCGCTCCCACATTCGACCGAGTTCCTTCAGAGGGAATGCAATTAAATGTGGGAGCGGGCTTGCTCGCGAAGGCGTCCAGTCAAGCAATACATAATCCCGATAAAATTATTTTCAAAATTTTGGTGAGGTAAACCCAAGCCCCATTCGTGTAGTGACTGAAACTGCGAGTCATTCGAATTCCGTTGTGGTTCTACACAGGTCATGAGCAATGAAGTCCAGGGCAAAATCGGGTTCGGTCAAACAATGGTTGGGTACGTGTGCCTTGAGCTTTTCGGCGTTGGCATTGCTGCCGTTGAGTATGGCGGTGGCGGCTGAGGCCGGCAGTGCCCGACAGAATGCGCAGTTCAGCTTCGCGATGGCCGCCAAACCGCTGCCCCAGGCCTTGAGCGACTTCAGCCGGATCACCGGCATCAGCGTGGTCTACACCGATGAGGCACCGTACGGCCTCAACGCTCCAGCGCTCAGCGGGCAGATGAGTGCCGAACAGGCGATGCAGCGTTTGCTTAGCGGTTCGGGGTTCACCTTCCGCCGTACCGACGGCCACACATGGGGGCTGGAGCCGTTGCCCACTGAAGGCACCTTGAACCTGGGCGCGACCACCATCACTTCGGTGGCCGATCAATCCATGAGCTATCAGCCACCGCCCACCAGTTCGGTGATGCGCTCATCAGCCTTGCTTCAGGAAATCCCCCAGACCGTCAACGTGGTTCCGGCTCAGGTCATCCGCGATCAGGCGCCGCGCAATCTGGACGATGCGCTGGCCAACGTCAGCGGCATTACTCAAGGCAACACACTGGCGAGCACTCAGGACTCGGTGATGACTCGCGGCTTCGGCGACAACCGCAACGGCTCGATCATGCGCGACGGCATGCCGCTCGTGCAGGGCCGAGGCATGAATGCGACCGTGGACCGGGTCGAAGTGCTCAAGGGCCCGGCCTCGCTTCTTTATGGCATTCAAGACCCGGGTGGCGTGGTCAACATGGTCAGCAAGAAACCCGAGCTTGAGCAGTACAACGCCCTGACCCTGCGCAGCTCGACTTACGGCGACGGCAAAAACGGCAGCGGTGGCGGTCTCGACAGCACGGGTGCGCTCGGCGAATCCGGGTTGGCCTATCGCATGGTCCTGGACCACGAAGACGAAGATTACTGGCGCAACTTCGGTACTCACCGCGAGACATTGGTAGCACCGTCACTGGCCTGGTTCGGCGAAAGCACCAAGCTGCTGTTCGCCTACGAACACCGCGAGTTTCTGACCCCGTTCGACCGTGGCACGGTCATCGACCCGCGTGACAATCATCCGCTGGACATCTCTCGCGAGCGTCGTCTCGACGAGCCGTTCAACAACATGGAAGGCCGCTCGGACCTCTATCACTTCGAGGCCGATCACGAGCTCAGCGACAACTGGAAAGCCCACTTCGGCTACAGCTGGAACCGCGAAACCTACGACGCCAGCCAGGTGCGCATCACCGCCATCGACACCAAGAAAGGCACCCTGACTCGCAGCATGGACGGCACTCAGAACGCGATCAGCACCGACCGCTTCACCACCGCCAGTCTTGAAGGCAATGTCCAGCTCGCGGGAATGAAGCACGACTTGGTGTTCGGCGTCGATGACGAGTACCGCAAGATCTACCGCGAAGACCTGATCCGTCAGAAAAGCTTGAGCACCTTCAGCTACGTCAACCCGGTATACGGCCGCGAAGTCGCCGGCACCACGGTCAGCCCGGCCGACAGTGCGCAGACCGATGAACTGCGCAGCGATTCGTTGTTTTTGCAGGACTCGATTCACCTGACCGATCAATGGATTTTCGTCGCTGGTGCACGCTTCCAGGAATACGACCAGTACGCCGGCAAAGGTGTACCGTTCCAGGCCAACACCGACAGCAACGGCCAGAAATGGGTGCCTCGCGCCGGCCTGGTGTATCGCTACACCGATGAACTGTCGTTCTACGGCAGCTACACCGAGTCATTCAAACCCAACTCGACCATCGCGCCGTTGAGCGGCAGCAGCACCGTGCTGGACGGCAGCGTCGCGCCGGAAGAAGCCAAGTCCTGGGAAATCGGCGCCAAGCTCGACATGCCGGGCCGCGTCACCGGTAACGTCGCGCTGTTCGACATCAAGAAACGCAACGTGCTGGTGGCCAACTCCGAAGGACCCGTGACGATCTACAGCGCCGCCGGTGAAGTGCGTTCCCGTGGTCTGGAAGTGGACCTGAGCGGTCAGTTGAATGATCGCTGGAGCATGATCGGCAGTTATGCCTACACCGATGCCGAAGTCACCGAAGACCCGATCTACAAAGGCAAAAAACTGCAAAACGTAGCGAAGAATAGCGGCTCGCTGTCGGCGGTTTATGACTTTGGCACCATCGTCGGTGGTGATCAGTTGCGGGTTGGCGCGGGTGCGCGTTATGTCGGCGAGCGAGCGGGTAACGCCGTGAACGATTTCGACTTGCCGAGCTACACCGTGGCTGATGCATTCGCCACTTACGACACCAAAGTCGAGGGGCAGAAGGTCAAATTCCAGCTTAACGTGAAGAACCTGTTTGACCGCACCTACTACACCTCGGCGGCGAGCCGGTTCTTTGTGTCGATGGGGGATTCGCGGCAGATTTCGTTGTCCAGCACGTTGGAGTTCTGATCGCAGACCGCGTCATCGTTCTTCGCGAGCAAGCCCGCTCCCACATTTGACCGAGTTCTCTCATGGGAATGCGATCAAATGTGGGAGCGGCGGTGCGACGATTCGACTTGCTCGCGAAGGCTGCATCCCAGACACCGAAAATCTCAGGCCTACCGCAAAAACGCCTGCCGATACTCTCCAGGCGTTCCGCCCAATGCCTGCCGAAACCGATTGGTGAAATGACTCGCACTGGCAAACCCACACGCCAGTGCAATATCCCCCAACGGCTGCGACGTCGAACGCAACAACTCCCGCGCCCGGCTCAGTCGTCGCGACAGCACAAATTGATGCGGCGGCAACCCAAAGCTCTCGCGAAACATCCGCGCAAAGTGGTATTCGGATAACGCACACAACGCCGCCAATTGCCCCAGGCTGATCGCCTCGGCCAACTGAGTGTCGATGAACTCCACCAACTGCCGTCGCTGATGCGCAGCCAATCCACCTTTAAGCCGCAACCCCTCACGCATCCCGACCTGGCCGAGCAATACGTGGCTGAGCATTTCATGGGCCAGGCTGCTGGTGAGCACGCGTTCGCCGGGCTCGTCCCAGTTGAGTGTGAGCATTTGCCGAAAGCGCCGGGCTTGCGCCGGGTCGTCCAGAAAAGTGGCTTCGCGCAACTGCAGCTCGCGAGGTTCGCGGTCCAGCAACGTAACGCAGCCGAGGGCAAATTGTTCGGGGCTGAAATACACATGGGCCAGGCGAATATCGCCGTTGATCACCCAACCCGATTGATGCTCGGCCGGCAGGATGCACAGCTTGTCGGGGCCGCCCTTGGTGCCGGGCTGGTCGCGGCGAAAGGTCCCGGTGCCGCCGGCGATGTAGCAGGACAAGGTGTGATGGCTCGGCGCTTCGTAATCCTGGGCGTCGTGATGGTTGCTCCACAAGGCTGCAGCCATGCCGTCACCGAGCTCGGCGCTGTGCTCCAGGTGAGCATTGGGCGAGCGGTTAAGGGCTTGAAAGACTTGCAGGGTTTCCAGTGCGGGCATGATCGGTTCTCTCCAACGCCTTGCATCCTACTCCGTAGCCGTTCGGCTGCCAGCCTGTGGCCCGACAAAAGCGCAAGTTTATGCAAGTGCGAAAGGCCTTGGCGCAGGACACTGACGGTCTATTCAGGAGTCTTTGCCATGAACCTTTCGTTGTATCTGCTGACCGTGCTGATCTGGGGCACCACCTGGATCGCCTTGAAATGGCAACTGGGTGTGGTGGCGATTCCGGTGTCGATCGTCTATCGCTTCGGCCTCGCAGCGTTGGTGCTGTTCGTGATGCTGCTGCTGAGTCGCCGCCTGCAGGTGATGAACCGTCGCGGGCATCTGATTTGCCTGGCGCAGGGGCTGTGCCTGTTCTGCGTCAACTTCATGTGCTTTCTGACCGCCAGCCAGTGGATCCCCAGCGGTCTGGTCGCGGTGGTGTTTTCTACCGCCACGTTGTGGAACGCACTCAATGCACGCGTGTTCTTCGGTCAGAAAGTCGCTCGCAATGTGCTGATGGGCGGTGCGCTGGGCTTGTTCGGGCTTGGCCTGTTGTTCTGGCCTGAGGTGGCGGGCCACACCGCGAGCCCGCAAACCTTGCTCGGGTTGGGTCTGGCGTTGCTCGGGACGTTGTGCTTCTCGGCGGGCAACATGCTGTCGAGCCTGCAACAGAAAGCCGGGCTCAAACCGCTAACCACCAACGCCTGGGGCATGGCCTATGGCGCGGCCATGCTGTCGGCGTGGTGCCTGGTCAAAGGCATTCCGTTCGACATGGAATGGAATGCGCGCTACATCGGTTCGCTGTTGTACCTGGTGATTCCGGGGTCGGTGATCGGTTTCACTGCCTACCTGACATTGGTCGGGCGGATGGGGCCGGAACGCGCAGCCTATTGCACCGTACTGTTCCCCGTCGTGGCGCTGAACGTGTCGGCGTTTGCCGAAGGCTACCAATGGACCGCGCCCGCATTGATGGGTTTGGTACTGGTGATGCTGGGCAATGTGCTGGTGTTTCGTAAGCCCAGGGCGGCAATAGTGCAAGGGAACGGCAAACTGGCGTGAAGGTTTGGTTAATCGAGCGCTGAAACTTCAGCGTTCGATGTTGAGCGTGATGTAAATCAGCAGTGGAAACATGAAGTCCACGATGTGCCTGGCCCAATCCTTGGCGTTCCAGATTGCAGATTCATCCATGTTGAACCATTCGGTGCCGATCACTTGCAGGCAGATGTAATAGACAAAAAGACCAATTAATAGTCCGATGATCGCAAATTTCTTCGCTTCGTGAAAAACGGCTGCAGGTGCATTGATGTTTCGATAAAGATGGTAAGCGCCCAGCAAGCAGAAAGCCGTGTAAATAACTTCCAAAGTGATAATTAACCAATAAATTCGGTGGTGGAGCATGGGCGAAGTGATTGCTCTGTAGCTCAGGTTCAGGTTTTCTCGGGTGGTGTCCATGCTGAGAATATGGCCGACGTATTCGTAATTGGATGGGTAGTCGGTAAAGTTGCTGTACATCACCATCAAGCCAAAGAAGCTTATATAGGCCATTAGTACTACTTTGCTGTATCTAATCAGTTTGTCGGTCGTAAGGTGGTTCAAGGTAGGTGCTCTCCATAACTAAAGTCCGTAAGTTAGACTAAGTGTTGGGAGTCTATAGTGAGCATCTTTTTTTTAGCAGTTAACTAAATTGCAAGGTGTGTAGGTCACGGGCAGGCGGTTAAGCACCTGCCCGTTTTAGTTAGACTTTCCAGACTTGTGGGTTCACCAGATCTTGCGGTCGCTCCCCCAGCAAGGCGCTGCGCAAGTTAGCCAAGGCACGGTTGGCCATGGCGTCGCGGGTTTCATGAGTCGCTGAACCGATGTGCGGCAATGTCACCGCGTTTTTCAGTTGGAACAGGGGTGACTCGGCCAGCGGTTCTTTCTCGTAAACGTCCAGCCCGGCGCCGCGAATCCGGTTGTTTTGCAGGGCTTCGATCAAGGCGGGTTCGTCCACCACCGGGCCGCGGGCAATGTTCACCAGAATCGCGCTCGGCTTCATCAACGCCAGTTCGCGATGGCTGATCAGGTGTCTGGTTTTTTCACTGAGCGGCACCACCAGGCAGACAAAGTCGGCTTCGGCCAGCAGTTGATCAAGGCTGCGGAACTGTGCGCCGAGCTCTTGCTCCAGTTCGGTCTTGCGGCTGTTGCCGCTGTAGAGGATTGGCATGTTGAAGCCCAGACGCCCGCGACGGGCGATGGCCGCACCGATGTTGCCCATGCCGACGATGCCCAGGGTTTTGCCGTGCACATCGCAGCCGAACAATGGCGCCCCGACGGTGGCTTGCCATTGGCCAGCCTTGGTCCAGGCGTCCAGTTCGGCGACGCGACGGGCGCTGCTCATGAGCAGGGCGAAGGCCAGGTCGGCGGTGCTTTCGGTGAGGACGTCGGGGGTGTTGGTGAGCATGATCCCGCGTTCGTTGAAGTAGGCGACGTCGTAGTTGTCGTAGCCGACCGAGACGCTGGAGACGACTTCCAGTTTGGCGGCGTTTTCCAACTGTGCGCGACCGAGTTTGCGACCGACGCCGATCAGGCCATGCGCGCGGGGCAGGGCTTCGTTGAATTGGGCGTTGATGTCGCCGTTTTTCGGGTTGGGCACGATGACGTCGAAGTCTTGTTGCAGGCGTTCGATCATTTCGGGGGTGATGCGGCTGAAGGCGAGGACGGTCTTTTTCATGGGATGAGGGCTCTCGGCGCAGGTGAATGCCAAGCACGCTAACATTCTTCTTTGGATTTGGGCGAGGCCGTTGGGCTCTTTTGTCCTTGGCGGCCTTTGGGCCGACCATGTTCCTGTTGGTGGTGTACATATCCATTTCTGCGGTAACGGCGGCTGGCGGTTTCGCCCTTACGGCGAGGCACTTTTTTCAACGCCAAAAAAGTACCCAAAAAGGCTCGCCCCGAGCGTCCGGCCCCTCGCTTAGGCTCGGCGTTCCTTCGTTCCGGTATCCATCCGGGGACACTGCCCTCCGGTCTGCTGCGCGACGACCTACATGCAGCGTGTTCGACTGCGTCGAACGGCGCTGCGCGCCACTCCCCGGATGAACACCTCCACTCAGCCTCCCGATATAGGGCGGGTGGATCAAGATCAAGAGCTGCAGGCGAGCTAACGCTCGTCCTGTTGAGTGGTGAGGAGCGAAAGGCGTATCTGAACCATAGATGTGGGAGCTGGCTTGCCTGCGATGGCGGCCTGACAGCCGACCAATATATTGCTGATGTACCAAATTCAATTGTGGAGCGGGCTTGCTCGCGAATGCGGTGTGTCATTCAGCATTAATATCGACTGAAGCACCGCTTTCGCGAGCAAGCCCGCTCCCACAAGGGATTAGCTGTGCGGCGAAGGTTTTGGTGTGTCGATGTTACCCAGCACTCGGTTCGCCGTGATCTCCGCCAGCATGAAGATGTTTGAAATGCCCAGCAGGGTATTGCGCGACCCACCGTCAAGATGGTCCACCAGGTGATGGACCATCACATCGACCGAGGCTAGCGTCTCGACCAGAAAAACCACGAGGGTTTCGGTCTTGGCCTCTGAGTCCACTGTGAACAGTGTTGGGCGTGCGCGGGGTGGCTTTGATGTCGGCAATCGACGGGAAGTGGAGGTGGCAGCTGTACGCGGACAAAATCAGTTCGCCACCCGAACCCCACCCATGCTCCCACTCAACTCATAAGCCACCAATTCCGCCTGATGCGCCGCCAAAATCTCCGGCAACGACCCGCGCAAATACTCGACCCACGTCTTGATCTTCGCATCCAGATACTGCCGCGACGGATAGATCGCATACAGATTCAATTCCTGCGACCGATAGTTCGGCATCACCCGCACCAGGGTGCCGTTGCGCAATCCTTCAATCGCTGCATACACCGGCAAAACCCCAACCCCCATGCCGCTGGTGATTGCCGTCTTCATCGCATCGGCGGAGTTCACCAGAAACGGTGAGCTATTGATCGTCACCATTTCCTGGCCTTCCGGGCCGTCGAAGGTCCATTTCTCCAGCGGAATCACCGGGCTCACCAAACGCAGGCACGCGTGGTTCAGCAAATCGCTGGGCTTCTGTGCGCAGCCGTTGGCTTTCACATAGGCCGGCGAGGCGCAAACGATGCTGTAGGTGATGCCCAAGCGCTGGGAGACGAAGCCCGAGTCCGGCAGCTCGCTGGCCAGCACAATGGACACGTCGTAGCCCTCGTCCAGCAGGTCCGGGACGCGGTTGGCCATGGTCAGGTCGAAGGTGACGTCGGGGTGGGTCTTGCGGTAGCGGGCGATGGCGTCGATCACGAAGTGCTGACCGATGCCGGTCATGGTGTGCACTTTGAGCTGCCCGGCCGGACGGGCATGGGCGTCGCTGGCTTCGGCTTCGGCTTCTTCGACGTAGGCCAGGATCTGCTCGCAGCGCAATAGATAGCGCTTGCCGGCCTCGGTCAGGGCGATGCGTCGGGTGGTGCGGTTGAGCAGGCGGGTTTGCAGGTGGGCTTCCAGGTTGGAGACCGCGCGCGAAACGTTGGCCGTCGTAGTATCGAGTTGCACGGCGGCGGCAGTGAAGCTGCCGGCCTCGGCCACGTAACTGAAGGCGCGCATGTTTTGCAAAGTGTCCATGGGGTGCTCTCTAGGCGAATGGCAAATTGTGACACGAAGTTGCTGACTTTCTACAGGCGACTAAAGATGGACTGACGGATTATCGCGTTAACGGTAACAAAGATTCACAGGAATCCCAGCTTATCGCCAACAAAGCCGACCCCTAGAATTGCGCCCACCTCTGTAGGAGCTGTCGAGTGAAACGAGGCTGCGATCTTTTGATGTTGCCTTTAAACGCGAAGATCAAAAGATCGCAGCCTCGTTTCACTCGACAGCTCTTACGGGGGATCTATCTCAACTCAGGAATTTGCAGCAGTGCCGCGTCGCATCAACAGAGCGCTTCAGACGCTCAGTGTTTTGGCTTTAACCCTGGCAATCAGCGGCTGCATCGGTACCGGAGGTATTGCTCCGCAGGGCAAGGCTCTCGAGGCCGATTCACTGGCCACCGACGAAGCCATTCAGAACGCTGCACAGGACGCTCACTGGCCGACCGCCCAATGGTGGCAGGCCTATGGCGACCCGCAATTGAACCGCTGGATCGACCTCGCCCTGCAAGGTAGCCCGACCATGGCCATGGCGGCGGCGCGAGTGCGTCAGGCCAAATCCATGGCCGGGATCGCCGAGTCCGCCGAGTCGCTGCAGATCAATGGCGAATCCACTCTCAAACGCCACAACTGGCCCACCGATCAGTTCTACGGGCCGGGCGAGTTGGCCAACACCACCACCTGGGACAACAACGCCGCGCTGGGCTTCAGCTACGCCCTCGACCTTTGGGGGCGCGAAAGCAACGCCACCGAGCGCGCCGTGGACATGGCCCACATGACGGCCGCCGAAGCGCGTCTGGCCCAGCTCGAATTGCAGAACAACATCGTGCGCGCCTACATCGAGCTGTCGTTGCATTACGCGCAACGGGACATCGTCGCCGCGACCCTGAAACAGCAGCAGCAAATTCTCGATCTCGCGCAGAAGCGCCTGAACGGTGGCATCGGCACCCATTTTGAAGTCAGTCAGGCTGAAACGCCGCTGCCGGAAACCCACCGCCAGATCGATGCACTGGACGAAGAAATCGCCCTTAGCCGCAACCAGCTCGCGGCACTTGCGGGCAAAGGTCCGGGGGAGGGCGCGCAGTTGCAACGGCCGACGTTGTCGTTGGGCGCGGCGCTGAAGTTGCCATCGACCTTGCCCGCGCAACTGCTTGGCCAACGCCCGGACGTGGTCGCCAGTCGCTGGCAAGTAGCGGCCCAGGCGCGGGGCATTGACGTCGCCCATGCCGGGTTCTACCCCAACGTCGATCTGGTCGGCAGCCTCGGTTACATGGCCACGGGCGGTGGAGCGTTGGAGTTCCTGACCGGCAAGAAGCTCAACTACAGTGTCGGCCCGGCCATCTCGTTGCCGATCTTCGACGGCGGCCGTTTGCGCTCGGAGCTGGGCGAAGCCTCGGCCGGTTACGACATCGCCGTGGCCAAGTACAACCAGACGCTGGTCAACGCGTTGAAAAACATCTCCGACCAGTTGATCCGCCGCGAATCCATGGACAAGCAGCAAACCTTCGCCGCCGAGTCGGTGGCCGCTGCGCAGAAGACCTACGACATTGCGATGATCGCCTACCAGCGCGGGCTCACCGACTACCTCAACGTGCTTAACGCCCAGACTTTGTTGTTCAAACAGCAACAAGTTCAGCAGCAAGTGCAGGCCGCGCGACTGAGTGCTCATGCCGAACTGGTGACGGCGCTCGGCGGCGGATTGGGCGCGGGTAGCGGCGTGCCGAAAGACAGCCAGATCGCCGTACCGAAAACCCCGACTCTTCTTAAGAGCATCTCCAAGTGAGCACGGACCCTGTGGGAGCGAGCTTGCTCGCGATGACTGAGTGCCAGTCGACATCAATGTTGAATGTCAGACCGCAATCGCGAGCAAGCTCGCTCCCACAGGTTCCCAGCCTGACTGAATATCAATGAGCAGGACTCCATGACTCCCTTGCCCGCACCTTTGCGCTGGCTGAATTCCCTTGAATGGCGCCGGGGTTTCTTCGACTGGGCGCGCAGCGATGGCGTGACCTGGGTCTACATTTTCAAGGTGCTGTTCGCCGCGTTCCTGACCCTGTGGCTGGCCATGCGCCTGGAGTTGCCGCAGCCGCGCACGGCGATGATCACCGTGTTCATCGTCATGCAACCGCAAAGCGGCCACGTGCTGGCCAAGAGTTTCTATCGCTTCCTTGGGACATTGGCCGGCTCGGCGGTGATGGTCGCGTTGATCGCTTTGTTTGCGCAAAACACCGAGCTGTTCCTCGGTTCGCTGGCGATCTGGGTGGGCATCTGTTCGGCGGGCGCGGCGCGCTATCGCAACTTTCGCGCCTATGGTTTCGTGCTCGCCGGGTACACCGCGGCGATGGTTGGTTTGCCCGCACTGGCGCACCCGGACGGCGCGTTCATGGCCGCCGTGTGGCGGGTGCTGGAAATCTCCCTGGGGATCATTTGCTCCACGCTGGTCAGCGCCGCAATCCTGCCGCAATCCGCCAGCGCCGCCATGCGCAACGCCTTGTATCAGCGCTTCGGCGTGTTCGCGCTATTCGTCACCGATGGCTTGCGCGGTCGCAGCAAACGGGAGGCTTTCGAGGCGAGCAACGTGCGCTTCATCGCTGAGGCCGTGGGGCTGGAAGGGTTGCGCAGCGTCACCGTGTTCGAAGACCCGCACATGCGTCGGCGCAATGGTCGGCTCAGCCGCTTGAATAGCGAGTTCATGGGCATCACCACCCGTTTCAACGCCTTGCACCAGTTGCTCGAACGCTTGCGCAGCAGCGGCACCGATCACGTGGTTGCGGCTATCAAGCCGGGTTTGCAGGACCTGGCCGAACTGCTCGACGGCTTCAGCGGCCGTGCGCTGACCAATGCCGATGCGGGGCGTCTGGTCATCGCACTGACCGCCTATAAAGAAGGTCTGCCGGCGCGGGTTCGCAGCCTTCGGGCGATCTTCCAGGAGGGCGATCCGAGCGACGCCGAGCACCTGGATTTTCATACCGCGTACGAGCTGCTCTATCGCTTCGTCGACGACTTGCACAGTTATGCACAGACCCACGCGTCGCTGGCCGATCACAGCCATGCGCGCGAGCAATGGGATGAGCCGTTCACCCCGCAAACCAACTGGATGGCGTCGGCCGCCTCGGGGATTCGCGCGGCGTTCATTCTGGTGGTTCTGGGCAGCTATTGGGTCGCAACGGCATGGCCGAGCGGTGCGACGATGACCCTGATTGCCGCCGCTACCGTGGGCCTCTCGGCGGCGACACCGAATCCAAAACGCATGGCCTTTCAGATGGCCTGCGGGACGCTCCTCGGGGCTCTGATCGGCTTCGTCGAGATGTTTTTCATTTTCCCCTGGATCGACGGTTTTCCGTTGCTCTGCGTGATGCTCGCACCGGTGATCGTACTCGGTTCGTTCCTGACTTCACGACCGCAATATGCGGGCATAGGCCTCGGCTTGCTGATCTTCTTCAGCACCGGTTCGGTGCCGGACAACCTCACCGTTTACAACCCTTACGCCTTTATCAACGACTACATCGCCATGGTGCTCGGCATGCTGGTATGCGCGGCGGCCGGGGCGATCATTCTGCCGCCCAACAGCCGCTGGTTGTGGCGTCGGCTGGAACAGGATTTGCGCGGGCAAGTGGTGTACGCCATCAGCGGCAAACTCAAGGGTTTGGCGTCGAGTTTCGAAAGCAGCACGCGGGACTTGCTGCACCAGGCCTACGGTCTCGCGGCAGGGCAACCGCAGGTGCAGCGGGACTTGTTGCGCTGGATGTTCGTGGTGCTGGAAGTCGGCCACGCGATCATCGAGTTGCGCAAGGAGCAGGCGATCCTGCCGGTGCATCCGGCGTATGCCGAATCGCAGCCGTGGCGCCAGGCGATCCGCGTGATGGGCCGTTCGCTGGTGCGGTTGTTCCTGCAACCGAGCCAGAGCAATCTCGAACGCGGCCTGATCGCCGTCGATCACGCGATCAGCCGCGTGCAAGCCACCGACGAACCTTTCGCGCCGCACTTCGACACCTCGGCCCTGCGCCGGGTGAAGAGCTACCTGCACTTTATCCGCACTTCGTTACTGGACCCGCAATCGCCGCTCGCCGGCTACATAAAGGCCAACGCCACCGCCAAGCCCCAAGGACTTGAACATGCCTCGTGAAATCGCCTTCCACGGCGTGTACATGCCGACCATGACCCTGATGTTTTTCATCGCTGCGGCGCTGGCCTGGGCACTCGACCGGTTCCTGTCCGGATTCGATCTGTACCGCTTCTTCTGGCACCCGGCGCTGCTGCGCCTGAGTCTGTTTACCTGTCTGTTCGGCGCCCTGGCGCTGACTGTTTACCGTTGACTCTCTACCACTGACTCTCTATCACTGAAGAAGGCCCTGATGAAAAAGCTTTTCAGCCTGCTCGCCACTCTGCTGGTGCTGGCTCTTGCGATGTGGATCGGCCGGACCCTGTGGGTGCATTACATGGACACCCCGTGGACCCGCGACGGCCGGGTGCGCGCCGACATCATCAACGTCGCCGCCGACGTCACCGGGGAAGTGGTGGACGTGCCGGTGCGCGACAACCAACGGGTAAAGAAGGGTGATCTGTTGATGCAGATTGACCCCGAGCACTACCGCATCGCGGTCAAACAGGCGCAGGCGCTGGTGGCCTCACGCAAGTCGACGTGGGAGATGCGCAAGGTCAACGCCCACCGCCGCGCTGACATGGACAACCTGGTGATCTCCAGGGAAAACCGCGACGACGCCAGCAACATCGCCGACTCGGCCCTGGCCGATTACCAGCATGCTCAGGCACAGCTCGAAGCCGCCGAACTGAACCTCAAACGCACCGAGGTCCGCGCAGCGGTGGACGGTTATGTGACCAACCTCAATGTGCACCGCGGCGACTACGCGCGCATCGGCGAAGCGAAAATGGCCGTGGTCGACATGAACTCGTTCTGGGTCTACGGCTTCTTCGAAGAAACCAAATTGCCCCACGTGCGGGTCGGCGATAAAGCCGACATGCAGTTGATGAGCGGGGAAGTGTTGAAGGGGCATGTGGAAAGCATTTCTCGCGGCATCTACGACCGTGATAACCCGCAGAGCCGCGAGCTGATTGCGGATGTGAACCCGACCTTTAACTGGGTGCGTTTGGCGCAGCGGGTGCCGGTGCGGATTCACATTGATGAAGTGCCGGAGGGTGTGCTGTTGGCGGCGGGGATTACGTGCACTGTGGTTGTTAAGTAAACCGTTAGACCGAGTCGCCTTCATCGTCGGAACGCCGCCCGGAGCAAGCTCGCTCCCACATTAGATCTGCAATGAACACAAAGTATGTGTACGACTCAGATCAAGTGTGGGAGCGAGCTTGCTCGCGATGAAGGCGACTCGGTCCCACTGACAAATAGCGGCAGTTCACTCCTTGCAAAACGTCTCATGCAAATGCCGCCAAATGAGCTGGCCATCGGCCCGTTTCTCAAACACCACCGTCGACCGCCGATCAGAGTGCAGCCCCGTCGCATCGGTCTGCTGCTCGCGATAACTCACCACTGCACCACCGTCGTACAAAGCGATGCCGCGCAACTCGCTGAGCTCAATTCTGAACCCGAGCTTCTTCCCGCCCGCCATCAAAAACAACTCACTCAACGCATCGAAATCCAGCGCCCGGCCCAACGGCGAGACCATGGAAAACTGCGGTGAAAAACGCGTCAGCAACCGTTCAAGCGCCGGCTCGTCTTGATCCTCGGCCAACCATTGCTCGATGGCGATGTGGGCCTGGATCACTTCATCAAAGTATTCGGTGTAGTCGGTCATGGAAGTTGCCCCTTCAGCCCGAACCGCTTCATCAACCCCGCCTCCAGCAGCCCTTTAGGCAACAACCCCGCCAGCAACGGTAACGCCCGACTGCCATTGCCCAAACGAATCAGGCGCGGTGGTTTGCTCTGCTGCACGGCCTTGAGCAAACCGGCGGCAAATTCACTGGCCGGGGTCGGGTTGTCCTGGGAGGCCTTGGCCCGTGCGCGAATGCCGTCACGCAGGGGCCACCACGGCGATTGTTCGGTAATCAACTGCTCCGCCTCATGGCCGGCATTCTTGGCAAAACTGGAAGCGATGGCGCCCGGCTGGACTTCCATGACCCGCACGCCAAACGGCGCCAGTTCCATGCGCAACGCATCGGTCAAGGCATGCACCGCCGCTTTCGAGGCGCAGTAGGCGCCGGCGAATGGCGTGACCAAAACCCCGGACACGCTGCCGATGTTCACCACCAGCCCCTTGGCGCGACGCAGCACCGGGAACAGGGCGCGGGTGACGCCGACGATGGCGAACACATTGGTTTCGAATTGCCGCTGCATGGCCGGTACACCGCCGTCGAGCAACGGCCCCATGGCGCCATAACCGGCATTGTTGATCAGCACATCGAGGCCGCCATGTTGCTGGTTGATGCGCTCGCTCAAGTGTTCGAGCGCGGCGCCATCGTTGACGTCCAGTTGCACGGCGGTGAAACCGGCAGCGGCCAGCGCCGCCACGTCTTCTGTCTTGCGGGCGCTGGCCCAGACTTCGTATCCGGCACTTTTGAACACCTCGGCGAGGGCGCGGCCAATGCCGCTGGAGCAACCGGTAATCAACGCAACAGGCATGGCGCGGTCCTTGTGCAAAAAGAGGAAGGGAAGATCAATCGGAGAAACTACCTTGCAAACGCTCTGCGCGAAACTCCAGCGTTTGCGGGCGATAGCCAGGGCGCAGCGGCGGCAGGGGCAAACAGTCTTCCCAGTTCGCGCCGGCCTGCAGTTCGCCGGGGCCGCGATAGCGCGGTGCGGCGTATTGATTGTCGGCCAGATTGACCGTGTCGCCCGGCGCATAGGCTGCGATGCGCCAGCGCAGTTCGGTCAGCGGCACGTCGTTGCCGTTTTTCATCTTCAGTTGCAGTGGGCGGTCGGCCGGGCACTGTTCTGGCGCGTAAGTGATGCGCAACTCCAGGCGCGCCAGTTGCTTGACCTCGCGGTTGTCCATCCAGATCACCCACGTCGCCACCAGCCCCAGGCCGATGGCCGCCGCCACGGAGACGGGCAGTGCTTTGGCCGGGTAGCGCAGCAACAAAATCAGCCAGGTGATGACCAGCAAGACGCCGATGAACATGACGCAAACCTCGGGAAGGGAGAAGGTCATCCTACCTAAGCGTGGGTGCGGTTGGCGATGGGCTTGATTGTTGTTGGTGGAAGTGATGGCCTCATCGCGAGCAAGCTCGCTCCCACATTTAATCGCATTCCCATAAGACAACTCGGTCGAATGTGGGAGCGAGCTTGCTCGCGATGAGGCCCGCGGAGGCAACAAAAACGCCAGACAAAAAAAGCCCCCACCCAACCCGCTGCGGATAGGGAAACGCAGCGGGTCGGGCGGGGGCTTCTTGTGTTACAGATCAATCACCGCGCGATGGTTTTCACCGACACGCCGCGTTCGATCGGGGTAGAGCGACCGTAGATATCTTCAAACCGCTCGATATCGTCTTCGCCCAGGTAGCTGCCCGATTGCACTTCGATGATTTCCAACGAGATCTTGCCCGGATTGCGCAAGCGGTGGACCGAGGCGATCGGGATGTAGGTCGACTGGTTTTCAGTGAGCAGGAACACGTTTTCGTCGCAGGTCACTTCAGCAGTGCCGCTGACCACGATCCAGTGTTCGGCGCGGTGGTGGTGCATCTGCAGCGACAGGCACGCGCCCGGTTTGACCGAGATGCGCTTGACCTGGAAGCGGCCGCCCATGTCCACCGAGTCGTAGGAGCCCCACGGACGATAGACTTCGCAGTGGTTCTGGGTTTCGCTGCGGCCTAGTTCGTTGAGGGTGTTGACCATCTGTTTCACGCCTTGGACCTTGTCCTTGTGGGCGATCATCATGGCGTCCTTGGTTTCGACGACCACGATGTTTTCCAGGCCGATCACCGACACCAGTTTGCCGTTGCCGTGGATCATGCAGTTTTTGCTGTCCTGAATGACCACATCGCCTTTGGTGACGTTACCGTTGGCGTCTTTTTCGTTCACTTCCCACAGCGACGCCCAGCAACCGACATCGCTCCAGCCGGCGGTCAGCGGTACGACGCAGGCGCGCTGGGTTTTTTCCATCACCGAGTAGTCGATGGAATTGTCCGGGCAGCAAGCGAAGGTGGCGGCGTCGATGTCGACCGTGTCGGCATCCTGCTCGCTGCGTTCCAGGGTCAGCACGCAGGTGTCGTAGATGTCCGGATCGTGTTTTTTCAGCTCTTCGAGGAAACGGCTGGCGCGGAACAGGAACATGCCGCTGTTCCAGAAATAACCGCCGGACTCGACGAACTCGGTGGCGCGTTTCACGTCCGGTTTTTCGACGAAGTGCGAGACGCGGCTGACGCCTTCCGGCAGCAGCGAATCATTGGTCGACTTGATGTAGCCATAGCCGGTTTCCGGTTTGGTGGCCGGTACGCCGAACAGCACCATTTCGCCGTTTTCTGCAGCGACGGTGGCCAGGGCCAGCGCGCGTTGCAGGGCTTTCTGATCTTCCAGCACGTGGTCGGCTGGCAGCACCAACATCAATTCGTCGCGACCTTCGTTGACCAGCATCAGTGCGGTCAAGGCCACGGCTGGCGCGGTGTTGCGGCCGAACGGTTCCATCAGGATGCGCTGCACGTCCAGTTTACGGGCGGCCAGCTGCTCGTTGACGATGAAACGGTGTTCCTTGTTGCAGACTACGATCGGGGTGTCCATGCCTTCGAACACCAGGCGTTCCAGGGTTTGCTGGAACAATGTTTGTTCGCCGGTCAGGGCGAGGAATTGCTTAGGGAACTGTTTGCGCGAAAGCGGCCAAAGACGTGAGCCACTACCACCTGACAAGATCACCGGAATCATGTTGTTACTCCTTGAAAATCGTATGGGTCAGAGCTACTGCGTTCTGTCGTTTCACTCTTGTTCTTATTCCGTGTCCGGGTAGCCCGTGGGCTACCCGAAAATATGATTAGCGCGTCGAAACCGGGCGTTTTACCCAGACTGGCGCCAGGCTGCTGCCGGTGCCGGTCACGTACAGCACGGCGGCTTCACCGCGTTCCAGGGCAACCGGTTTCACGTCGCCGACTTTCTTGTCGCCATCGTATAGAGCCAGGCTGACTTTAACCGGGTTGATTTCACGCTCGCCACGGCCCTTGGCGGCCACGGTCGGGACCACTTCGGTCTTGCCGTCAGCGGTTTTCAGGGTCAGGGCCTTGTCGCTGAGGTTCTGCACGCGAACCAGGGATTTCTGCTTGTTCTTGAACGGCGGCTCTTCGATCAGTTGCGGTGCGCCGCTGGCGTTGTTGACCAGGGTGTAATAGTGATCACCGGCCAGTTTCACCGGCAGGGACTGGCTACCGACCTTGGCGCTGTAGTCGCCGCCCGGCATGAAGCTGAAGTCAGTGCTGGACAGCGGCGCGACTTCGGCCAGGTTGGTGGTGCCGACGGTGGCGCTGACTTCAGCGTTACCGGCGTTGTAGACACGCACGAAGCTTGAGCCTTTCGGTGCGGTCGGGCCGTAGAGCGCGGCATCGCCTGCGAAGGCGGACATCGACAGAACGCTCATGCCTGCAACGAGTGCGAAGGTCTTGGCGAGACGGCGAGGAGTAGTAGTGAAAGTCATGGTGTACCTCTCTTTCAGTTTTGCGCCCGGTCGGGCGTCTCGGATTTAGTGTTTGCGGCTACGTTTTGTTGGCGAGCGCCGGCTTCTTTGAGCTCTGCGACCCACTGCGGGTCGGCGTCACCGATTTCGTTGTTCACAGGCAGATAACGTTCAGGAAACTCCCAGATCAGCACCTGTGGCGGGCTGTTCTTGAAAGCATCACTTTTCAGATAGCTGAGCATCGGCAGAATCGGGCCGTGGCCGTCTTCGGCGTAATTGACCACGTCGCTGTTCAGCGCTTGTTTCAGCGCACCGACGAAGTTCCAGTTGGGGTTGGCGCTGTAGCTGGTGCCGATCAGGGCCACCGGCACTTCAGTGTTGGCGAACAGGGCGTCATCACCGGCAGGCTGGTCCTGGGCCGCAACGGTGTTGCGTTTCTGCAACGGCTCAGGCTTGGGCATCAGGTTTTCGAACAGCGGGTCCAGCGGCAGGAACAACCGCAGGTCGCCCTTGTGAGTCACCTTCTCCGCAGGTTCAGTGATGAAGTGATGCGGCTCGCCGCTCAGCGGGTATTTGTCGGTAATGGATTTCGCCAGGGTCTCGGCGGCGATTTGTGCGCCTTCCGGGGTCCAGTGGGTGTCGGTGCGCAGGAACACTTGCTGACCGTCCAGCTTGGCTTTCAGCATCGGGCCGTACAGGTCGGGCGCGAGGACCTTGTTGGCCGCCACATGAGCGTGGAAGTCCTCATAGAGGTTGGCGTGGATGCTCGAAGGCTTCACTTCACCCAGGTGTTCCGGGTACAGGCGAGTCTTGGCCGGCACGATCGCCATGACCAATTTCACGCCTTTCGCTTTCAGTTCCTGGCGCACGCCTTCAACCAGCGCATAGTTGCCTTGCAGGTTCAGTTCTTCGTTGACGATCGGGTTGAATTCCTCATCGCTGTACAACCACTGATCGCGGCCGAGCACGACGCCCGGACGACCTTCGTTGAACAGTTTGAAATCCAGCGCAGCCCAAAGGTTGGTGCCCAGACGCTTGATTGGGAACTCGTCGTCGTAATGCGTCTCCACAGCTTTGCTCCAGCGGCCGTTGAGCACCGTCGTTTCGGCGCTGGTGCTAAAGCCGAAGAAACTGCGCGTGGACCACACGCCCAGCACCAGCAGGGTCAGCAGGAACAAGGCGATGTAGAGGATGCGTAATGAGCGGGTCATAGTCAGATCCCTCAGAACTGGAAGTAAAGGAACGGCGAGAAGCTTTGCGCCGAGAGTTTGAAAATCGAGGCGATGAACAACACCAGTACCAGCGTGCGCATCACGTAACGGGACCAGTCAGCGGTCCAGTAGGCCGGTTGCACAGTCGCTTCAACGCCAACGGTGTAGCCAGGTTCGTGGATGCTGCCCGGGTTGTCGCCCGGTACGGCTTTGATCATTCCAGGGGTCGCGGCAGCCGGGCCATCGGCCTCGACGTTCACAACAGGCTTGGTCTTCTCAGGCGGCAGGTTGGTGTAGAAGTCACGAATGCCGAAGAACGCCAGGGTCATGTAAGCCACTACCAGAGTCGCCACTTGCAGGCCGGTGAGGCTGGCCGCGTTGAGTTCCGACAGTGACCATTCGCCGAAGCTGAACATCGCGCCGTACATACGACCGGCGACGTGCAGGTTTTCCGAGCGGAAGATTACCCAGCCCATGACCACGAGCAGGAAGGTCAGCGCCCAGCGGATCGGGTTGATGCTGCGCGGCGACGTGTTCAGGCCGAGGGCTTTTTCGATCGCCAGCCACATGCCGTGCCAGGCGCCCCAGACGATGTACGTGATGTTCGCGCCGTGCCACAGACCACCGAGCAGCATGGTCAGGAACAGGTTGCGATAGGTCATCAGCGTACCTTTACGGTTACCGCCCAGCGTGATGTACAGGTAGTCACGCAACCAGGTGGACAGGCTGATGTGCCAGCGACGCCAGAACTCGGTAATCGACTGGCTGATGTACGGCTGTTTGAAGTTTT
Organism: Pseudomonas sp. ACM7; assembly: GCF_004136015.1. NCBI lineage: Bacteria > Pseudomonadati > Pseudomonadota > Gammaproteobacteria > Pseudomonadales > Pseudomonadaceae > Pseudomonas > Pseudomonas sp. ACM7. The sequence continues at coordinate 1,552,411 of NZ_CP024866.1, read as the reverse complement.
CCATGAAGCGGAAACCCATCATCAAGCCCAGACCGATCGCCATGTCGCTGTAACCGGAGAAGTCGAAATACAGCTGCGCGGTGTAGGCCAGGGCGCCGAGCCAGGCATCGCCCGTGGTCGGGTTCTGCAAGGCGAAGCAATGGTCGGCCACCACCGCCAGGGTGTCGGCGATGAAGACCTTCTTGATGAAGCCCTGCATGAATCGCGTCGCACCTTCGGAGAACTTGTCGAGGGTGTGGGTACGGTTGTTGAACTGGTCGGCGAGATCGCGGAAGCGCAACACCGGACCAGCGATCAAGTGCGGGAAGATCGCCACGAAAGCGGCAAAGTCGATCAGGTTGCGGGTCGCCGGCGTGTCACCACGGTAGACGTCGATGATGTAGCTGATGGACTCGAAGATGTAGAACGAGATCCCGATCGGCAACAGCACGTGGGTCAGGATGAACGGCGACAGACCGACGGAGGTCATCATCGCGTTGATGCTGTCGACGCCGAAGTTGGCGTACTTGAAGTAGCCGAGAATGCACAGGTCGACGGCCACGCCCAGGAGCAACCAGCGTTGTGCCGGTTTGGTCCGAACGCCTGCGGCACCGACTTTGAGGCCGATCCAGTAGTTCCACAGCGTGACGGCTGCGAACAGCGCAAGGAAGTCCACGCGCCACCAGGCATAGAACACGTAGCTGGCGATCAGCAGCAGCAGGTTGCGATAGCGTATTCCGCTTAAGTAGTACATGCCGAGAAAGAGCGGCAAGAACAAAAACAGGAACACGTTGGATGAAAATACCATCCCGGTCTCTCCATGTTTAACCAACAGTCAAGGGCCAATGGCCCCCCCTAACCCCCCACCGAAAACCGGAGGGCGTAACACACAAAACTCAAACTCGACACTGACCCCTGTGGGAGCGAGCTTGCTCGCGATAGCGGTCTGACATTCACATCGATGTCGACTGACACTCAGTCATCGCGAGCAAGCTCGCTCCCACAGGTTTTATATGTGCCTTCAGGAGCCTTTTTTGCCCTTCTCGTTCGCCGGGTCGTAGACCTTGGTCAGGTCACCACCGAGGCGGAAGGTTTTGAACGGCTGCATCTCGTGCTTTTTCTCAAGCACATCCGGCGAGCAGGTGTAGAGCGTGCAGAACGGTTCGAGCCAGGCGAATTTCGAGTCGACTTTCAGGTCGGTCATGTCCTGATCCTTACCGTTCTTGTTCTCGAATTCTTCCGGGTCTTCGACACCCGCGAGCACTCGATCACCCAGGCGTTTCAATGCGCCGTTGTTTTCCTGACGCAAGTCCACACCGTTGACCTGAGCGAAACTGGCGATCATCGCGAGCGGCGGCAGGGCGTAGTTGTGATAGGCGAGGGCGCGTTGCTGGCGCTTGAGTTCGTTGGGCAGGAAACCCTGGGCGTCGATTTGATTGGCGCCGACCTTGAATTCCTTCACCGACCAGTCGAACAGGTCGCGGCGGTTGGTGGCGATGGACGTTGCCATCACCGACCAGGCGGCCCAGTACGAATGGTTGTTGGTTTGTTCCAGCGGCAAGTTGTCCCAGTCGCTGACCACCTGATCGGCCATTTTGTTGAACCAGGCTTCGATCAGTTGCGACTCTTGCTGATGGTTCGCCAACGGATGCGAGTCGGAGAACTTCAGGCGGATATAGGACGACGCCATGCTGCCCAACGCCCATTTGCGCATGGACTTGCCGGTGTGGTTGAAGTCTTTGGACATCAACGCATCAGCCTTGGCCCAGGCGGTCAACCAATTGAGGGTGCATTCGAGCTGTTCCGGACGACCGTCACGCATGTACTGCATCACGCGCTTGCTGGTGCCGCGTTCCAGTTTGGTGATGTCGGCGGTGCTGTCGCGGAAGGCTTTTTCCGATGCCTCGTTCAGGGTCGAACGGGCCTTGTCGGAACCTTCGTATTTGCTGCGAAATTGCAGCGAGCCGGTGTACGGCGTCGGCATCGCATCACAGCCTTCGCTCTTGTCGCCGGTTTTGACTTTTTCAATCGGCGCGAAGTATCCCTGTGGCGGACGCAGGGGCGCGGCTGCCTGGGTGGCGCCAGCGAACATCGCCAGAGTCAGCAGGGAGGGCGCGAGTAACTTTTTCAAAGTTCGGGTTTGCATGCATGTCATAAGAGTTGCCTCATTGCCCGGCTTGAGCGGTACGCTGCCCAACGCCAGGGAACACGTTGCGTTTGCAGATTTTCGCTTCGACTTTCTGTGGCGCGGCACCTGCTTCAGGGCCCTGGACTTCGACGGCCAGCAGATTCTGCGAGGCCCAGTCATCGTCCGTGCGCAACTCAAAGGCGAAACGCCCGTCGGTATCGGAGGTTTCCGGTTTCTCGATCTTGATGTCCTCGTGGCGACCGTTCATGTACCAGAGGGTGGCTTGCAGGGTTTTCACCGACGGATCGGCGAAGCGGATATCAACCTGGTGGCTGCTGTTTTGCAGGTTCAGGTTCTTGCTGTTGACCATCAATTCGTTCTTGCCCGGTTTCAACGTGGTGCTGCCGGTCATCTGTGCATCCTTTCCTTCGCAACCGTTGTCCAGCAGCGCCATCATCTGGCGGTAGATGGTTTCCTGGTCGAGGCGATAGAGCGGCGAGAATTCCCAGATCAGAATCTTCGGCGGCTTGGTCTGGAACTCTTCGCTGCCCAGGTACTGCAGCATCGAACCTTCCAGGCCACCGCCGGGGAACGCCACGTTGAGGATGTCGGCGCCGATGGCCTCTTCGAGGAAACCGGCGAAGTTGTAGTTCTTGCCACTGTGGCTGGTACCGACCAGGGTGACTTCCGGATTGCCGGAATCACTGAACAGATCGCCATCAGCTGCTTCGCCTTTCGGCTCGGTGGTGAACTGATCCATGTACTGGATCGCGTAGCTGGTGCCACAGAGTTGACCAGCCATGTTGTGTAACGTTCCGGTCTTGCCCATACGACCCGACTTATGGCTCTCGAATTCGCGCTTGGGCACGTCGGCAAAGGCCGGCATTTTCTTGATTTGCTCACCGACGATTTTCGCCGTGCGCTGGGCGCCATACGGCGTCCAGTGTTGGTCGCCCTGGAAGTAGAAATCGTGGGCCGGCAGGGTGTCAGGCAGCGACTCGTTGGTCAGCGGCGACAGGTCCGGCACGGTGTAGCCCATGGCGGCGAAACGCCCGAGCATGGTCTTGTAGTTCTTCAGGGCCTTGTCGAAATCGTACTTGGCCTTGTCTTCCGGGTTGAGCTTGTTGCGGTTCACCAGGCCACGGGTCGGCTGGTAAACGATGACCAGTTCAATGCCTTTGCTCTTGAACGCATCGTGCAGTTCTTTCATGCGTTTGTAGCCGCCGGGTGTGGTGTCGAACTCGGTGCGCAAGTCTTCTTGCGTACGGAACAGCCAATCGCCCTGAGCCTGTACCAGTGTGGTGAAGTTCTGCTGGTAACGCGTGGTGTAGTTCTTCGGGTCGTTGGCTGCCGGGCACAGGCTGCAGCACGGCTCGGCGCTGAAGGCAGGTGCTTTGGCTTCATCGGCACGAGCGCCGGCGCTGGCCGCGAAAATGCCGACGGTCAGAGCCGACAGGCTGAGTAATTTGATCAAGTGTGGGTGCATAAAATTATCCTCAGTCCCGCATTTCGGTCTGGCGTTCGACAGGGTCGATCAGCACGGCTTTCTGCTGGCGTACCAGCAGGTCGAGAATTTCATCCTGGCGCTCACCGAGAATTCCCGAGAAGCTGATGCCGCTGGATTTGGTCGGTGCGAGCATGGACACGCGATACAATTCGACGCTCAGCGGCGAGTCGATGGACAGTGGTCCGCTGCCGTTGCCGGCCAGTTCGCCGCCGACCACGATCAGGGACACCTGGGCGTCGAACGGGTCGAGCTTAATGTCACGGTCCGTGTCGCTCAGGTCCTTGATGTGTCCGTAGACACCGGTCAGGCCGTTGGCCATGGACAGGTTTTCGTAGAGGCGGATGTTCACGCTGTTACGAATCCGGATGCCGTGACGACGGTTGCTGATCACTTTGTTGCCCCACAGCAGGTTGTCGCCACTCTCGTAGAGGGTGATGCCGTCGGTGTGGTTCTTGTAGATCTCGTTGTAGGCGATCAGGTTGTTCACGCTGTTACGGTCGATCACCAGGCCCGACAACTTGTTGTCGTAGCTGCGGTTGTTGAAGATGAAACTGTCGTTCACTTCTCGGGAAATAATGATCCCGTGCTTCTTCTTGGTACCGAATACCGTGTTGTCGGCAATGATCAGACCGTGGGAACGGTCATGCGGGTCAATGCCGTAGACGATGTTGTCTTTGTAGGTGTTGCCCTTGACCACAAAGTCGCGGGTTTCGTAGCAGTAGAAGCCGTACCACATGTCCGAGAACTCGGAGCCGACGATCCAGCCGGTCGGTTCAGGGCGCTTGAGTACCTTGGCCATGTTCGGCGTGTATTGGGAAATACTCACGCCATAGGACTTACTGTTGGCGTAGCCGAAACTGGCGATTTTGCTGTTGGCGATGTAGGTCTCGGTGCCGCCCCAGGACAGCAGGAACGGACGGAATTCCTTCGGCGACTTGAAGGCCGCCGGGCCGTTTGCCTTCTCGCTCCAGCCAGTGATTTTGGTATCACGCACAAACAGCTGACCGTCGTTGACCAGGAACGAACCGGCCTCTTGGGACAGGCGCAATTCCTGGGTCTGCTTGTCGATTTCCAGAATGCCGTGTCTACCGACCACGATCGGCAACTTCGCCAGGAACACACCCGGCGAGGTTTCACTGAAGTACTGCTTGGGCACCTTCTTGGCCAGATCCTTGAGGTTCATGTAGCCGTCGTCGACGAAGATGGCCTGCGGGATGCCGTGCTGACGCACCACCCATTCAGACATCTTGTTGTCGCCGCCGATGAAGTCCTTCAGCGCGTCTTCCTGCATCATCCGGCGCACGCTGATTTTGCCGGCCGTGGTGCGCACGATTTTCGCGGCGATGGCTTCGGCGGTGTAGCCGGACGTGTCCGGCAGTTTCGGTTTGGCCAGCTCCAGCGGCGCAGTCGGTGCGCTGCTGACGGTGTAGGTCCTGGCCTGTTGCAACCCCTTGGCAATGGTCGCCGGCTGGCCTTTGTGAACGGGCGAGGCCGGCTCCACAGTGGCGAAGACTGCCGTGCTGGCCAGCAACATCGCGCTGGCCAGCAAGGTTATCGAGCCTCTCTTCGGACTGTTCATGTCAGGAACTCCCTTAGCGGTTCGCATCAGAAGCGCCAGATCACGTCGACAAACGCGCGGTGCATGTACGAGTCGACGCCTTTGCCGTACGCATCACCGGGCTTGAACACGCCGCCACGCAAACGCACCAGGGCCGAAGGCTCATCGATCGATTGGCTCAAGGCTGCGGGCAGCAGGCCTTGCTTGAAGTACTTGGTGACGACCACGTCCATTTCCTGACCGAGGTCGTTGTTGCCATCTTGCAGCGGCAGGGACGTGCTGGAAAGAATCGCGCCGGTCGCGTCGTCGGTGTTGTTCTCGACGGCGTTGATGCCGTTGCTGCCGACCGGCTTGCTGCCGTCGACGCGCCAGAATTTGTGGTAGATCACACTGGCGTCGTATTCGTCGTTGAGCATCCACGAACCGAACAAGGTAGCGGACTGCATATTGTTCGTTTCACCACGGAACGCTTCGCCGAAACGGTGAACCCGCGAGCGAGTACCGGTGTAGTTCGAACGGTTGCTTTGCAGGCCGTTCTGTTCGTAATCAGCGCTGGCACGGGCATAAGCTGCACCCACTTGCCATTGCGGATCGAGGCGCAGACGCACACCCAAATCGGTGGCCCAACCATCAACATTGCCATTGGTTTTGGCTTGTGCCGGAGCGGTGCCATCGGCGTTCAACGGGTTGACCTTGTCGCGGTCGCCGCTCATGCCGGTGACGCTGCCCCAGTAGTTGACGGTGTTTGTGTTGCGCCAGTTGTAGGCATCGCTGTCGGCGGTGAGGCCGATCCAGCTGATGTCGCCGTTCTGTTTCTTGTCCAGCGAGTCGCCGGCCACACCCGGTTGCGGGTAGTCGAGCTTGCCGTCATCGTGGGTGTGATGACCACGAATGCCGACCCAGTTGCCTGGGGTCCACTGGTACGCCGCATCGGCGTAAGCGTGCAGGCGATCCTTGTCCTTGGGCGCGAGTTCTGTGAGGTCGGTGCGGTACTCGCTGAAGCGTTCGGCAACACCGGCGTTGGCGCGCAACAGGGTAGTGTCGAAGGTCCAGTTCAGGGCTTCGATGTTGGTGTCGCGCCATTGGCCGTCGTCATTGCGCAGGCGCTGGCGACCGAGTTTGAGCATCTCGCCGGGGTAGGGCGTGAGGCCGCTGTAGCCGACCCAGAATTCACGCATCGCCAGGTAATTTTTCTTGGACGTGCGATCACCGCTGTTGGTGGTCTGGTTGGCGTCGTCGGCCTGTTGCAGGGTGTCGGTTTCGATGATGTCGGTGGACGTCACCGCCTGGCCCATGGCGTAGGCGCTCCACGCGCCGCTCTCGCCATAGATCCACGGACGCAAGTCGAGGCCGACGCCATTGACGTCACCGCCCTTGGCAGTGCCGAGGTCGGCGTCGTCTTCGGACTGGGCGGTGACTTTCACGTCAAGGCCGTAGTTCTTGCTTTCAGTCAGGGCCGCCAGGGTCGGGCACGACCACAAGAGGGCGAATGACAGGCCAATACCGGCCTTAACAAATGGATTCAACTTCATAGGGATTCCTCGCCGTCTTCTTCTTCCAGGGCATGCAGTTCCAGCGGGTTCTGGCTCAAGGCACCACGAACGGCCTGTTCTTGTTTCAACAGGCGTTGGGCCTCGGCGAGCTGGGCAGGCGGCAGTTGGGCTTCGAGTGTTTGTGCAAGCTCGGTGGCTTGCGGGGTGTTCTGAGCCTTGGCCAATTGGCTGAAGACATAAGCGTTAAGCGGGTCGGGCCGGGTGCCCTTGCCTTGGGAGAACAGTTGGGCAATGGCGAAGTCGGCGCTGTTCTGACCGTTACGCGCAGCCTTGAGCAGGTGATTCAGCGCTTTCTGCGAATAGACCTTGCCCAGGTAACCGCGACGGTAGATCTGGCCGAGGTAGTAATCGGCGGCCACTTCTCTGTCGACGGCTTTCTTGAAGTGTTCTTCGGCGACCTTCGCGTCGGCCGGCACCATTTTGCCTTCGTAGTAGAGCTTGCCCAGCAACAGTTCGGCACGCGGCTGGTCGGCGGCGCGGCCGTTGTCCAGGTACTTCATCATCTTGTCGACGTCACCCAGTTCCGGGAAGTCGTAGAGCAGTTGCGCCAGGCTGACCCAGGAAGCGGGGTAGCCGGGTGCGATGCCTTCGAGCAGCGACTGGGCGGTTTTCTCGTCGGTCGTGCCCAGGGATGCATCGCCCAGTACGCGGGCCACGCTGTCCACCCGCTGGGCGGAAACCGCGCCGCGAGCCTGAGCGGCTTGCATTTGCTTGATCAGCTCGGCCTGTTTCTCTGGCTGGGCTTTTTTCTGATAGACCGTGGCCAGTTCGACGTAGCAGATGTCGGTGGTGTTCAACGCGGCTTTGCAGATCGTTTCCACTTCGTCCAGATGCTGGTCGTAAGTGCCCTGGGTGCGATAGAGCAGCACTTGGGCCAGGCCCGCTTCCGGCTTGCCTTCGGCGCGCCATTGGCTGATCTGCTGTTGTGCGTTGACGTTCGGGAAACTGTGCGGGTATTGCAGGTACAACATGGCCAACGGGATCAGGGTGTTGCCTTCGCCTGCGGCAGTGGCTTTCTTCAACAGGCCTTCGGCTTCGTGCTGTTCGGCTTCGGTGGAGCCGGGTTTGGCCACCAGCAGACGACCCAGGCGAGCCTGAGCCCGCGGCGAAACGCTGGCCGCAGCGCGATAAGTCGCCTCAGCTTTCTTGATCTGCGCCGGGTCACGGCTGTCGACCTGGATATCGGCGAGGCCAACCTGTGCTTCGCTGTAGCCCAGGTCTGCCAATTGCTGGTAATTCTGCGCCGCCAGCGTGGTATCACCGCGCTTGAGGGCTTCGTTGGCCAGACGCTGGTCGGGCAGGCCGGCGCATCCGGCCAGGGCGATTGCCATGGCCAGAGTCAGCGGGACTGGCAGGATTCTGAGTGGGCTAGTCACGGGTATGTCCTCTTGTTTTTATCGACCGGCGGCCATGGCTTTGTCGATCAGCCAGTTCAGGTTCGGACCACGGGTGGCGTTGACTTCAACCGGGCGACCGGCGAATTTGCTGTCCAGCGGCTCGTCAGGCTTGATCAGCACGCGGATGTCGGACGACAGGTCGGCGCTTTTCAGGCTGGTGCTGCTGATGATCGTGCCGGAGCGGGTTTTGTCTTCGCCGGCGATCTGGAAGCTGACCGAGCTGCCTGGCAGCACGTCGCCGAACTGGCGATAGGAGAAGCGCGCTTCAACGTTGGCTTCGCTGTTACGCGGCACCAGTTGGAAGATCACGTCGCCCTTGCTGGCGTACTGACCGTTGGCGACCATTTGCTGCGCTACGGTGCAATCACACGGCGACGTCAGGGTGCCGGTCATTTGCTTGCCGAACAGTTCTTCAACCTTGGCCGGTTGTAATTGATTGTCGTCAAGATGGCCTTTGAGTACGTCGAGCATGCTGGTGCTGAACGTCGCCAGTGGCGCGCCTTTGGCCGCAACGCCGTCGGTTTTGATCAGGCTCTGCACCGTGCCGTCGCGCGGCATGGTGATGTTCATACCTGCCACGCTGACCAGACCGGCCTGGGCGTGGCTGACGAAGTACATGCCGTACACCGACTTGAAGATGAAGCCGAATGCCGTCAGACCGACGAGGAAGATCGCGAAGCTGAAGGTCACTGCACGCAGACGACCGAACGGGGTCATGCCGTGGCCGCCATCCTTGTTCTTGCGCGCCTTGGTGAAGTTGTCGCGTTGCAGGGTGGCCAGCACTTCACCCATGGTGACGATGTCGCCGGCCAGGTGCGAAGTGATCAGGTGGCGCAGGGTGGAAATATCCTGGGATTCGAGGTTCTGGAACTGGCAACCGGTACGACCGGTTTCGCGGTCGTGGGAGCGCACCAGTAACTCGACGTCCATGGCCAGGCCGAGGTTATCGATGACGAACTGCAGGCGAGCCTTGTACACATCGCCGATCTTCAATGGCAGCTGACCGGCGTTGAAAGCCAGGCCGCCAGCGGAGAGGTCGATGACCCGAGCTTCTACCGGGGTCCGGTCAGGACCGTAGAAGCGCAGCTTGGCCGGGATTTTTACCCGGGCGTGCTGGCGCTGGGCTTCTGATTCATGCACTACGTTGGCGTTGACGGCGGTATTCATATGGACGATTTCCTAGTTAATTCAGGCGAGTTCGGTCAGACCATCATCAGCAGCACAGCAACAAAAATGCTGCCGGCGGAGAAGGTCATGGTCCGAGACGACCAAGTGTTGAACCAACCTTGAAAGCTGGCGAGATCACGGGTCAGGGAAGTGGGCTGGCGAGTCCAGGACTGTCGGTCGAGGCGGAAGAACACGTAGATCTTCACCAGCGCGCCGACGATCTGGTTGTAATAGAGAATCGCCGGGTAGGCCGGGCCGATCGTGTGACCGGACAAAGACAGCAGCACGGTCAGGATCAGACGGGTAATGCCGATCCACAGCAGGTAAACCAGGATGAACGCGATGCCGTACTTGAAGCTGGCGATGATCGCGACGGTCAGGCCCAACAGCGATGTCCACATCGATACACGCTGGTCGAACAGCACCACCGAAGTGAACAGGCCGAGACGTTTCATCCCCAGGCCCAAGGCGCGGGAGTTCTGCCGCAGGTTGTTGCCGTACCAGCGGAACATCAGTTTGCGACTGGCCTTGATGAAGCTTTTTTCCGGCGGGTGTTCCACGGTGTGAATGGCGGCGTCCGGTACGTAGAACGTGTCGTAGCCCAGGCGCATCAAGCTGAACCAGCTCGACTTGTCATCACCGGTGAGGAACTTGAAGCGACCCAGGCGCCAGTGTTGCAGCGAGTCGCTTTCCACGTCGGCGATGAAGTCCGGGTTGGTCACCACGGTGGCGCGGAATACCGACATCCGCCCGGTCATGGTCAGCACGCGCTTGGACAGGGCCATCGAGCACATATTGATGTGGCGCTGGGCGAATCGCAGTTTGTGCCACTCGCTCATGATGTAGCCGCCGCGCACTTCGCAGAACTCGTTGGTGGTCAGGCCGCCGACATTGCCGAACAGCTGGAACCACGGCACGGTCTTGAGCACGACGCCTTCGGCGAGCACCGTGTCGCCATCGATCACTGCAACCACTGCGCGGTCGTCCGGCAGGTGGCGGGAGATGGCGCGGAAACCGTAAGCCAGGCCATCGCGCTTGCCGGTGCCGGGAATGCGCACGAAGTCGAGCTTGACGCGAGCCGGTGGATTCATTTTCACCCAAAGGCTTTTCACCAGCTTCTCATCGGACATTTCCACGATGGAGCAGACCATGGTGGTCGGCAGGCCGCAGTCGATCGCTTCGCGAATCACCGAGGCGTAGACCTGGGCGGTGGTCAGCGCGTCGATACGAAAACTGGTGACCATCAGAAACACATGGGACGGGTCTGCCGCTTTACCCAGCTTGCGCACTTTGCGCCGCAGGTGCGGGTAGACCACGTACAGAAACAGCATGCCGCGCAAAAAGTGCGTGGCACCCATCGAGTAGCGCCAGATACCGACGATACCGATCAGGAAGATGAAGTCCTTCGACTCGGAGTCGAACGTGGACGCAGGCAACGCCATGGCGATGCCCATCAAAATACTTAAGTAAAACAGCCAACCGGCGGCCTGAAGTAGGCCGTGCTTTAGCCTGTGCATAATCTGCATCCGTCTCTATCTCGGGCGAGCCTGTGGGGTGGCCCGATGGGGTTAAGGCAGGCTTACGAAAACTGGCGACATCCGGTCTGGATGACGCCAGAAATCCTGTAGGAGCTGGCGAAGCCTGCGATCTTTTGATCTTTCGCTTGAAACTCAAGTGGACCTGGAAAGATCGCAGCCTCGTTTCACTCGACAGCTCCTACGACCGCATTACCAGCAGATGCCTTCAGTCCGGCCACTCACGCTGGTGGCTTGGGACATGAAACCGACCAGGTCGATCACTTGCTTGCCGTGTGGAGCGTTCTGCGCCAGGGCGCGGAATTTCTCGTCACGGTTGCCGAGGATGATCACGTCGGAGCTGTTGATCACGTCGTCGAAATTGGAGTTGAGCAAGGACGAGACGTGAGGGATCTTCGACTCGATGTAGTCCTTGTTCGCACCGTGGACACGGGCGTATTCGACGTTGGTGTCGTAGATGCTCAGGTCGTAGCCCTTGCCGATCAGCATTTCCGCCAGATCAACCAGTGGGCTTTCGCGCAGGTCGTCAGTACCGGCCTTGAAACTCAGACCCAGCAGGGCGACTTTGCGTTTGCCGTGGCTGGTGACGATGTCGAAGGCGTTCTGCACCTGGGACTCGTTACTGCGCATCAGCGAGTTGAGCAGCGGTGCTTCCACATCCAGGGAACCGGCGCGGTAGGTCAGGGCGCGAACGTCCTTCGGCAGGCAGGAACCGCCGAACGCGAAACCAGGGCGCATGTAGTACTGGGACAGGTTCAGCGTCTTGTCCTGGCAGACCACTTCCATCACTTCGCGACCATCGACGCCGACAGCCTTGGCGATGTTGCCGATCTCGTTGGCGAAGGTCACCTTGGTGGCGTGCCACACGTTGCAGGTGTACTTGATCATCTCGGCCACGGCGATGTCCTTGCGGATGATCGGAGCGTCGAGTTCTTCGTACAGCGATTGCAGAACGTCGCCGGAAGCCTTGTCGAACTCGCCGATGACGGTCATTGGCGGCAGGTCGTAATCGGCGATCGCGGTGCTTTCACGCAGGAACTCAGGGTTCACTGCAACGCCGAAGTCGACGCCGGCTTTCTTGCCGGAGCAGTCTTCGAGGATCGGGATCACTACGTTTGCCACAGTGCCTGGCAGTACGGTGCTGCGAACCACGATGGTGTGACGGGTGGTCTTGTCACGCAGGACAAAACCGATCTCGCGGCACACGGCTTCGATGTAGTTCAGTTCCAGGTCGCCGTTCTTCTTGCTCGGCGTGCCGACGCAGATCATCGACAGGTCGGTGTCACGAATCGCCTCGGCGAAGTTGGTCGTGCCGCGCAATTTGCCCGTCTCGATACCCTTCTGCAGAAGCTCGCCCAGACCCGGTTCAACGATCGGCGATTTACCGGCGTTGATCATATCGATTTTGTCTTTGGCAACATCGACGCCAACGACGTCATGGCCCCGTGCAGACAGGCAACCGGCACATACTGCGCCGACGTAACCCAAACCAAATATGCTGATGCGCATCGCAATTACCTCTGTGTTTATCAAGCCATTACATGGCCGGAGTTAATGGTGTTCAGCGGTGGTAGTGCACTCGGAAGTGCGCCTTAAAGGCGCCACAATGCCGCGTGCAGGCATATAAGTTCCGAGTGTCTAAATAAGTTCACTCAAAAGGTGCGCAACTAGGCTTTTATTGTTATGGCGTGCCCTGTTATGCAGCAGATCTTCTAATCAGAAGACATTCGTGCAAAGGTCTTGCGCGCTCAATGCCAGGCGTAAGCCCGTAAATCAAGCGGTTGGGTGCTCAGGTGAGCACGTTTATAGGGGCGCAGCCTTGGCCTCGTAGGGGATACTCAAGATGTTTATCTCCTGTCCTTCATGTGTTGCCCAAATCAGGGACCCGTTCGCGGAAGTTAATGTGACAACTTTGCTACGTGAATCTCTTCTCTGCGTAAGTTATCTCGTACAAGCTCAGAGAGAATGGTTACCGGTGGTATGAGCGACGCATTTGGACATAGTTCCTGTCCACCCATCGCGAATTCTGAAATTTCTTGAAATATTGAAAAAGATGGCACTGCTCTCATATTGATAGCAACGCCTGTTTCGCCCTTGATATATAGGGTTATTGTCGGATTAGATAGTTATGTGCCACTACCGATAAAAAATTTCAGTGCCACTACTGAAAAAATTCAACAAAGTCGAGTGAAACTAAAGTTAGGAAATCGAGTGATTGATTTCTGGCGTCAGTAATATGACGAATGAGGCGGGGAATTGTTGGACGATTGGACGTGGCGCACGACCCTTAATGAGGCGTGCGCCAACCAGGTGTTTACTCGGGGCCGTGATCGCGCAGGAACACCAGATTGTCCGGTTTAGACTGCTCGGCGCTGTAGCGATAACCTTGTACGTCGAACTGCTTGAGGGCTTGCGGGTCGTTGATACGCTCTTCAATGACGAAGCGACTCATCATGCCGCGGGCCTTTTTCGCGTAGAAGCTGATGATCTTGTACTGGCCGTTCTTCAAATCCTTGAATTCGGTATTGATGATGCGCGCGTTCAGGACGTTGCGTTTGACCGCCGAGAAGTACTCGTTGGAGGCCAGGTTCAGCAGCACGTCATCGCCTTGATCGGCCAGGGCTTCGTTCAGCCATTCGCTGATCCGTGTGCCCCAGAAGGCATACAAGTCCTTGCCACGGGCATTCGCCAGTTTGGTGCCCATCTCCAGTCGATACGGCTGCATCAGGTCCAGTGGGCGCAGCAGGCCGTACAGGCCGGACAACATGCGCAAGTGCTGCTGGGCGTAATCGAAATCGGCCTCGCTGAAGGTTTGAGCATTCAACCCGGTGTAGACGTCGCCCTTGAAGGCGAGCAGTGCCTGTTTGGCGTTTTTCGGAGTGAACGCGGGCGTCCAGCTGCCGAAACGCGCGGCGTTGAGCCCGCCGATCTTGTCGGAGACGTGCATCAACTCGCTGATCTGCGCAGGGGCCAGCTCGCGCAATTGCAGGATCAGCTCCTGGGAATGGTCGAGATATTGTGGCTGGGTGAAGCGCTGGGTCGCCGGCGGTGTTTCGTAATCGAGGGTCTTGGCGGGGGAAATCACCATCAGCATGAAGTCGTCTCCTTTAATCGTGGGGGCGATTCTAGGGGGTTGTCCGTGTTCACTCCAGCGATGAGCGTCATAGGTGATCGGTGGTGTCATGGAACAAGATCGCAGCCTCGCTTCGCTCGACAGCTCCTACGGTGCGCGTACATCTGTAGGAGCTGTCGAGCGAAGCGAGGCTGCGATCTTTTGATCTTCCCGCGATATAGTGCCGCGCGGGTTTTGTTATGGAGACATCCCATTGCGTATCGTTTTTCTATTCTCGGCCTGGCTGTTGAGCTTCGGTGCCATGGCGGCGTCGGGCGATGTGGCGACGCTTGATCGCAGCACCTGGCCTGAACAGCTCAACAGCCCGACCCTGTTTGATGTGGCGTCACGGGCCGAGATCCTCATGTTTTCTCGCGTCCTGTTGGCCAGCGAATCCCTGGATGAAGTGAGCCTGGCCCAGCGCCTGGGGTTGCGCACGGTCAATCTGGAGTCGATCAACAACCTGCGCCAGCGCATGTGGCAGCGGCTGCTGACCAACTACAACTACGCCCAGCAGAGCTGCGATCAGGATGCCTCCTTCTGTTTCCTGGTCGAGGACATGGACACCCTGCGCCAGCAAGCCGCCAAGTTTCAGGTCAGCGATGAGAGCTACTACATAAAGTGGGCCGAGCCGAGCCGGCTGTTCCACGCCCAGTACCTGGACGAGCAATTGCGCAAGGCAGCGCTGTTTCCGCAAACCAGCAGCGAAGTCGATCGTTTTGGCGACTATGAGCGCAACGGCGATCAGATGCATGACCGGCTGTTTTTGCTGACCTTCGACAGCGCCGCCAATACTGCGCCGGATAACACCGCCTGGGCCACGGAATACCTGCGCAAGTCGAACATGAACGGCACGTTCTTCGTCCTCGGCAAGGACATCCAGGCCCGTCTGGCCGATCGTTCGGTAGCCAGCCTGCAAGCGACGTACTCGAAGCAGTGCATTGGCGCACAAGGCTGGGAATTTCGCTCCCACAGCCACTGGCAGGACTGGCAGGACTCGGTGCGACGCAGCGTCGAACTGGTCAAAAGCAAACTGCCCGAAAACTACGTGCCATTGTTTCGGCCGCCCGATGGTCAACGTCGGTCTGACGCTGAAGGATTCTTCAAATCCCAGGGCTTGCAGGTGGCGCTGTGGGATATCGATGCCCAGGATGGTGCGGGCAAGCTAAAAGCCAATCAGAGTGCGCAACGGGTGTTGAGTCTGATGCTGTTGTGGCGCCACGGGGTGATCAACTTCAACGTGAAGCAGGATGCGCTGAAAACGGCGATGCCCTGGCTCATCACGCAAACGGCGCAAAGCGGAATCGGCTGGGAAGACTGTCAGGACGCGTTTCGCTGAAAACGGCGAAAGGCCGTAAACATTGGGGGAGGGATGATTTTGGGCGAGAATTCGGTGCAGGCGGACTTCCGACTTTAACGGGGTGATGGCAATCCGCCTAGTGCTATTGGTCACTCTGAAAAATAAACTTCAAAAAAACGTCAAAGTACTTTTTTCTGTCACAGGTTTTGGAGTATTACGAAGACAGACCGCCGAAACCTGCAACACAGGTGGCGTCTTCCAAGACCCAGCTATGGATGCAGTTCACTTGAATCCTCGCAGGTGAATTCGGTGGCCACTTCGAGGCGCAGCACTGTCACGGTATTGCGTCGACTGGCTCCCACAAAGGTGACCGAGTATGGATGATCACGGACGTAGTTCTTCCTCCAACCAGCCAATCCTTTATGTACTCGATACCAACGTATTGATTCACGATCCAAACGCCCTGCTTAACTTCGAAGAACACCACGTCGCCATCCCGATGACCGTGCTTGAGGAGCTCGACAAGCTCAAGAGCGGGCATCACAGCGTGGCTGCAGAATGCCGTCAGGCGATTCGCCTGATCGACAAGACCTTGGGCGATGCCAGCCCCGAAGATGTCGAACTCGGTGTGCCGATCCAGCGCGGCAAGAGTGGGCCCAAGGGTTTGCTGTCAATTTTGATGAGCAAACGTGCCGAACCGAACATCATTCTGCCCGAGCACCTGAACGACAACATCATCATCAACCAGTTGATCGACCTGCACGCGCGCGAACCAAAGCTGCCTGTGGTGCTGGTCACCAAAGACATCAACATGCGCCTCAAGGCCCGGGCTTGCGGGATCGCGGCCGAGGACTACAGCACCGACCAACTGGTCGACGACGTGTCGCTGCTGCCCAACGGTTATCACAACATGACCGGCTCCTTCTGGGACCGTGTGAGGAATGTCGACACCCGTCAGGATCATGGCCGCACCTGGCACCAAGTGCAGTTGATCGACAACCTGCCGGCGGTGCACATCAACGAGTTCATCATCGACGAACAGGGTTTTGTCGGCTGGATCAAGGAGATCGAGGAAGACAAGCTGCTGATTCTCGACCTGCATCAGGAACCCCTGTTGCACCAGGAAGCCTGGGGCCTGAAACCGCGTGACATCTATCAAAGCCTGGCGCTGTACGCCTTGCTCGACCCGGATATCCACCTGGTCAACCTGACCGGGGCAGCAGGTTCCGGTAAAACCATCCTCGCACTGGCGGCGGCGATCGAGCAGACCATGGTCAGCAAACGCTATCGCCGGATCATCGCGACCCGTAGCGTGCAGGGTCTGGACCAGGAGATCGGTTTCCTGCCCGGCACTGAAGCGGAAAAAATGGAGCCTTGGCTGGGCGCCATCACCGACAACCTCGAAGCCTTGCACATGGATGACGAAAACACCCATGGCAGTGTCGATTACATCCTCAGCAAAGTGCCGTTGCAGTTCAAATCCCTCAACTACATTCGAGGCCGCAGCTTCCAGCAGAGTCTGATCCTGATCGATGAATGCCAGAACCTCACGCCGCACCAGATGAAAACCATCATCACCCGTGCCGGCGCCGGTTCCAAAGTAGTGTGCCTGGGTAACCTGGCGCAGATCGACACCCCTTACCTGTCCGCGACCAGTTCCGGGCTGACGTACCTGACAGAACGCTTCAAGGATTTCCCCAACGGTGTGCACATCACCCTGCAAGGGGTGCCACGTTCGATTCTGGCCGAATACGCCGAATCGCATTTGTAAACCCTCACCAAAACCGGGCGGCCTCCAAGGTCGCCCGGTTTTTTATGCCCGACACAAATTAAATGTGGGAGCGGGCTTGCTCGCGAATGCGGTGTGACAGTCAGTATCTATGTCGACTGACACACCGCATTCGCGAGCAAGCCCGCTCCCACATTGGATCGTGGCAATCATGCAATCAAACGTGCGGAATTTTGACCCACAGGTTTACAATCGGTGCTCCTGATCAGGAGTATCCCTGTGCTGACTCATCTCGATTCCCAAGGTCGCGCCAATATGGTCGACGTCACTGAAAAAGCCGTGACGTTCCGTGAAGCAACGGCCCAAGCGCTGGTGCGCATGCTGCCCGAAACCCTGCAGATGATCGTCAGCGGCGGTCACCCCAAGGGTGATGTGTTCGCCGTGGCGCGTATCGCCGGCATTCAGGCCGCGAAGAAAACCAGCGATCTGATCCCTCTGTGCCATCCGCTGCTGCTCACCGGCGTCAAGGTCGAACTCAATGCCGAAGGTGACGACACCGTGCGCATCGTCGCGCGCTGCAAATTGTCCGGGCAGACCGGCGTAGAAATGGAAGCCCTGACCGCCGCCAGCGTCGCGGCGCTGACTATCTACGACATGTGCAAAGCCGTGGATCGCGGCATGACTATTGAAAGCGTGCGCCTGCTGGAGAAACTCGGCGGCAAGAGCGGCCATTTCCAGGCGGACCAGCCATGAACCTCACCGTGAAGTTTTTTGCCCGTTACCGTGAAGCGATAGGCGTGGACTCGATGAAGGTTGAAGGTGACTTCGCCACAGTCGACGATGTGCGCGCGCTCCTGGCCCAGCGTGACGGTGCCGAAGTGTTGAGCGAGCAAAACTTGATGTGCGCCCGCAACGAAGACCTGTGCCAGCTCTATGAGCCGGTGAGCGATGGCGATGAAGTGGCATTTTTCCCGACCGTGACCGGAGGCTGAGCCATGGCGATTCGCGTGCAATCCACGGCGTTCGATCCGGGTGCTGAAGTCAACGCCATGCATGCCGCCAATGTGGGCGTTGGTGCGGTGGTGAGTTTTGTCGGCTATGTTCGCGACTTCAATGACGGACTCGACGTCGCCGGGATGTTCCTTGAGCACTACCCGGGCATGACCGAAAAAGCCCTCGCCAAGATCGCCACAGAGGCCGAGCAACGCTGGCCGCTGCTCAAACTTGAAGTGCTGCATCGCATCGGTACCCTGGAACCGGGTGAACCGATCGTCTTCGTCGGCGCCGCCAGCGCCCATCGCCAGGCCGCGTTCGATGCCTGCGCCTTTGTCATGGACTACCTGAAAACCCGCGCACCGTTCTGGAAGAAAGAAAACACCCGTGACGGGTCGCGTTGGGTTGAAGGGCGTGACAGTGATCATGCGGCGGCGGATCGCTGGAAGCAGTAGACAGCCAGTTAGTTCTTCATTGACTGTCAGTCCGCCTTCGCGAGCAAGCCCGCTCCCACATTAGATCTCCATCAAACACTAGTTTTGTGTTCGACTCAGAACCAATGTGGGAGCGGGCTTGCTCGCGAAGAGGCCATCCGCATCACCCAATTTCCCACTGATTCACCTCCCGACCATCGGCGGCCACATCTTTAAGGGCCCCGATTGACGTCTAATACATAAAAGTCCAGTATGGAATTATAAGTACAAAAAAGCGCTTCCCCGTTTCTGCTCTTTCTTCTGTCTTGCCAAACCAACAACAACCCGCGAGAGAACGAACATGAAGAAATTCCCCCTCATCACCGGTCTGGCTCTGAGCCTGTTGGCGTGCAGCAGCCTGTTCGCCGCCGATAAAACCCTGCGCATCGGCATCGAAGCGGCTTATCCGCCGTTCGCGTCCAAAACCGATAAAGGCGAGATTGTCGGTTTCGACTACGACATCGGCAATGCCCTGTGCGCGCAGATGAAGGTCAAGTGCGTCTGGGTCGAAGGTGAGTTCGACGGTCTGATTCCTTCGCTTAAAGTGAAGAAAATCGACATGGCGCTGTCGTCCATGACCATCAACGAAGACCGCAAGAAGTCGGTGGATTTCACCCACAAGTACTACTTCACCTCATCGCGTCTGGTGATGAAGGACGGAGCGGTCGTGGATGACCAGTACGCCAGCCTCAAGGGCAAGACGGTTGGCGTGCAACGCGCAACCACCACTGACCGTTACGCCTCTGAGGTTTTCGAACCGAAGGGTATCAACGTCAAGCGTTACGGCAACAACGAAGAGATCTACATGGATCTGGCTGCCGGTCGCCTCGATGCCATTTTTGCTGACACCATCCCGCTGAATGACTTCCTGACGATGCCTCGTGGCAAGGGTTATGCCTTTGTCGGACCGGAGCTCAAGGATCCGAAATACGTGGGCGAGGGCGCCGGGATTGCGGTGCGCAAGGGCAACACTGAGTTGGTCTCCGAGCTGAACACGGCCATCGATGGCATTCGCTCCAGTGGCGAATACCAGAAGATTTCAGAGAAGTACTTCAAATCCGATATTTACGGCGACTGATCAATCGCTTGCAGGGGCTTTCTCGTGAAAGCCTCTGCGCGGTTCCGATTCCTGAGAAACGCTTGAAAGTTAATCCCTTCTTAACCGGCTTGTCGTCTATTCCCCGATACCCCGCTGTGCGCGCCGGACTCTCAAAGGTCAGGGCCAGCGTGTAGACTTCTGGGCAATCGATATTTAGAAGGGAAACGCAATGAGCGAGGAAACGATGCGATTGGGCCGTGAACGGCGCTATCTGGTGTTGCTGGGCATCATCTGCCTGGCGCTGATCGGTGGCGCGCTGTACATGCAAATTGTTCTGGGCGAGGCGCCATGCCCGCTGTGCATACTGCAACGTTATGCGTTGCTGCTGATCGCGCTCTTCGCGTTCATCGGCGCGGCCATGCGCACCCGCCGCAGCATCACGGTATTTGAAACCCTGGTGGTGATCTGCGCCCTGGCAGGCGTCGGGGTGGCCGGGCATCACGTCTATACCCAGTTCTATCCGGCGGTCAGCTGCGGCATCGATGTGCTGCAGCCGATTGTCGACGGTTTGCCACTGGCGAAGATCTTCCCGCTGGGCTTCCAGGTCGACGGCTTCTGCTCCACGCCGTACCCGCCGATCCTCGGTCTGTCGCTTGCACAGTGGGCGCTGCTAGCCTTTGTGCTGGTCGTGGTGCTGGTGCCGCTGCTCACTTCACGTAACCGCAAAGCGCTGCGCTGAAGTCATCCGCCGTATCGCTACGTCATACAAAAAAACGCCCCGGCCCTCGTTGAGGGGGCCGGGGCGTTTTGCATTTCAGGGCGCAGGTAAAATGACCTTGATGCGTGACAAGTATGGGTGCGGCACGTGTGCGACATGTTGTCACAGCGGGAGTGTCGCAAGGCATTTCAAGGCGCCGAATTGGTACACGGCTACGCAACAAAATTGCCCTTCTTTAGCGTCTGGCGACTTCAGCCCCAACAATCCGGAACAGGCAGTTTTAACAGGCCCTGGCGAATTGCCGAAGCCCTTGTCACATGGGGGCTTTGGCAGGGTCGAAGGAGGGCGCAGCGCCTTCGATACTGTCTGAACTACCTGAGGTAGACCTACAATTTTTGGTGTTTTTGTTGAGAATTAATTTCGATACCATGGCGCACTTTTGCAAATACCGTTAATGATTGTTGCTGGAATGGATAAAAATTATTTCGGGATGAGACATGGTTTATAAAACGTTACATATCTACAATCGCCCGCACTGAAATCCCGGCACTGCTCATCCCTGAGCAGGAATAGGGCGTCGAGAGGCCGAATGGCTTCATGCGACTCCCAGGTGTCGGTGCCTTCCAATTATCCGCACCAAATGGAATTGGTCTGTAACAAGGCCTTTGACCACGAATTCGAATAAGAACGCAACGCTAGCCCAGGATTTGTCGAACAGCGTCTGACGCGCGACGGGCAGCCACTTATTCAATCCAAGAAAAATGCCAACCCTTGGCAGGGTGAAGTGTTGGCGATCAAAACCCAACTGCATTGCGCAAGCTGCTTTAGAGGTCGTGAGATGAGTAAAAACAGGTACCCCAGACTACTAGGCTTATTGCCGCTGATCGGCACGTTGTTGCTGTCAGGCTGCAACATGACCTTGCTCGATCCCAAGGGCCAGGTCGGCCTGGACGAGCGAAACCTGATCATCACCGCAACGCTGCTGATGCTGTTGGTCGTGGTTCCGGTCATCGTCATGACCTTCCTGTTCGCCTGGAAATACCGCGCGTCCAACACCGACGCTGTCTACACGCCGAAATGGTCGCACTCCACCAAGATCGAAATCGCGGTGTGGGCTGTTCCAGTGCTGATCATCATTGCCCTGGGTTATGTCACCTACAAGTCGACCCACGCGCTGGATCCTTACAAGCCGCTGGAATCCGACGTCAAGCCGATCACCATTGAAGTAGTCGCCCTGGACTGGAAGTGGATGTTCATCTACCCGGAACAAGGCATCGCTACCGTCAACAAGATCGTGTTCCCGGCGCACACACCGATCAACTTCAAGGTGACTTCGGACTCCGTGATGAACTCGTTCTTCATCCCGGCCCTGGGCGGCCAGATCTACGCGATGGCCGGCATGCAGACCAAACTGCACCTGATCGCCAACCAGAACGCTGAAATGGACGGTATCTCCGCCAACTACAGCGGCGCTGGTTTCACCGGCATGAAATTCAAAGCTATCGCCACCTCTCAGGAAGATTTCGACGCCTGGGTCAGCGAAGTCAAAAAGGCACCTAAACAGCTTGAAAAAGCTGAATACGAAGCCCTTTCCAAGCCAAGCCAGAACAACCCAGTCGAGCTCTACTCCTCGGTCACGCCGAACCTGTTCCAGATCATCGTCGACAAGTACGAAGGCATGAATCCGGGCAAGCCGATGCACCACGAGAAGAAAGAGCACGAAATGGCCGCCATGGAAGGGATGGACATGAGTTCGCATTCAGCTGCCGGGGCAGAGGAGTAAACGATGTTTGGTAAATTAAGTTGGGAAGCGGTCCCGTTCCACGAACCGATCGTGATGATAACCATCGCCATGATCGCGCTCGGTGGTCTGGCGCTGTTCGCTGCAATCACCTATTTCAAGAAGTGGACCTATCTGTGGTCCGAGTGGCTGACCTCGGTCGACCACAAGAAAATCGGCGTGATGTACATCATCGTTGCCATGGTCATGCTGCTGCGCGGTTTTGCCGACGCCATGATGATGCGTACCCAGTTGGCCATGGCCACCGAGGGTTCGCCTGGCTACCTGCCGCCTGAACACTATGACCAGATCTTCACCGCTCACGGTGTGATCATGATCATCTTCATGGCGATGCCATTCTTCACCGGCCTGATGAACCTTGCAGTGCCGCTGCAGATCGGCGCGCGTGACGTTGCCTTCCCGTTCCTGAACTCCCTGAGCTTCTGGCTGCTGGTGTCTGGCGTGGTGCTGATCAACTTGTCCCTGGGCGTCGGCGAATTCGCCAAGACCGGTTGGGTTGCCTATCCACCGCTGTCGGGCCTGCAATACAGCCCGGGCGTGGGGATGGATTACTACATCTGGGCACTACAGCTATCCGGGTTGGGTACGACGCTGACGGGGGTCAACTTCCTGGCCACCGTGCTGAAAATGCGTACCCCGGGCATGAAGCTGATGGACATGCCGATCTTCACCTGGACCTGCACCTGGGCCAACGTCCTGATCGTGGCCTCGTTCCCGATCCTGACCGCTACCCTGGCACTGCTGACGCTTGACCGTTACATGGATTTCCACATTTTCACCAATGAACTTGGTGGCAATCCGATGATGTACGTCAACCTGTTCTGGGCCTGGGGTCACCCCGAGGTTTACATCCTGATTCTGCCGGCGTTCGGGATCTTCTCCGAAGTCATCTCGACCTTCACCGGCAAGCGTCTGTTCGGCCACCACTCGATGGTCTACGCATCGGGCGCGATCTCGATCCTGGGCTTCATGGTCTGGCTGCACCACTTCTTCACCATGGGTTCGGGTGCCAGCGTCAACGCCTTCTTCGGTCTGGCGACGATGCTGATTTCGATCCCGACGGGGGTGAAGCTATTCAACTGGCTGTTCACCATTTACCAAGGGCGTCTGCGTTTCACCAGCCAGGTTCTGTGGACCCTGGGCTTCATGGTGACCTTCGCCATCGGCGGCATGACCGGCGTACTGCTGGCCATTCCGGGTGCGGACTTCGTCCTGCACAACAGCCTGTTCGTGATCGCTCACTTCCACAACGTGATCATCGGCGGCGCGGTATTCGGCTACATCGCAGGCTTCGGCTTCTACTTCCCGAAAGCGTTCGGCTTCAAGCTGCACGAAGGTTGGGGCAAGGCAGCGTTCTGGTTCTGGATCTCGGGCTTCTTCGTCGCGTTCATGCCGCTCTATGCACTGGGCTTCATGGGCATGACCCGTCGTCTGAACGCCACCACCAACCCTGAGTGGGTGCCGTACCTGTACGTCGCCATGTTCGGTGCGGTGATGATCGCGGCCGGTATCGCCTGCCAGCTGATTCAGCTGTACGTCAGCGTGCGTGATCGCAACAAGCCGGAAAACATGTGCGATCACGGTGACCCGTGGAATGCGCACACGCTGGAATGGTCGACCTCGTCGCCACCACCGTTCTACAACTTTGCCGTGCTGCCAAAAGCGGACACCATCGATCCGTTCACCGAAGCCAAGGAAAACGGTACCGCGTACAAGGCTCCGGCCCGTTACGAACCGATCCACATGCCAAACAACACCGCGACCGGTGTGGTCATGGGTGCTCTGTTGACCGTGTTCGGTTTCGCGATGATCTGGCACATCTGGTGGTTGGCCATCGTTGGCCTGGTTGGCACCGTGGGCTACTTCGTGATCCACGCTGCCCGCGATGATCAGGGCTATATGGTGCCGGTCGACGTGATCGAGCGCATCGAAGCCGAGCAGCACAAGCGTCTGGTAGCGGCCGGGAAAGTTCCAGCCACTGCCACCCGTGTTGAAACCTCGTTGGAACAGGCTTAAACCATGTCGAACTTAGTGACCACTGCTGGACACGCCCATGGCACGGACCATGGGCACGACGACCATCACCACGACTCGGGCGAGATGACCGTATTCGGTTTCTGGCTCTACCTGATGACCGACTGCATTTTGTTTGCGTCGATCTTCGCGGCGTACGCGGTACTGGTTAACAACGTAGCGGGTGGCCCGTCGGGCCACGACATCTTCGAACTGCCGTACGTACTGGGCGAAACCGCTCTGCTGCTGTTCAGTTCGATCACCTACGGCTTCGCCATGCTGGCGTTGTTCAAGGGCAAGAAGAACCAGGTCCTGGGCTGGCTGGGCATGACCTTCCTGTTCGGTGCCGGCTTCATCGGCATGGAGATCAACGAGTTCCACATGCTGATCTCCGAAGGCTTCGGCCCGAGCCGCAGCGGCTTCCTGTCCGGGTTCTTCACCCTGGTCGGCACCCACGGTCTGCACGTGACCAGCGGTCTGATCTGGATGGCGATCATGATGTATCAGGTGCAGAAAAACGGCCTGACGGCGACCAACAAGACCCGTCTGAGCTGCCTGAGCCTGTTCTGGCACTTCCTGGACGTGGTGTGGATCTGCGTATTCACCGTTGTTTATCTGATGGGGACTATGTAAATGGCTAACGCTCATTCCCACGATAGCCACGACGCCAGCCACGGCAGCGTCAAGTCTTACGCTATCGGTTTCATTCTGTCGGTGATCCTGACGGTCATTCCTTTCGGCCTGGTGATGTACCCATCGCTGCCGAAAGCCCTGACCCTGTGGATCGTACTGGCCTTCGCAGTGATCCAGGTGCTCGTGCACCTGGTGTACTTCCTCCACCTGGACCGCTCCGCTGCCCAGCGTAACAACGTGATCGCGTTTGTCTTCGCTGCACTGGTAATCGTTCTGTTGGTAGGCCTGTCGCTGTGGATCATGTACAGCATCCACACCAACATGATGGCGCACTGAGGAAAGTCCGGATGTCCTTTAAGCACTTTATCCAAATCACCAAACCGGGGATCATTTTCGGTAACGTGCTTTCTGTGGCGGGCGGATTTTTCCTGGCCTCGAAAGGGCATGTCGATCTGGCCATTTTCCTGGCCGCCATGATCGGCACGTCGCTGGTGGTGGCTTCCGGTTGCGTGTTCAACAACTGCATCGACCGCGACATCGACCTGAAGATGGAACGCACCAAAAACCGGGCGCTGGTCCAGGGCTTGATCTCCCTGAAACTGGCCCTGGCGTTTGCGACCGTCCTGGGTGTTTTCGGCGTTGCACTGTTGTACAAAGTGGCCAACCCATTGGCCGCTTTGTTCGCGGTGATTGGCTTTGTCATCTACGTCGGCTTCTACAGCCTGTACCTCAAGCGCAAGTCGGTTCACGGCACGCTGGTGGGCAGTCTGTCGGGCGCCATGCCGCCGGTGATTGGCTACGTCGCGGTGACGAACAGCTTCGACATGGCCGCACTGACGTTGCTGGTGATGTTCAGCCTGTGGCAGATGCCGCATTCCTACGCCATCGCGATCTTCCGCTTCAACGATTACCTGGCCGCATCGATTCCGGTGTTGCCGGTGAAGCGCGGGATTCAAGTGGCGAAGAAGCACATCCTGCTCTACATCCTGGCGTTCCTCGTGGCGACCTTGATGCTGACCTTCAGCGGCTACGCCGGCATGAGCTACCTCGCCGTCGCCGCGGCCATGGGCATGTACTGGTTGTACATGGCCTGGACCGGTTACAAGGCAGTGGATGACACGGTCTGGGCACGCAAGCTGTTCGTGTTCTCGATCTTCACCATTACCGCGTTGAGCGTGATGATGTCGCTGGACTTTAAAGTGCCGAGTGAGCTGTTGCTGACGTACGCGCCTTAAGGTTTCGATGCCGAAAAGAAAAGCCCCGCCTTCGAGAGAAGTGCGGGGCTTTTTGTTGGGGATTGTCTGGTGGACCGTGTCGCCGCTTTCGCGAGCAAGCCCGCTCCCACATTAGTTTGGCGCCGGTCACAAAAGTGCTGGCAACGCCGATCAAATGTGGGAGCGGGCTTGCTCGCGAAGGCCTCACCGCGGTGTATCAAGAATGCTCAGCTATCAAGCAACCGAAAAAACCGTTCCCGCACCTGGGTGTTATCGCTATGCGCCACGTTGAAACGCAGGAAGTGGCTAGCGCTCGGCGCTTTGCTGAGCAGGGTGCCGGGCGCCAGTACAAGGTCGATTTCCAGGCCTTTCCTTGCCAGTGTTTCGGCATGCAGCCCTTCGGGCAGACGCGTCCAGATAAACAACCCTTCCCCCGGCAGCGAAGACACCGAGCAACCTGCCTCCTCCAGCCAACTCGTCACCCGACTGCTCGACTCGTAAAGCCGATCTACCGTGCGCCGGGTATGTTTGGCATAGCTGCCATCACTGAGCATCGTGCAGATAATCTGCTCCGCCAGTTCCGACGTCATGCCACCGCAGGCCATTTTGAGCGCAACCAGCCGCGCAGCCAGTTGCGGTGACAGTACCGCGTAGCTGACACGGCTGTTAGCCGTCAGGGTTTTGGAGAAACCGGATACGTAACTGACATTGTCCAGCCCGCCCGCTGCCAGACGCTGCGTGCTTCGTTGCTGCAAGTCGCAATACAAATCGTCTTCGATGATGTGGAAACCATAGCGGTGGCTCAACTCCAGCAAGCGATAAACCTGCGCCGGTGAGAACGAATGCCCGGTCGGGTTGTGCAAGGTATTGTTGGTCATGTAGAGCACGGGACGATGGGCAATCAGCAGTCGCTCGAAGGCCTCAAGGTCCATGCCGTCACTCCCGCGGGGGATGGTGATGACCCTGACACCATGCAAGGCCAGATTGGTGTGCATGGTGAAGTAACACGGATCGTCGAGCAGCACCGTGTCGCCGGGCTTGACCAGCAAGCGCATCAGCATGTCGATGGCCTGCACGGTGTTGGCCGTGGTGATGATCTGGTCCACCGGCACTTCGATGCCCAAGGCCGACAGCTTGACCCGCAACGCCTCGCGCAGCGGCAGGTAACCGCCGGCGACGCCGTATTCGCCCATGCGAAGGGAGGTTGCGCGCAACGTGCCACGCACGGCTTTAAGCAACTCTTCAGCCGGCAGCCACGAGGACGGCAGGAAACCGGCCCCAGGGCGCAGCGCGCCATTGTCCAGCAGCACCGCGCGGCGGACCACGCTGAGCGTGTCTTGAGGTTGCAGGTCCGGGCCGGCATCGGTCTTGATCGGGGTGCTGGAACGGTGCACGTAATGCCCCGAGCCCTGGCGTGAAACCACCAAACCCTTGGCCCGCAAGCGGTCCAGAGCATCCACCACCGTGGATTTGCCCACGTTCATCAACTCGGAGAGTTCGCGGATTGACGGTAGTTTGGTCTCGTGAGACAGCCCGCCCTGGCTGATCGCCACCGACAACTGATCGACGATCTGCTGGACCAGCGGCACGCCAGGCTGGAACTCGATGGTGGCGATGACTGCGCGTTGAATCTGAATTTTACTGGTCTCTCCGGCAATAAAGTTCGTTCGATTCTATACAAACTTGCTCTGATCAAGACGGACGTTTCTCACTACCATCGGCTTACAGGTATTGCGGAATGTTAGTGCTTTAAGCCCTTCAAACCGTTGCTTTCCGCTCTGTGACCGGGTTAGTGAATCCGGTCGCAAAATCGCTACTAAAAGGAGTTCCCAAAATGTACGCAATCGATACGTTCGAAACTTGCACCTCAGATCCAAAGGTAATAACCCACCTCCGTCCAATCACAGGAGGTGCCCAATGACCAATCCCCAAGACCTAACAACCATTGGCCTCACCCCCTTTTCCTATCACGCTAACAAACCACTATTCCGCATAAACGCCGGCGTCCCGGTGATTCAAGCCCTCTCCCACGCCTCTGATCTGCTCCACGTCGCCAAACACCTTGCATCAGACGCCGCCATGGTTCGCGATGCAGACCGCCATGCCTGGGCGTCGCATTTTTTGCAGGATATGAGCAAAGCGATCATCGATGACGTGGTAAAGGTGCTCGACGCACCGGGTAGCAACCGCGCGTGAACAAAAAAAGCCCCGCACTTCTTTCGAGGGCGGGGCATTCAGGTGTTCGCTCGTCAGTTCAATCGTTTTCGAATCTAAGGGACATCAATTTGATCCAAGCTGATTTTCATAGGCCGGCCCCCGAATCGAGATCTTTGGGCTAATCTGTCAAAAAAATGGATCCAATTTTTGATCGAGGGGGAGAGATGACTGAACACATGACCTGTGATGAACGATTCATCGCGCTGGCAAAAGAGCTCGGTTACGACATCTACGGTGAGAATACGGCCGGCGGGCATTACGCGCTGTTGGTGCGGCATCACGATCAGCTTTATATCAGCGGTCTGGTGCCGCGGATGAATGGTGAAATTCAGTATCCGGGCAGGGTAGGCCTGGATCTGACGCTGGCAGATGCACAGAGCGCTGCCAGCATCAGTGCGTTGCGCGGTCTGGCATTGATTGTTGATTCCATCGGTTCGCTGGACAAAATCAAGTCGCTATTGCGCGTCACGGTATACATAAAGTCCACCGCGGATTTTGTCGATTTGAGCGAAGTGGCCAACGGTGCGTCGGACGTTTTCAGTCATGTACTGGGCGATGCCGGTAAACATACACGAACCACGATCGGCGTTTATCAACTGCCGAAAGACGCAGCCATTGAAGTTGACATGATCGTGGCGATACGGCCATCAACGCTCTAACGATGAACCAGCAGGCAATAGAAAGGCCCGCGCTGAATCTCAGTGCGGGCTTTTCAGTCATCGATGGCGTGTGTTACTGCGCGGCGATGCTGTAGCCATCGAACGCGGTTTGCTGCTGAAGCGCGGTGATGATGTTCTTGCGGTTAACCGCTTGTTCGGCCCCGGCATTGTCCAGGAACGTCTCGCTTTCCAGTTCCGCTTCTTCGCCTTCACCGACGAAGGTGAAACCCAGGAACTCCAGCGCTTCACGGTCAACGTTCAGTCGCGAACGCGGGGTGCGCAGCGGCAGCGTCACGCTGATCCCGTCTTTGCTGATGGTGAACACTTCGACATCTTTCTTGGCGCGAGCAGCCTTGCTTTTGCCACTACTCGGGTTGCTGATGGCCTGGTGGGTCTGGTTCAGCACTTTCAGTGCGAGGCCATAGACCAATTCCTGAAATGCCGGGTCGTCCTTGAAACTGGAGAGAATCCGGCTGATCGGGAATTTGCTGCTCAAGTCTTCCAGGGCTGCGATGTCGGCAGCCTCGGCGTCCTTGAGCTGCTTGAGTTCGCCCATCAAATCGTAGGCTTTATCGTCGTCGAAGCTGTCGTGAGCCTGGCGAATCGCGGCGCGCAGCTCGCGGATCTGGTCGCTTTCCCGGGTGGACTGGAAAGCGTCCAGGACCATCTCGCTGATGGTCTTGGCCTGGGGCACGTGCTGTGAAAGATTGATGGAGTTTTCGTATTCCGCTTTGGACGACAAGGTGACTACGGATTCAGCGGTATTGGAATCGGACATTGAAATTTCACTACTTCTTTTAACTTGGGTTGAGGCGAGAAAGCACAGGGCCTTTTCAGGCCGCCTAATCTATTGGACCGAGGCGGCGTTGTCACGGATGAACAGGCGGCGGGTCATCATTTTTGGCACAGCGGCTTTTTTAACCGGGTGGCCAAGGCAGTCGACTATTTCCCCAGCGTATTCAGATTCATCGACCGAACCGCCAATTGCTCAGCCGTTTGCTGGTCCACCGGCAACGAAAAGCGGAAGGTCGCGCCGCGGCCGGGAACGTCAATCAGCTGGATCTCGCGGCCGTGCAATTGCAGGATCCGGTGCACGATCCGCAACCCCAGTCCACCGTCACGCCGTGCGCCGCCAATGTTGAACGGGCGCAGGAACAGACCTTCGCGCAGTTCGGCAGTGATGCCGGGGCCGGTGTCGCTGACGGTGACTTCAATAAAAGGTCCTTGACGGCGCAGGCTGAGCTCGATTTCTCCCCCTTGCGGGGTGTGGCGCAGGGCGTTGTCGAACAGGTTGGTGAGCACCCGCTCGATCAACCCAAGGTCGGCGCAGGCCGCTGAAACATTGGGTGCAAAGGTGGCCTTGAGTTCGACGTGACGCGCCTCGGCCGTCAGTTCGAATTTCTGGAAAATGTCCTGCACCAGATCGGTCAGCGAAAAACGTTCCAGCACCGGTTGCACGAAACCATGTTCCAGGCGCACAAGTTCCAGTAGCGATTGCGCCAGTCCACCCACCTTGCGGCTTTGATCCAGTGCGATGCCCAGGTAACGGCGGCGATCGGTGGGGGACAACGTGGCGTCCTTGAGCGACAAGGTTTCCAGGTAACCGTGCAGCGAGGCCAGAGGCGTGCGCAGGTCGTGGGAGATGTTAGCCACCAGTTCGCGGCGTTCCTGATCCTGGCGGGTCAATGAACGCCATTGCTCACCGAGGCGAGCTTGCATCTGCCGGAAGGCGGCATCGAGTATGGCAATTTCATCGTGGCTGGCGGCTTGTTCCACCGGGACGGATGCCGGCGGCGTTACCGGAGTGCCATCAATGTCGAAGCGGCTGACAGTTTCGGTCAAACGGCGCAAAGGTCGGGTGATGAGGGCGAATGCCGTGAGACCGGCAATCAGGCACAGCAACGCCACCAGCCCGATGGACAACAGCGCGGTATTCAGGGCGGCGCTGGTGGCGCCGCGTTCGGCGAAGCGGTCGTGCTCTTCGCTGAGCAGCACCACATAGAGATAGCCCACCGATTTGCCGTTGACCTGTAATGGCGCGGCGCTGAACACTTTGCGGCCATCAATGCTGCGCGGATCGTCGCCGAGAATCGGCAGGGCATCGCCCTTGAGCAGGCGCTGGATCGGCGCCAGATCGACCCGCTCCCGGTGTATCCGACCCTCGGGCGCAGCACTGCCGACAATCCGGCCCTCGGTGTCGAGCAGATAGACCTCGACACTGGGATTTACCAGCATCAGTTGACTGAACAGGTCGCGCACGGCGTCGGGCATCAGGCCTTTGGTGTCCATCAGCACGGTGTCATGGGCGATGTGCCGGGCCAGATCCCGCGACAACCCTTGCACCACTTCCAGCTCATGCATCTGGTTGGACCGCACCTGCAACCAGGCCGACGTGCCGCAGCACACGAGCAGCAACACGGCGAACACCAGAGACAGGCGTTGAGTCAGGGTCAGTCTCACGGCTGCTCCTCCCTGGCCGCGAATTTGTAGCCGCGTCCCCACACGGTGAGGATGCGCGCCGGTTGCGCCGGATCGGCCTCGATCTTTGCCCGCAGGCGGTTGATGTGAGTGTTGACGGTGTGCTCGTAGCCTTCATGGCTGTAACCCCAGACGGCGTTGAGTAGGTCCATGCGCGAGAACACTTTGCCGGGCTGACGGGCGAAGAAATACAACAGGTCGAACTCCCGTGGCGTGAGGTCGAGGCGGCGACCGTCAAGGGACACATCGCGCGTGATCGGGTCGATGGAGAGGCCGTCCGTGATCAGACTGCCGGCGTCCATTTTCAGGTTGCGGGCCATGGCGTCGACCCGTCGCAACAGCGCTTTGACCCGGGCCACCAGCTCGAGCATCGAGAAGGGTTTGGCCAGGTAATCGTCGGCGCCGAGTTCGAGCCCGAGAATCCGGTGCACTTCGCTGGAGCGCGCGCTGGTAATGATGATCGGTGTGTAGCGGGCCATGGCGCGGGCCCGGCGGCAGATTTCCAGGCCGTCGACGCCGGGCAGCATCAGGTCGAGGATCAGTGCGTCCCAGCTTCCTTGCTGCAGCAGTCGCATGCCTTCATCGCCATCGGCGCAGTGCACCACCTCGAACTGCTCATCGCGTAGATGCAGGCAGATAAGGTCGGCGATATGCAGGTCGTCCTCGACCACGAGGACGCGTTTGGTCTGTTCCATCAAGCTCAATCCTTCGGCGCAATGAGCGCATTGTGCGGGTTTTCCGGGGCCAGAGTTATCACGAATTATTTAACTCTCCGTGAGGATTTGGCGATCAACCCAAGCCTAGGCTGTGTTCCATGACAGGCACCTGGAATTTTCGGAGACGACCATGATTTCACGGCGACAGTTTCTCGTAGCAAGCGGCGGGCTAGGCGCTGCAGCCCTGGTCATCGGTGTATTGCCAAAATTTGCCGCGAGCTCTGCACTGGTCAGTGATGCCAGCGCGGCAGAGGTGTTCGAGGTGACTCACAGCGACAACGAATGGCGCGCCATGCTCAGCGCCGAGCAGTACGAAATCCTGCGCGAAGAGGGCACCGAACGGGCCTACAGCAGCCCGCTGAACAACGAGCACCGTGAAGGTACGTTTGCCTGTGCCGGTTGCGACCTGCCGTTGTTTTCTTCCGCGACCAAGTTCGACAGCCGCACCGGTTGGCCGAGTTTCTGGGCACCGCTGGACAAGGCTGTGGCCACTCGTCAGGACCGTTCCTTCGGGGTGCTGCGCGAAGAAGTCCACTGCCGGCGTTGTGGCGGTCATCTGGGCCATGTCTTCGACGATGGGCCCAAACCCACCGGTCTGCGTTACTGCATGAACGGCCTGGCGATGACTTTTGTGCCGAAGACAGCTTGATCCGCGGGTACTCCCTTTCACTCATTTTTGCAGGTCGACGTTATGTGGCTTCTAGTCCTCGCTTATCTCGGTGGTGTGTTGACGATTGTCAGCCCGTGCATCCTGCCGGTACTGCCCTTTGTCTTCGCTCGCACCGGGCAGCCGTTCATGAAGAGCGGGTTGCCGCTATTGGCGGGAATGGCGCTGACCTTTGCGCTCGTCGCCTCGTTGGCGGCGGTGGGTGGCGGTTGGGTGGTGCAAGTCAATCAGTACGGTCGCTGGCTCGCGTTGCTGTTCGTTGCACTGTTCGGGCTGACGCTGTTGCTGCCGCGACTGGCCGAGCGCCTGACGCGGCCACTGGTGGCAGCGGGCAGCCGGTTGTCGGAAGCCGCGGGCGCCGATGCCCGGCCGCGTCCCGGCGCTTCGTTCCTGATCGGCGTCGCCACGGGCCTGCTCTGGGCTCCGTGTGCCGGGCCGATTCTGGGGCTGTTGCTGACCGGAGCCGCGCTGCAAGGGGCAAGCATCGCAACCACCTTGTTGTTGCTGGCCTACGCCGCGGGTACCGCAACTTCCCTCGCGGTGGCGCTGCTGCTGGGCGGTAAAGTCTTCGCGGCGATGAAGCGTTCCATCGGCGCTGGCGAGTGGCTGCGTCGAGGCCTTGGCGCCGCGATGCTGGCGGGTGTCGCGGCGATTGCCCTGGGGCTCGATACCGGGATCCTGGCGCGGGTTTCGACGGCGTCCACCGGCGGTATCGAGCAGGCTTTGGTTGGACGGCTGGCCGGAAAATCACCGAACGGTAGCGGGGCGATGATGGCGCAGGTTCCGGCCTCGGGAAGTGCAATGAAAGTGGCTGACAAAGCGCCGGGCGCACTGCCGATTGAAGGCAACCTTCCATCGCTGGACGGCGCGGTGCAATGGCTCAACTCGCCACCGCTCACAGTGCAGGCCTTGAAGGGCAAAGTCGTGCTGGTGGATTTCTGGACTTACTCCTGCATCAACTGTCTGCGCACACTGCCGTATGTGAAGGCTTGGGCCGAGAAGTACCGCGATCAGGGATTGGTGGTGATTGGCGTCCATGCGCCCGAGTTTGCTTTCGAACGAGACGTAGGCAATGTCACCAAAGCGATGAAGGACCTGGGCATCAACTACCCAGTGGCCATCGATAATGACTTCAAGATCTGGCGAGCTTTCAACAACGAATACTGGCCGGCTCACTATTTTGCCGACGCTCAGGGTCGCATTCGTTATCACCACTTTGGCGAAGGCGAGTACGCCGAATCGGAGCGGGTGATCCAGCAACTGCTGCGCGAAGCAGGTGCCGTGAAGGTCGCGGACGGTCTGATCAATGCCAGCGCCGAGGGTGTTCAACTGGCCCCGGACATGAACGAAGTGCAATCACCGGAAACCTATGTCGGCTACCAGCGTGCCGAGCATTTCGTGCCTGAAACCAGCCTGGTGCCGGACAAGGTGTCGGCCTATAGCGCTCCATCGCAATTAGCACTCAACGACTGGAGCCTGGACGGTCAATGGAATGTCGGCTCGGAGCGGGCGACTTCAAGCGGCCCGGCCAGTCGCATCGTCTACCGCTTCCATGCCCGCGATCTGCACCTGGTGCTGGGGCCTGGCACTCACGGTAAACCGGTGCGTTTCAAAGTGTTGATTGACGGAAAAGCCCCCGGTACCGACGTGGCGCCCGACGGCAGCGGCAGCGTGACTGAACAACGCTTGTACCAGTTGGTGCGCCAATCCGGTGGCGTGACGGATCGGATTTTCAGCATCGAGTTTCTCGATCCCGAAGTGTCGGCGTATGCGTTTACGTTCGGTTGATCGTCATTCCATTCATTCAGGAATCAGTCTCATGAAAACCCTATTCACCTGGCGCCGCACCCTGTTGGGCCTGGCCGCTGCCGGCGTCATCGGCCAATGCCTGGCGTTCTCTTTCGGTGCGGCGGAAGACGCGGTCATTATTCCTCCACCCACCCTCGACGAAACCACCCAGGCCGACAGCGAAAAGGCGGTCTTCGCCGGCGGTTGCTTCTGGGGCGTCCAAGGTGTGTTCCAGCATGTCAAAGGAGTGAAGAAAGCGGTCTCCGGTTACGCCGGCGGTGCAGTCAACACCGCTCAGTACGAACGGGTCAGCAATGGCGATACCGGTCATGCGGAATCCGTCGAAGTCACCTTCGACCCCCGTCAGGTCAGCTACGGCACCTTGCTGCAAATCTACTTTTCGGTGGCTCACAATCCTACCGAACTCAACCGTCAGGGACCTGACCGCGGCACTCAGTATCGCTCGGCGCTTTTCCCGGAAAACAGCGAACAGCAGCGTATCGCTCAGGCCTACATCGCCCAGCTCGACGCCGCCCATTCGTTCAACAAACCCATTGTCACCAAGCTGGAGACCTACAACGGTTTTTACCCGGCCGAGGAGGAACATCAGGACTTTCTGACCGAGCACCCGACCTATCCCTACATCGTGATCAACGATCTACCGAAGGTCGCGCAGTTGAAAAAGCTGTATGCGGATCGGTATCAGGAGAAACCGGTGTTGGTGAAGGCGGGGATGTGAGAAGTGAAGGGCATAGCCCTTACCCCGAAATCACATTCTTGCCCGCGATCTTCGACCGATACAGCGCTTGATCAGCCCTGGCCAGCAGTCCGGTCTGTTGTTCTTCGTCAAAGCGCTGAACCACGCCAAAACTCATGGTCACTTGAAAGTCCCCCACGGGTAGCAGGCTTGCGAGGCCATGGCGGATACGTTCAGCGAGGGCCCGGGCATCGACGAATGGTGTATTGGGCAGGATCAGGATGAACTCGTCGCCGCCCCAACGCGCGAGCAGATCGCCTTCACGCACGCAGTGCTTCACGCTCTCGACTACCTGCACCAACGCCGCATCACCCAGCGCATGGCCATAGTGATCGTTGATGTTCTTGAAGTCGTCGATGTCCATGGCTATCAACGACAGCGGTTGTCGAAAGCGCTGGGCGCGTTCGCATTCCTGGGGCAGGGCTTTTTCCAGAAGATAGCGATTGGCGATTGAGGTCAGTGTGTCGGTTTCCGCCAGTTTGCGGTTTTCTTCGAGTTGGATTTGCAGTTGCTGATTGACGCGAGACAACTCTCGGGTGCGTTCTTCAACGATCGCTTCAAGGGATTGGTTGCGTTGTTCAAGCGCTTCGAACAGGCGCTTTTTGTCGTCGATGCTGCGGTGCGCGCCGACCATCCGCGCCACCGAACCGTCGGCATTGCGTGCCAGTATGTAGCCACGGTCTTCGATCCAGGTATAGCTGCCATCCTGCATGCGGCAGCGATACTCGGCCTGATAGCCGGGGGCGCACTGATTCAGGTAGTCGTCGAACAGCGCCATGACCTGCTGGTAATCGTCGGGATGGATCACGTTTTCCCAGGTCAACACGTTGTTATCCAGGGAATGAGGCGGGTAGCCGAGCATCTCGTACCACCCGGGGTTGCGATAGACGAACCCGGTGTTGGCATTCCAGTCCCAGATGCCGTCGCTGACCAGTTCCAGAATGGTGTGCAGCATGTCTTCGTTCAAATCCGACAGATTGAACTTCAACGGCTCGATATTCGACGCTTCACTCATCTCCGCACTCCCTGCCGCCCTGATATCTAAGTGACCCGCCTGTCGAGGAGATTAGTGCATGGGGTATTCGGTCGGCTAGTGCTTGCCCCATCTCTGCAAGGCAAAGTCGACGAAACTACGCAGTTTTGGCAAACGGTAGCGATCCTGGGCATACATCAGGTTCATCGGTCGGCTCGGCGGCAGGTAATTCTGCATCAATGCCACCAGTTTTCCGTCCTTGAGATCTTGCTCCATCAACGCATCAGGCAACACCACGATGCCCATACCGGTTCGCGCCGCTTGATGCAGTCCTGCCGAACTGTTGATCAACATCGGTCCATTGACCGCGACCGCCACTTCTCCCTCGGGGCCGGTCAGGCGCCAATGTTTTTCCACCGACTGCCAGTCATCCCCGGCTGGATAGGCAAAGGATAGACAGTCGTGGTGTTGCAGATCATCAGGTTTCTGCGGTGTGCCTTTGCGCGCCAGGTACTCCGGTGATGCACACATGGTCAGGCTGTAGTCGAGGAGTGGACGGGCGATCAGGTGGGCCTCCTCGGTATTGCCCAGGCGAAATGCCACGTCGAAACCGTTTTCGAGCAGGTCCGGACGGCGATTGGTGAGGACCACATCCAATTTGACGCGTGGACACAGCAGGGCGAATTCACTCAGGGCGGGTGCCAGTTTTTCGGTGCCGAACGTCAGCGGTGCGGTGATGCGCAAGGTGCCGCTCGGTTCATCGAGAGCCTGCTCGGCCAAGCGTTCGGAATCGGCGACCAGCCCCAGCACTTCGAGGCAACGCTGGTAATAAGCGGTGCCGAATTCCGTTAACCGCTGGCGTCGCGTCGTACGGTTGAGCAGGCGCACACCCAGGCGTTGCTCCAACGCCCGCAGGTGATTGCCGACCATGGTGGTGGACATTTCGCACTGCAACGCGGCGGCGGTCATGCTGCCGGTTTCCACCACTTTGACGTAAACGGTCATTGCCTGGAACAAATCCATTATCAAACCCAGCTTTAAAATGATTGAAGTGTTTCAGCGTTTATCTAGCTCAGGTGGCTAACCATACTGCAAAAACACCGACCGTTGATGGAGCTTGATGTCATGACCGCCGCCTGCCTGATGACCACTTACCAACCCTTGGCCTTGAGTTTCAGCAAGGGCCTGGGCACACGCCTGTGGGATCAGGCCGGTCGTGAATACCTGGACGCGGTGGCGGGCGTGGCGGTGACCAATGTGGGCCACTCCCACCCCAGAATCGTCTCCGCCATCAGTGAACAGGCTGGCCTGTTGCTGCACACCTCCAATCTTTACAGCATCGACTGGCAACAGCGGTTGGCGCAAAAACTGACCCGGTTGGCGGGCATGGAGCGAGCCTTCTTCAACAACTCCGGTGCCGAAGCCAACGAGACCGCGCTGAAACTTGCACGGTTGTACGGTTGGCACAAAGGCATCGAACAACCGCTGGTGGTGGTCATGGAAAACGCTTTCCACGGCCGGACGCTCGGCACCTTGTCCGCCAGCGACGGCCCGGCCGTGCGCCTGGGGTTCAGCGAGCTGCCGGGAGACTTCGTCAAAGTGCCGTTCGGCGACCTCAAGGCGTTGGACAAGGTGCAGCAAGCCCACGGCCCGCGCATCGTGGCGATTCTGATGGAGCCGATTCAGGGGGAAAGCGGTGTCCAAATGGCCCCGCCCGGTTACCTGAAAGCCATTCGCGAACTCTGCACTCGCCGCTCGTGGCTGCTGATGCTCGACGAAATCCAGACTGGCATCGGCCGCACCGGCCAGTGGTTTGCCTTTCAGCACGAAGGCATCGTTCCGGACGTCATGACCCTGGCCAAGGGCCTGGGCAACGGTATTCCCATCGGCGCCTGCCTGGCTCGGGGCAAAGCCGCCGACCTCTTCACCCCCGGCAGTCACGGCAGCACTTTCGGCGGCAATCCACTGGCCTGCCGCGTGGGTTGCACGGTGCTGGAAATCATTGAAGAACAAGGGCTGCTGGAAAACGCCAAACTTCAGGGCCAGCGTTTGCTGGCCAGATTGCGCATTGAATTGGCGGACGACCCGAACATCCTGGAGATCCGCGGCCAGGGCTTAATGATCGGCATCGAACTCAAACAACCGATTCGCGACCTGACCCTCATCGCCGCACGGGATCACGGCTTGCTGATCAACGTGACACGGGGCAAAACCATTCGCTTGCTGCCGCCGTTGACGATTGATGAGCGGGAAGTGGAGATGATTGTCAGAGGGGTTTGCCGGGCGGTGAAGGTGGCCTGATACACCATTGATCGTTCCCACGCTCCGCGTGGGAATGGCTTTTCTTGATGTCCGTGACCATTAATTCGGGGACTAACTTGCTCCGTGCAAACATACGCATCCTTGATAAATAGTGTGATTAGTTGGCGTGTAGCAGGGTGTTCGCAAATGTTGTGATTTCGGTTCGATCCCAGAGTTTGATTTTTGAACCGCTGAACACTTCGAATAGGCGTTGATGCGCGGCAAACCCACTGGACTCTTCGCGCGTACGATAGCTGCCGGCCCAGTCGAGCAATGCAATCAACAGCTCGTCATTCTTGTCCCGCAGCGCCTCTCGCTGACGAACATTGGCAACACATTCCTCATCTTCAACACACAGCCAGATCAGTGTTGTCGCCCGAGGCAAGAGTTCGCTGATGATCCAGCCGTAAACGCCTTCGATCACCCAGCGCTCTTCATCTGCCGCGAGCCGTGCCATTCCCAGCGCTTCGGCGCTTGGACGGGCGATGCTGGCTTCGTCTGATTCCCAGTGAATCAAGTCGAGATCGGTCCACGGCGCGTGAAGTTGTTCAGCCAAGCGTTTAGCCAACCAACTTTTGCCTGAGCCAGAGTTGCCGATGATCAGGGTTCGGGTGAGGTTCATGGTCACTCGCCATTTCAGTCTTCGTTTGCAGGCGCAACCATCCGCGTCTTCGGCGAACCGTTCGAGTTGTGCTGATAGATCTCCTGCGGCTGTCCTTTTTCATTAAAGAACACTTGCCCGATCCCCGCCGAATTCCACAGCCGTTCACCCGCTTCAGCATGTTCCGGGACATGCGGAACAATGCGCATGCGTCGGCGTTTGGTCAGCCAGTTCAGTGGCGAGCGGGGCGAGTAGAGCCAGCGGTTGAGGCGGTCGAACCACTCGAGCAGGGCGGGCGGGAATTCGTTTTTGATGCCGCTGCTGGTGATCTGCCAGATGCGCGGGCCGGCCTTGCGGTGTCGGATCAATACTTCGTAGACGAAGGAATAATGCACATCGCCTGATAGCACCACGTAATTACCGGGTGTACGCGAGTGTCGGAAAATGTTCAGGATCACCTGGGCCGCGCCGCGATGGGCCATCCAGTTTTCGGCGTCCACCAGCAGGGGATAACCGCACCAGCTGAAAACGCGCTGCACGGTTTCGATCAGTTTGACGCCGAAGATCGGCGCCGGCGAAACGATGATGGCCGAAGGGTGATCGAGCAGTTCCTGTTGCAGTTCGCTGAGGGCTTCCCAGTCCAGTAGACCCGAGGGCTGCTTGAGGTTCATCTCGCTGCGCCAGCGTCGGGTGCGGGTGTCGAGGACCACGATGGCCGGGCTGGTGGGCAGCACGTAATGCCAGTTCTGAAATCTCAGCAGTTCGTCAATCAACTCGTCCTGAATGTCACTGTCGAGGTAGCGGTCATGCCCGGTCGCGCTCAATCCGTCGGCCTTCTTCAGCACAGCGCCGAACGCATCCGGGTTGTTGCCCCAGCCTTGGCACAGCATATAAGCAATCAGCGCGTTGCCGATGATGCGTCTGGAGAACGGATGGCCGTAGGCCGTTTCCTCCCATTGCGCGGAAAGATTCCAGTCATCGGTAATATCGTGATCGTCAAAAATCATCAGGCACGGCAGGTGAGCGAATGCTCGGGCGACACCTTCCAGACCGGCCTTGAAGCCATCGATGCGCGTCTGCTCAAGCGCATAACGCTCGCGTCTTTCAGGCGTCAGTGCCGGTGGTAGCGGGACGATCAATGTCCAGGGAGTCGGCGACCAGACCAGCAGGTACATGGCCATGACTTCGGCGAACGTCACCAGATGGTTGTCGGCACTGCTGCTGGTGAAAATCGGCTTACGCGCTCCACCGAAAAATCGCTCGCGCAGGGTTTCGTTGCTTTCCAGCGCCGGTAACAAATCCGCACGATGGTAGTAGCTGGCGGGGTGCTCGTAGAGTTTGGCGCTGTCACTGACCACCGCGCCTTCGAGGTGCTCTTCGAACAGCCCCAAGCGCTTGATCAAGGCATGGATGGCTCGCAGCATTGGGCCCGCGACATCGTCGGCATAAACCTGATCACCACTCATCATCAACAGCGCCGGACGTTTGTGTGCATCCGGCTCCGCCTCCAGCAAACGATCGACGCACAGCAAACCGTCCGGGGCCGGATGATGAGGTTTGCGGCAGGAACCGTGCAACAGATGATCGGCCCGTTTACGCAGGACGAAGTTGGGGCAACGGGCGTCGCCGTACAGCAAGTGCGGGGCCCAATCGGCGATGCCTGTGCCAGCGTCGTCAATCAGCAGGTCGTATTCGATTAACGTGTCGCAGGGCAGGGCGGCGTCCAGCGACACATCGATCAAATGAACAAAGGCCTGGGTGCCCACCGCAATGACCGTGCACTGACTCGCGTCGAGGTGGATAGCGTCGCGATCTTGCAGGCGCAACCTCAGCGACAATGCCCGCGACCCCACCAGCCACATCACCAGCCGCGTGGGTTCCAGACGCCGCAACAGCGGCCCGACCAGGACCGGTGGCAGTGAGTGTTGATCATCAGGTAATGGTGAAGAAATAGACATGCAGGTTCAAGACACCGGGCGCAGAGGAGCGGGCGATGATAGCGCAGCTGGCGTAAAGGCATGGTTGTGGGAGCGAGCTTGCTCGCGATGGCGGCGCTACATTCAACATCAATGCAGACTGAACTGCCGCTATCGTCGGAACGCCGCCCGGAGCAAGCTCGCTCCCACAGGTTGCGGTGTTTACCCCCTTAACTGACCGGCATTAGCCCCTTCGCCCAAGGGGCAATTCCAAGGGATCGTGTGAACCTAAGCCTCCCAGCCCGCCCCACTGACCGCAGCCTGCGCCAGTGGGTGCAAGTCTGCCCCCTGATGCTCCGTCTGCCAGGCCAGCAATTCCTTGCGCATGCCTGGCGTCCAATACATCTGCAGGTGATTACGCACGCCGAGCACGGCCTGTTGCTGATCCGGTTGGCTGGCGAAGTACTGGGCGATCTGGTTGGCCATTTTGATCAGATTTTCAGTGCTCATCGGCGTACCTCGGCTTTAGTGCCACGCGCCTGACGGCGTTCGTTGAGCAGACGGTGCTGGTTGTCGCTGAACTCCTGATAGCGTTTTTGCCACTCGGAAGGGTGGTAAACGCGGCTGACTTCCACGGCGGTGACCTTGTACTCCGGACAGTTGGTGGCCCAGTCGGAGTTGTCGGTGGTGATGACGTTGGCCCCCGATTCAGGGAAGTGGAACGTGGTGTACACCACGCCCGGCGCGACCCGTTCGGTGACCCGCGCACGCAGTACGGTCTGGCCGGCGCGGCTGCCGATGCCGACCCAGTCACCTTCGTTGATGCCACGGCTCTCGGCGTCGGTCGGGTGGATTTCCAGGCGATCTTCGTCGTGCCAGGCGACGTTGTCGGTACGCCGTGTCTGGGCGCCGACGTTGTACTGGCTGAGGATGCGCCCGGTAGTCAGCAGAAGTGGATAGCGATTGTTGACCTTCTCCTCGGTAGGCACGTAGCCGGTGAGCATGAAACGCCCCTTGCCGCGCACGAATTCCTCGATGTGCATGGTCGGCGTGCCGTCCGGTGCCGCGGCGTTGCACGGCCATTGCAGGCTGCCGTGGCGGTCCAGTTCGGTGTAGCTGACGTTGGTGAAGGTCGGCGTCAGGCTGGCGATTTCATCCATGATTTCCGACGGGTGCTTGTAGTTCATCGGGTAGCCCAGAGCGTTGGCCAGGGCCACGGTGCCTTCCCAGTCGGCCTTGCCGCCCAGAGGCTCCATGACTTTGCGCACCCGGGAGATGCGTCGCTCGGCGTTGGTGAAGGTGCCGTCTTTTTCCAGGAACGAGCAGCCCGGCAGGAACACGTGGGCGAACTTGGCGGTTTCGTTGAGGAAAATGTCCTGCACCACGATGCATTCCATGGCGGACAGGGCTGCGGTGACGTGTTGGGTATTCGGGTCGCTCTGGGCGATGTCCTCGCCCTGGCAATACAGGCCCTTGAAGCTGCCGCTGAGGGCGGCTTCGAACATGTTGGGGATGCGCAGGCCCGGGTCGGGTTGCAGGGTGACATTCCAGGCCTGTTCGAACTGCGTCCGTACCACCTCGTTGGAGATGTGTCGGTAGCCGGGCAGCTCGTGGGGGAAAGAACCCATGTCGCAGGAGCCCTGAACGTTGTTCTGACCACGCAGCGGGTTCACGCCCACGCCTTCGCGGCCGATGTTGCCGGTGGCCATGGCCAGGTTGGCGATGCCCATGACCGCGGTGCTGCCCTGGCTGTGTTCGGTGACGCCCAGGCCGTAGTAGATCGCCGCGTTGCCTCCCGTGGCATACAAACGGGCGGCGGCGCGGATGTCGGCGGGTTCTACGCCGCAGATGGCGCCAAGGACTTCCGGCGAGTTTTCCGCGCGGCTGACGAACTCGCGCCAGTGGGCGAATTCGTTATCCTCGCAACGGGCGTCGATAAAGGCTTGGTTCAACAGGCCTTCGGTGACGATGACGTGGGCCAGGGCGTTGAGCATGGCGACGTTGGTGCCCGGGCGCAGGGCCAGGTGCAGTTCGGCGCGGGCATGCACCGAGTCCACCAGGTCAATGCGTCGCGGATCGATGACAATCAGCCGCGCGCCTTCACGCAGGCGACGTTTGAGCTGGGAGGCGAACACCGGGTGGGCGTCGCTCGGGTTGGCGCCCATCACCAGGATCACGTCGGCCTGCATCACCGAGTCGAAACTCTGGGTGCCGGCGGACTCGCCAAGGGTTTGTTTCAGGCCATAGCCGGTCGGCGAGTGGCAAACCCGCGCACAGGTGTCGACGTTGTTGTTGCCGAACGCGGCGCGCACCAGTTTTTGCACCAGGTAGGTTTCTTCGTTGGTGCAACGGCTGGAGGTGATGCCACCAATGGAGTCGCGGCCGTATTTTTGCTGCAGCCGACGGAATTCGCTGGCGGCGTAGGTCACCGCTTCATCCCAGCTGACTTCCTGCCAAGGGTCGTTGATGTGTTTGCGGATCATCGGCTTGGTGATGCGATCCGGGTGGGTGGCGTAGCCCCAGGCAAAGCGCCCTTTGACGCAGGAATGGCCGTGGTTGGCCTGGCCGTTCTTGTCGGGAACCATGCGCACCAGCTGGTCGCCTTTCATCTCGGCGCGGAACGAGCAGCCCACGCCGCAATAGGCGCAAGTGGTGATCACGCTGCGTTCGGGCTGACCCAGTTCGACCACGCTTTTTTCCATCAAGGTCGCGGTCGGGCAGGCTTGCACACAGGCGCCGCAGGACACGCATTCCGAATCGAGGAAATTCTCGCCACCGGCGGCCGCGACCCGGGATTCGAAACCGCGCCCGGTAATGGTCAGGGCAAAGGTGCCCTGGGTTTCTTCGCAGGCGCGCACGCAGCGGTTGCAGACGATGCACTTGCTCGGGTCGTAGTCGAAGTAGGGATTGGAAGTGTCCTTCACGTCGGCCAGATGGTTGTCGCCTTCATAGCCGTAACGCACCTCCCGCAGGCCGACCTGGCCGGCCACGGTTTGCAGCTCGCAATTGCCGTTCGCGGAGCAGGTCAGGCAATCCAGCGGGTGATCGGAGATGTACAGTTCCATGACATTGCGGCGCAGGGTCGCGAGTTTCGGCGTCTGGGTGTGTACGCTCATGCCTTCTGTGACCGGCGTGGTGCAGGACGCCGGATAACCGCGCATGCCATCGATCTCCACCAGGCACATGCGGCAGGAGCCGAAGGCTTCCAGGCTATCGGTGGCGCACAGTTTCGGAATCGTAGTGCCCATCAGCGCGGCGGCGCGCATCACCGAGGTGCCTTCGGGCACGCTGATGCTGCGCCCGTCGATGTTCAGCGTCACCTGCACGTCGCTGTCGCGGGCCGGGGTGCCCAGATCGATATCGGTGTTCGGGTCGAAGAGAGTGATCATTGGTCGGCCTCCGAAGATTGCAGACCGAAGTCGGCGGGGAAGTGCTTGAGGGCGCTGGCTACCGGAAAGGAGACCATGCCGCCCAACGCGCACAGCGAACCGTATTGCAGGGTGTCGCACAGGTCCTTGAGGATGATCACCTGCTCATCGCGACCGCTCTGGTCAGGCGCGGCCAGCAGGCGGTCGATCACCTCCACGCCCCGGGTCGAGCCGATGCGGCACGGGGTGCATTTGCCACAGGATTCCTCGGCGCAG
Source organism: Pseudomonas sp. ACM7 (assembly GCF_004136015.1). Classification (NCBI taxonomy): domain Bacteria; kingdom Pseudomonadati; phylum Pseudomonadota; class Gammaproteobacteria; order Pseudomonadales; family Pseudomonadaceae; genus Pseudomonas; species Pseudomonas sp. ACM7. The sequence goes on along the minus strand of NZ_CP024866.1, from coordinate 1,507,845 downwards.
AACTGCATGGCGAAGCGCGCCATGTGGGCCATGTCCAGGCTGTCGTCAGCCACTACCACACCGCCGTGACCGAGCATCGCGCCGATGCCCGCGAAGGCTTCGTAATCCAGCGGCGTGTCGAATTGCGACGGTGGCACCCAGGCACCGAGCGGGCCGCCAACCTGAGCGGCTTTCAGCGGCCGGCCACTCGCGGTGCCACCGCCGTAGTCTTCCACCAGTTCCCGCAGGGTCAGGCCAAAAGCCCGCTCCACCAGACCGCCGTGACGAATATTGCCCGCCAGTTGGAAGGGCATGGTGCCCAGTGAGCGGCCCATGCCGTAATCGCGATAGAACTGCGCACCCTTGGCCAGAATCAGCGGCACCGAGGCCAGGGTCAGCACGTTGTGCACCAGAGTCGGCAGACCAAACAAACCCTTCAAGGCGGGGATCGGTGGCTTGGCGCGGACGATCCCGCGCTTGCCTTCGAGCGAGTCCAGCAGCGCGGTTTCCTCACCGCAGATGTAAGCGCCGGCACCGACCCGCACTTCCATATCGAAGGCCTGGCCGCTGCCGCCGACATTGGCGCCGAGGTAACCGGCGGCCCGGGCGATGTCCAGTGCCGCACGCAGTGTCGCCACGGCAGCCGGGTATTCCGAGCGCACATAGATGTAGCCATACGTCGCCCCAACACACAGACCGGCAATCGCCATTCCTTCGATCAGCAGGAACGGGTCGCCTTCCATCAGCATGCGGTCAGCAAAGGTGCCGGAGTCGCCTTCGTCGGCGTTGCACACAATGTATTTCTGCGCCGCTTGAGTGGCTCGCACCGTGCGCCATTTGATCCCGGCGGGGAAGGCCGCGCCGCCACGGCCACGCAGGCCCGAATCGAACACCTCAGTCGCGGTCTGTTCGCCACCGATGGTGACGGCCCTTTTCAAACCCTCGAAACCGCCGTGATCCCGGTAATCGTCGAGGTAAAGCGGCCGGGTGATGCCGGCGCGGGCAAACAGCAGGCGTTGTTGCGTCTTCAGATAAGGCAATTCCTCCACCAACCCCAAGGCCAGCGGATGAGCAGACGGATCGCCACGCAGGGCTTCGAGCACGGACGGCACATCGGCAGCGGTCAGCGGGCCGAAGCCGATACGGCCTTGCGGGCTGTCCACTTCCAGCAGCGGTTCCAGCCAGTACAGGCCGCGCGAGCTGGTGCGATTCACCTCCAGGGGCACAATGCGTCCCCGAGCATGGGTGATAAGGGCTATCACAACTTCTTCGGCACCGACGGCACGGGCCAGCGAATCACCGGGCACATAGAAAGCCGACATTATGCGTCCTCCCGGCAAGCGTCGAGCAAAGCATCCAGACACTCAGCGCTCAGCCGCGCATGCACCCTGCCATCAAGCTCCAGAGCCGGCGAACAGGCGCAAGCACCGAGGCAATACACCGGGCGCAAACTGATGCTGCCGTCGGCGCTACTGCCGTGATCGTCCAGTTGCAGACGTTCGCGCAACTGCGCCGCAAGCTCCTCGGCGCCGCGGCTCTTGCAGGACTCGGCCCGGCACAGACGCAGGATATGCCGGGCCGGAGGCGCGGTACGGAAGTCATGGTAAAAACTGATCACCCCGCGAACCTCGGCCTGACTCAGGTTTAGCGCGTGGGCAATCTCGGGGATGGCGGCATCGGGGATGTAACCGATGCCCTCCTGAATCTCATGAAGAATCGGCAACAGTGCGCCCGCAGAGCCCTTGTGGCGCTCCAGCACACTGTTGACCATAGGCAATTGCAACATCTCATCAGGCATTCAGCATTCCTCACGGTCACGGACAAACCAGAGGGTTGTCGGTCGTCCGAAAGTGTCGGCTGCGGCACTCACACCACGTCACGGAATCGTGGCAATTTCAGGCCGTCGGCCAGGGCACCCTGAGCGGGCATCTTGTTGTGCCCGGCGCGGTCTTTGCCGCACCTCTACTGGGCATAAAGGGCAGCTTGCCACGCTGCTATTGATTGAACTGCACCAAAGCGACGTGTTCGGTTCTGCCTACGACTATCCATTAAGTCTAGATGAGTGGGGTGCGGGCGTTCACTCACCGGCCTAATGCCCTGAGGGCCTGTCGATGGTTGATGTATAGCAAGCATTACAGGTGAGAAACAGCATCAGATCCGTGGGCAATTCAGGGAGCAGATGCGTTGATCTATCCCGCTGTAAACCGAAAGCCATTTCCCCCGAGCCGAATAGTAAAAAGCCCCGAAAAAACCGCGGGGCCAAATCCAAAATCCCAATCACCCCACAAAACCCCCTGTGGGAGCGAGCTTGCTCGCGATAGCGCCAGCCCAGCCACCATCAATGCTGAAGATGCACCGCAATGACAACCCAGCCCCCTAGTCGGGCCAAATAATGCCTGTCAGCTCACTGCAATCCCTGTGGGAGCGAGCCTGCTCGCGATAGCGCCAGCCCAGCCAACAAAAATGCTGAATCAGCTGCCACTATCGCAAGCCACCCACCCCCCACAGGCCTCAAACACTAAGCTTCAGCCTTCGCCCCCGCCCGCTTAGACGCCATCTCATTATCCCGATCCCGATTCAGCACCTTCACCGCATCATCCACCACCGCCTTACTCATCGCCGTCAAATAATGCGCGGCCCAGGAGTGACGGTCGGTGTCTGTGGCGTAGGCAGCATCTTCGGTCAGCTTCTTGGCTAGGAACAGAAAATCAGAAGCCATTGATAACGCGTCGCCGAGGGGGACGCCGCGGGTGACATGGAATAGGGCTTGATCCGCGCAGTAGATGGCGGGGGTTAGGCCGATGGTTTTGAGTTCGGGTTGTTCGGTCATTTGCCACCTCCGATAACGGATAGGCAGCGGGGAAGGGCGTTACGCGATTGGGAATTGTGTAGAGGGAAACGCCAAATTTTGTACGGATTCGTTCTAGTCATGGTCAACATCCTTGATTTGAGGAGCTGCCACGAGCCTTCTCACGGGCTTGGGTGACAGCCGTGCGCGGGGTGAGAAACCGGCAATCAAGGCAACCGGTAGACCCGAAGGTCTCCCACGCACAGCCGCCATAAAGCCATATCGCAGACGAAAAAAAACGCCGCGATAGGTTTTTGGGCGCTTTGCGCCTTGATGTTTCGGGCTCTCACACCCGGTCGCTGAATTGGCAGCGACGGTGGGAGGGTATCGTGGAGATCTAGTTCCTGCAACCTTTGGGGCGAGTCGCACCTGTGTCATGAAACGCATTGAAACAGGTCAATACCATCTGACTGTGGGTTACAAATTTGCGCTTCGGGTGGTTGCGGAATTACCCCATAATCGCGCGCTTCTACCGTCGGTAGCGCTGCTTCTCGACTAATCTGTAGCCCCTGCCACCAGACTTTAAATAGCCAAGGAGAAAGGCAATGCCAGATAACCGGATCCAGCGTCATTCGAATGCATCTGTCAAGCATGCCCTCGAACGTTTGCCGGTCCCATCTGATTTGCCTGCGACCCTATGATTCAAGCCGCCTTAGTCAACCCAAGCCTGCTCACGTGGTCCCGTGAGCGTGCGGGTCTCTCCACTGAGCAGGTTGCTAAAAAGCTGCCAGTGAAACCTGATCGGGTAGAGGAATGGGAGGCTGGCGAGACCAAGCCAACATTCCTTCAAGCTCAAAAGTGGGCGAGTCTCGCTCACGTCCCTTTCGGCTTCCTGTTTCTTCAGCAGCCGCCCGTCGAGCAACTGCCTTTACCTGATCTGCGGACCGTCGGAGGGGTTGCTCCTCAACGTCCAAGTCTGGAGCTGTTGGACACTGTCAGGGATTCCATACGTAAGCAGGACTGGTATCTGGAGTATCTGCAACACCAGGAGCATCAGCCGTTAGTATTTGTAGGTCGCTTCAATAGCCGATCTCAAGTCGCAGAGGTGGTGGACGATATCCGCCGGATCCTCGGCGTAAATCCTGACGTTGCTCGATTGGATTACGACAAATACAGCCGTGCCTTGATCGAGGCTGCAGAAGCGGCTGGCATTTTGGTTATGCGCAGTGGCATTGCTCTAGGGAATACTCATCGAAAACTTGAAGTTAGCGAGTTTCGGGGGTTTGCCATCAGTAATGCCTACGTACCCGTTGTATTCGTCAACAGTTCCGACGCCCCCACTGCCCGGCTGTTTACTTTGCTCCACGAACTGGCCCATATCTGGATTGGTAGCAGCGGAGTGTCTGACGGGAACACAGCGAATGGTCGAGACGAGGAACGATTCTGCAATGCAGTAGCAGGTGAGTTTCTTGCTCCCGAAGCCCAATTCCGCGCCCTGTGGAACGCCGATGTTAACTGGGAAGACAATCTAGCTCCGCTGGCGACGCGGTTTCATATCAGTAAATTGGCGATCGGTCGCCGCGCATTGGATCTTGGATATATAAACCAGGCCCAGTACAGCGCTTACTATCGAATAATCCTCAAGGCTTTTCAGGATAAAGAAGGTGGAGCTGGTGACTACTACCGCAACTCCACCGCGAAAAACAGCCCTCGCCTAAGCAAGGCGGTGCTGACTGAAGCAATGAGTGGCCGGATGCTGCTGCGCGATGCGGGACATTTGCTCGGCGTGCAACCTGCCAAGTTAAGGACTCTCGCCAGCAAGATTACGGAATGAATCATTTACTAGACGCTAACACGCTGATCGAAGCAAAGAACCGTTACTACGGCATGAAAATCTGTCCTGGTTTTTGGCAATGGTTATTGCTGAAGAATGAAGCATTGGCTTTAGCCAGCATTGGACCTGTGATGGATGAGCTAACGAAAGGGAATGACGAATTAGCTCAATGGGCGAAGGAGAACGCTGCGTTTTTTCACGTCACTACTGATGACGCCACGCAAGAAGCATTCGCGCAGGTGGTGGGGCTTGTGGCGGATCAGGCACCGAGAATGAAGATTGGCGCCATGGAAGAGTTCTTAGCGGGGGCAGACCCTTGGTTGATTGCAAAGGCTATGACGACAGGTGCGACTTTAGTGACTCACGAAGTGCTGAATCGCGACGCTAAACGTAAATTCATCATCCCTAATATTTGTGAACAGCTTAACGTTCCGTTTTTGAATACGTTTGAGTTACTGCACAGACTTGAAGCCAGGTTTGTGTTGTTTGCTTAAATGACATCGGGCTGAAATTCGACACGATTTTGTTAGCTGCGAGGGGATATGCGACGGATATATTTTTCCGTCCAATTTTGGACGGAAAAGGGGGTGGATTTATTTGCCTGAATCAATGCTTGTTTGATATGAAAATATTTGACTCTTCTTTCCATGGTTGCTTTTAACGTGCCGAAGAAACAAAAAATAAATGCGTGCCATTTTTCTGAACTACTACCGCACATTGGGTACTTTCCTAAATCACACAAGGTGAATTGGGCAGTCGCCTACCGAGTACTCTGCTTTTGAAGCATTGCAGACAGGCGATCTGTTTGTTCTTTGATCTGAGCCCTGGTCTCGTAGCCATTAGAGATTAGTCCAGCGACTTCTAGGATTGCCCAAGCGGCCCATTTGCTGACTGTGGTGATGTCACGATCCGATACGTGACTATGCCTTGCGTCATGCACTGCACTGGAGCGTAATTCGTAAAGTGCGTCGATCTCTCTCTCAAGGTCCCTCCAAGTGTCTAAGCTAGCAAACCCGTAGCCTCCAAACGTCAGTAGTGCGGTCAGCCCGCGCTTGTTTTTGGTCGTGGTTTTCCCCTCATTTTCGAAGGAAAGGAAACACTCAATACAGCTCCAAAACTTCACCAATTGCATCTCTGGTGATGTGTCTGCCTGGGCATCGAAGAACCAATAAATAGCACGTCGTATCGCGTGTTCTGCATCATCATTACTCCCTTCTTGAATAATTCGAGTTAATTCACCGAACCATTCAGATGCCTGTAATCCCTCGACAAGGTCATCGTTGAGAGTGATGGATTGAAATCCTGTCATAGATGCGCTGGTGCATAGCTCATTAGAGGATGTTTCAATTGAAAACCACGTCGCCGAGCTTGGCCTGACTCGACCTGGCATGCTGGGTGTCAATCGTACGGCGTAGCCGCCTCTCTCTAATGCGGTTGTCAGCGAGACTGCAAGTAAACCGCATGCTGCCTTTACATCTTCGAAAAAACGTCGCTCTGCGTATTTCCTACTTCCCGTAATTTCACCAGAGATCCACAGGCTCTGTTTCATTCGTGCCCAAGTGCCGCTCACCATCGCTTCGTTAGCGACACAATTCTCAAGTATTGCCAAGTTAGGCCTTTGCACAGTCAGCCTACCGATTTTCATCTGATCGACACCGCTGAGGCTCAAACCATCGAGTGTCGTGTAAAACCTGTGCGTAATGATTTCGCTCTTCATTGCCGCCTCCACCGACGCGAGAAAGGTGACGATATCTTTTAGCGGAGCCTCTTGTTCGTGCAGACGGCCCAATTCGATTTTGCATGCCTGATAAATGTCGTCGGATGATACGAGGTCGCGACTTGGTAGATATGCTTCTACCGTTTCCACTAAGCGCAGAAAGCTCGCATTCGCTTTTTCGGACAGGTAGATCAGACAGCCGCTGGGGGTTTTAATCTCTCGGTACAGCCTCTCCATCAGCCCGAGCTCTTTGATCGTTTTGGGCGCAGGCATCAGTTCCTTTGTCCGGAACAAAGTGGCAAGGTCGCTATCAGCCGTTCTGCGTGTCTTCGAATGCATCTCCATGAATACGGCCTGCAAGTTCATTAGTGGTCGTGCAATGGTAGGGCGGAAAAGGGAACAGATTTATTATTCGTGCACTCGGGCCAAGCGATGCCTGTCAGCTCACCGCAATCCCTGTGGGAGCGAGCCTGCTCGCCAAAGCCGTCAGGCCGGTTCCCCGATGCACCACCACTTAACTGCGACCTCATCGTCAGGTTGAGTTACGTCATGCCCGTGCTCGATGAAATTCGCTGGTGTGTGCAACGCAAGAGCATGACTGATCCGCTCTGGCATGAGAGCGTTAGTTTCACCGAGAAAACCCAGATAATAGTCCCGGTCATAAAAGAGGGTGACTTCGCTCTGATGAACCCATGGCCATACCAGCAGGCAAGCGACGCGGTAGTAACCCTGTGAGTGGTCAGCAGCGTTGGACAGGTGACTAGCGGCTTCGAGCAGTTGCTGAATGCAGAAGGCCTGAACTTCGATCCTGGCTTGAGGGCCTTGAACCAAGGCCGCGTGCACCGGGATCTTCCAATGTGTGTAGCACTCATTGTGCCCAGATCGCGGGTGAAACTCGTCGCGAAAACTGGAGGCCCAGCGTTCCAGAGCGCGAAGGCGGCGGGGAATACCTCTGAGTGGCTTGTTGCTGAAGGCGATTTGCCGCATTGATACGTCCTTGTGATGCCGAAAAAGTCTTTCGTTGTTGTCTGCTGGCGCAGTGAAATCTGGACAGATTTATTTCCATATCAGCCAAAGCCCTACCCAGTACCAGTCGGTGTAAAAGGGGGGTCAAACCTGTCCTAACCCGATCATTCACTGAATATCTTTCAGGTAATCCTTAAGCGCAATGAGCGGCGCATTAAGCTGCTCCATTGTCCGCGCATTGCTGAAATCAGCTGACAATCGTTGCAGTTCTCGCCCTAGCGGCGTATCAGCCCCGCCTATAGCGTCCAGAGCCAAACTTACACAGTGCGCCACTCGAAACTGAATCCCCTCGACATTCCCCCTGCGCACCAGCAACCCAAACACCTCCCGCTCATAATCACTCATGATCGGATCATCCCGCAGAATCGGACTTGAATCTTCCGTCTCGTAAGCGAGTTTGAGGGAGAAGAGGGCGACGGTTTCCAGCAGCAATTCCATGGGGGGAATCCTTGTGAAATGTTCCGCCGGTGTGGGCGGCGTGGAAGAGCAAGATCAAAAGATCGCAGCCTTCGGCAGCTCCTACAGGGCGGGCGGGGTTGGCTTTTCTACAGACGAAAAAAAAGGCCTTGCTAAGCAAGACCTTTCTTAATTTTGGTGCCCGAGGGAGACTCGAATAATAGCATAACTGTATAATTAACATAGTTTTTTGCATGTGTACACTTCCACGTTGTACCGTGAAGTGTACACCCTACCTGCCTCCAATAAGGACTGGTGTGGATGGAAGCTTGATCGGATTTCTCCATCCAATTTCCGATGAGCTGTGAGTAATATCTACAAGAAACTGGTTACGGATAGACTCCCTGGTCTGCCAAAAAATGCCGTGCAGACGCAAGAAAGAGGCAGAAAACCGCACTCAATGATGTGGCGAAGTTCAAGGATGGAAATCATGACCTATGTCCTCAACCTCAAAGGTGGTTTGAGTTTCTGTTCAGTAATCATAGACAACCTGCTCGGTGTTGACTGAGATCACGACAAGCTGCATCACCTCTAGCGGTCATCCCTCGCCCTCGTAATGACATGCGCTATGGGTCGAAAAGTACCTGGCGACATGCAGCAATCGGCCGATTCTGTTGAAAAAGTCGGATTTTCAGATCGCCTGAACTCAGGCACGGCTATCCCCTTTTGTTTTGTGGCTAACTTTTTGTTTGTTAAACACTTAAAAGCCAAGACTCACACTGCTTCAGTTTTGCATTGTCGTTCATTGCGTGAGATATTTTTTTTTCTATCTCTTTGAATTTATTCGGTTCGTTTTCTTTGTAAAATATTAACCAGTTGTCTCTGCCTTCATGTTCGATCATGTATTTTTGTTCATTTTTTTTGAAACTCAAAGACCAAGATGAGAAAAAATCGGGGTGATCCGAAAATACTGTTACCGTAAAGCCACAACGACTTGCCATGTCATATAGATCGGATTGTTTCATTTGTGGCCTCCTAAATGTTATTACAGTTTACGGGATTTTTTCGAAGTTTCCTTTAGCGCTGCTAAAGACTTGAGTACCACCCCCTGACGACGGTTGTGTCACACCTTTCACAGACCAAGTATCATCTATCTGTTTGGCTGTCGATTTCAATACGGGCGTTTTTTCGGTTGTTCGATAAATACCTTGCAGTTTTAGTTCGACTGTCCCTGCTGCACGATTATCTCCGAGTGGACCAATTCCTAGGGAAGGTCTGAAGTACCCACTGATTTTTCATGCCCTCGCTACTTGAGGCTCAAAAATCATAAGTCGGTCGAAAATCAGACCTTTCTTGCCCTTAATTCATGGTTCTTTCCTCTGATCGCGCTGTTTCAGGGCGATCAGCCTGCATTACAGACGCACCTCGCCCATCCCCATCAACCGTTTTCGCACCATCCACAGATTCGACAAAGCGAACAAGGTTGTCTGTTGAGCGATGTTTTTCGACAAGCCACGAAAGCGCACTTTCGTATAACCAAACTGGCGCTTGATCACGCGAAACGAATGCTCAACCTTGGCCCGCACCTGCGCTTTCGCGTATTCGATCTTGCGTCGCATGCGCCCGATCAGACTCTTTTTTGCGTGCTTTTTATAGCTGCTTGGTCGGGCGGCAATCGACCAGATCATCTTGCGATCCTGATGCTCGGGACGTTTGTCCACGCCGGTGTAACCGGCGTCGCCACACACGTAAGTTTCGTCACCGTGCAGCAACTGATCGACCTGCGTCACGTCCGCCACATTGGCCGCCGTGCCCACCAGGCTATGCACCAAGCCGGATTCGGCATCGACGCCGATGTGCGCTTTCATACCAAAAAAATACTGATTCCCTTTCTTGGTTTGGTGCATTTCGGGATCGCGTTTACTGTCCTTGTTCTTGGTCGAACTCGGCGCGTGAATGATCGTCGCATCGACCACCGTGCCGTGACGCAACAGCAGGCCACGGTCGCCCAGATAGCCATTGATGACCTGCAAAATCCCGCCTGCCAACTCATGTTTTTCCAACAAGCGACGGAAGTTGAGGATCGTGGTTTCATCGGGAATCCGATCCAGATTCAAGCCCGCGAACTGGCGCAGAATCGTCGTTTCATATAGTGATTCTTCCATCGCCGGATCGCTGTAGCCGAACCAGTTCTGCATCAAATGAACGCGCAACATGGCCATCAACGGATACGCCGGACGGCCCCCTTCGCCCTTTGGATAATGCGGCTCGATCAAAGTAACCAAGCCCTTCCAGGGCACGACCTGATCCATCTCGATCAGGAAGCGCTCGCGGCGGGTCTGCTTACGTTTGCCGGCGTACTCGGCATCGGCGAAGGACATCTGTTTCATCGGGACTCAACCGTCGTGTTCGTGTCAGGCGGGTATTTCACCAGATTTGGAAGTCTTCTTCAGAGTTTTCCTAGCTCTGATGGGGTTGTAGCAGGGTTCAGAGAGTAGTAGTTGCCTTGTGGAGCACCCGGTGATTGGAATTGATAAACGGTTTTTCCTCGGTTTAACGTTTCTACATTTACCGGTTGATTAAAATCTATGCCGTTTAAATGCCCTGGAATGCTTGTCTCTTCAAAGCCTTGTGTTCGGTAAAACTCCGTAGCGGTCTCTTTTCTTCCGCGGGCATTGATATCGTTATTGATATCCCCTGTCCGGCCGTATTTTTGATTCAGCTCAGCTCGTCTGTCATCTGGGCAGTTACTCGGAACGCAGCTCAACCCCAACGGATCCACCCACCCCGTCGGGTTAGGCACGTACTGGTAGTTGTTCAACCCACCCGCAAGCTTGATCGGATCCGGCGTCAGATACCGCCCAGTGCCCGGATTTTAGTAGCGATGCCGGTTGTAATGTAAGCCCGATTCGGCGTCGAAGTACTGCCCCTGGAAACGCAACGGGTTATCAATTTCCGCAACGTCGAGGGTGGCAAGGTTGCCGTAGGCGCGGTATTTCGCCGACCACATGATCTGGCCGCTGTAGTCGGTGAGTTCCTGCGGGGTGCCGAGGTGGTCGAGTTGGTAGTAGAACGGTTCCGCTTTGAGCGGGCCTTCGCCATCGAGCATGGCCAACGGGCGGAAGGTGCCCGGTTCATAGATGTAGCTGCGATAGCGGTTGTTGGCGCTTTCGGCGATGAGACGCTCGCCTTGCCACAGGAATTCCGTGGTGTGGCCATCTACGGTTTTGGCGATGCGGCGGCCAAAGGCGTCGTATTTGTAGGTTGCATGGCTGCCGCCGGGGAGGCTGACGCCGATCAAGCGGTGCTGGCAGTCGTAACGGTACTCCGTGACGAGTTTTTGTCCGGTTCCTCGACGTTCCCGCGCCAGGTTGTCGTAGGCGTCGTAGTCGTAGTGGCGGTCGCCCTGCATCAGCAGGCGGTTGCCTTTGACGTTGGCCAGGCTTGCCGTTGGTTGGTCGCCTTGACCCAAGAGGTTACCCGCCGGGTCGTGAGCGAAGCTTTCCGGTGTGGTGCCACGGACGTTGATCAGTCGGTCGAGCGGGTCGTAATGGTAGCTGCGATTGCCTTTGCGGCTGTCGTCGATGCCGGCGAGGTTGCCATTGGCATCGTAGGCGTAGCGCCGCTGGAACAGGTTGCGATCTTGCTGACCCACCGTGTGGGCTTGCAGTCGGCCTTGTTCGTCGTACTGGTATTGGCTGAGCAGCAAGCCCTGTTGACGTTGCTGTTCGCGGCCGGCGCTGAACTGGTGAGTCGTCAGGCGCGAGCCGTTGAGGTCGATGCTGCTCAGGCGACCACCGGATTGGTGGCGGTAGTCGAGCCTGCTGCCGTCGGGGAGGCGGCAGTGGCTCAGTTGGCCGAGTTTGTCGTACTCGTAACGCGTGGTGCCCCAGCCCTGGTGTTCGGTGATCAGGCGGTCTTGCAGGTCATATTCGTAGGCGAGAGGCCAGTGGCCGTCGTCGACGTTTACCAAGCGACCCAATGCATCGTAGCTGTAGTGAATTTCTTCGCCATCGGCCAGGGTCTTTACCAGCAGGCGGCCCGCGGCGTCGCGCTGGTACTCGGTAACCAGTTCGCTGCCGTCATCGCCGAATTCGGTTTTCTTCAGCAGTTGGCCGTTGAGGTCGTACTCGTAGGCGGTGCGGCGACCGTCGAAGCCGGTTTCCTGCTGGATCAGACAGGGTGATTTGTGCGAGGCGGTTGGCGGCGTCCCATCTGATTCTTGGGCTTCACAGTGCTCAGCTATTTGTTGATTCTTCTGCCTTGGTTTCGTTTAGGTTGGCGTTAAAGTACGCCATGAAATCCTGTCCTTGAGCAAAGGCTTTTTCGATTTTCGAGCTTTGCTCTTTCAGAGCGGCGCTTGGTTTGACCCATTGTTCAGAGAGTAACGGTTTGGACCACTCAGCAATGGATTCAGGTAGAGATTTCATGCTGAAACGATGGTCCCATTCCGCTACCCAGTACGGAAAACGCCACCAAGTGATCAGATGTGTCAGGTACCACCAACCAACTCCTAAAGCGGAACGTTCGTTGTGCTGGTATTCCTCGTGCATGTCTTGTCGTTCTTTATCGAAGGTGTGGCGACCCTCGTAGGGTGCTTTGCCAGGGCAGAACTCTGGACCTTTTTCCATATAGATCCGTATGGCTTCCCACTTACCCAAGGCATGAGCAGGAGTCATCACGCCTTGTCTCACAAAATGCACTACGTCAGCTTTGGAATCGTCGAACGCCATACCAAATGTATAGGCGCTTGTTACTCCTACTCCGGTAACACCTGTACTGATTGAAAGCCAAGATACTGTCTCTTCCCATGGTTGAATGACGGGGAGGTCAGAACCTTCGGGAAAGAAACAGACTTCACGACGTTGGCGGTTGAATCTAATAGGACGGGTGCGCGACTTCGCTCTGGTAGTGCTCAAGATAACGTAAGTACCCAGGAGCGCAGCTATTCCTCCTCCCCAAATACTAAAGGTCACACCGAAATGGAACATGCCTGCTGTTCTGTCCCAAAAGGACTCGGAAAATGGGTTTCCCCAGGTAGTAGATCCTGCAAGCAAAGGCAGAATAATCAGGCATGAAAAAATAAACATCATCCCGAGTCCAATCATTGCCCTCGCTTGGAAAGCCTTGCCGAAATTACTACTGCCTACGTCGAGGAATGTGTCATTCACCTCAACAAAGCTTCCGCCCAAATCCATGGGGGCGTTGCCCGTTGGTATCGGAAGCGGGGAGAGGAATAATGCTTCACCTGTCGCGAATTTACGCTTCTCACCAGCCACGGGCCGCATTTTTTTGAGATTGAGATCGTCGCTGGATTGCTCATTTATTGAAGACATTAGGTTTGCCCGGCTTGTTTTGATGATTCGAGCACAGTCAGCGTGTCGGTGGTCACAATGATTGCTTGAGCGGTTGTATTTCGTGCGCTGAGAAACCCGGTTGTTGAGAATTCCTTCCCGCTTCCAACGTTAAGTGTCTTGGTTTCAAACATTATTTCCTGGTATTTTTGGGCTCCGGGGAGTGGATGGTATCGCAACTTTATGGCAAGACCGTGCTGGGCGTTGGCCTCATGTGCAAAAATTTCTAACCCCAGTTGGAGTGGCGCGTCTGGTGGGCTCAGTAAATTGAGTTGATATAGCAAAGGTTCAGTCCAAGGCTCCCAGTCATTGCGCTGGAGATTGCTTGACCAATATGCGGTAAGGCCAAATCCAACATCATCCAGCTCTCGAATCGTTATATTTGGAATGCTAATCACTGCAATAGGTCTGTTGTTTATTTGTTTCAGACCGACCTGAGGGGTTGAAGTGATCTCTGCCAATTGCATGCGATCTTCTTGGAATTCGCGATTTTGGTTCTTCTTTCCCCACGCGCCCTGCTGAAGCCAGTTATCAAGCTTCGTTTTATTATTTCGGTTGTAAATCCACTCGCCACCTAGCTGCAACACCGTCAAGCCTAACCCTATTAAGTTGGCTCTCGCAGCAACGCTCAGAAGTTTGCCACCAGCTGTGACCCAAGCGACAGCTCTTGCCTGGCTAACATTTGAAGCCGCCTCAAACATATATTGCCCTGTCCGTGCAACTGCCCAACCGTTAACGACGAACTGTCCAGAGTCGCCCGCGATTGTCATGCTGGCACCAGCCAGCTTTGCACTATCTCCCGACCTCAAGGCTTCAGTCCAACGAGCGACAGAGCCTTTTTCCCCATACAGACTTGTGGCTGCCGCCGCCATACCGAACCCGTAAGCGGCTAGCCCCAGCCCCCCCGTGAGCTTTCCAATGCGCGCGGCTAGCTGAACTTTGCCGGCTGCACTTGAATAGTTGTTTTTGACTACGTTTAGAGTGGTGGCTGATATCCCCTGTGCAGCCGCAAAGCCTCCTCCGCTTGCAGAGAAGAACGCATTGCCAAATGCAATGTAATCAGTTTTATCCCAGCTGGGTTTTCTTCTTAACTCTGAATAAACAGTGACGAAGCTAATTAATTGCACGACAAATACAGCTGATGCGAAGATGTCGCCTCCCGCAGATTGAAATATATCTTTTCCTAGTCCTCTTACCTTGTCGCCTGTGTTTAAGCGATGATCTTCGGCCATTCGGTGGAATTCAGCTTCTTGGGCGCTGGTTAGGCCTTTAATTTTTATACTTGCTTTACTCGGGCCTTCGCCAACAGCAATCATTGCAGGCGCGATTTTTTTCTCTAACGGGGCGACGGATTGCTGAACAGATTTGCGCTGTGCGACCAAAGATCGATAGCTTCCCTTGGGGGCTCGACCTTTTCGCTCGTTAGCCAATGTCTCCCTGATCTTGTTTTTGAGCGAGGACATCTGCTGGCGGAGTTCGGTGAGTTTCGCCATGTCAGCTTCGAACGCATGAAGCTGGCTTGCAGAAGCAAACTCAAGAGTAATTCCTTTTTTGCCAAATGTTCTTAGTACGTCGATCCATGCTGAACCGGGAATATTTCGCAGAACTTTAGATGGGTCTATTGCCCGGCCGTTGCGTAGTCCTTCTATAGCTTCTTCTAGAGCATTCGCCAAGCGGAGTTGTTTGGCAGGTTCATAAGCTGTGTTTCGTGCTTGATCGAAAGTTATACCGTCGTTGCTTAGATTGATTGATGCCGCGAGATCTTGGGTCAGGAGCGTTACAAACTCTCGACTAATTTTTTGCAGTCCTTGGAAGTCCTTTGCTGAAAGGGGTATATCCCGAGCCGATTTTATTAATGAACCGATTTTCGCAAACAGGTCCTTCTGATCGGTCAAACTTGCAGTAAAGAAGGTTGGAACTGTAAAGCCTGGCTCTTTTTCTATTAGGTCTGCAATCGCTTCGGTAGCCTTGTCGGTGCGACATATATCTCTCATGCACGCGTATTCAGTAGCAAGAGCCGATTCAAGTTGGGTTCCAAATTTCGGATCAAAATACCAAGCAGATTTATAGAAGCGTTTTTCGCATACTAATTTTATTCGATCTTCAGTTATCAGATCCAGCCGCTTATTCCAACGGCTTAATTGTGCTCGCTGTTGTTTAAGAAAGGCTTCCATAGCCGGTCGGTCAATCAGGTCGTTGATACCTTCTTGTCCCATTTTTGCGCCATTGAGCGCTTCATCCGCGTTGTCTTCGATGGTCTCGATCAGGTCTTCGTACTTGGAATGCAAAGGTCCAAGACTCGTACGCATCCGCGACTTTGAAGCTGCAATAGCCCCACGATGCGTACCAGCGCCTGAATACTGGGTTTGATTTTTAACGTTGACGTAGTCGACGATGGATTGCCGTTGCTCTTCGCTCGTTTCGTCCTTGAGTTTGGCAAAACGTGGGTCGCCTTGGGCGGCATTCAGAATGGTTTCGCCGGTTACGGTGTATAACGATTCAATGTAGCAACCAAACACATACTTCTTTTGATTGGCCTCAGCGTCACTCCAGTCACTGATCCAGCCAGTGACCAAATCCTGATGCTCAGCGAGATCGCGCAACACGCCCAAGTCATCCTGTACGACCAAGTACAGATGGTCACGCTCATTTTCTGCCTGTACTTGCTTTTTGAGCGCGCCCAACTGAGTTTTTTTGAAGTGAGGTGTTTGCTCCCAGAGATAGTCTTTGCTCTCCTCAGGCTTGGCACCCGTGGCCGCTGGATCTTTACTCGGCTGCTCTGCAACTTCCGCAATCCACTTTTCCGCCTGACTTGGCGTCAACAGATTAGCCGCGCCTTTCTCCGGATCAGCCCTGGTCAGGTCCACTGCCTGCATGAAGTATTCACGCTCGGACTTGTGCTTGATGACCTGCGCGCATTTGGCGGCGGTCCATTGCACTTCGGAGTAGTTGATGTAGAGCTTGCTCAAACGCGGGAAGACCAGCACGGCTTCGCCCACGTTGCTTTCGCGTTTGTTGGCGGTGATTTCGCCCTTTTCCCACAGCAGTTGGGTCACGATGCCGTTCTGAATTCGGTATTCGTGCATGACGGCTTGAGGTTTTTTGTCGACGATGACGTAGAGCCAGCCGTCGCGGATCAAGCGAATGCCCAATGGGCGGGAAGTGGTTTTGTAAGGCATCGCCAGTGCGCTGGACGGGTCGAGCCGTTCAACGAGGCCGTAACGCAGTGGGATGAGCTGGATTTTGGCCTTCATCAGCGAGCAGCCGCCCATGGCACACTTGCCGTCGTCCCGGCTTTTTGCAACGTTGTTCGGGCTTTTGCCGGTCGATGTTGGCGTTGTCATCCTTGGCTCCTTAGCGGGGTTCCAGCCCGTTCCTGGGCAATATCAGCGACCCGTTCGAGTCGTTGAGCGGGCGTTTGTTCCGATGGGGTCTTGAGTATCGCATCCAGGTCGGGATGTTCCTCCAGCGCTCGCTCACCGAGAAACCCGTGAATGTTGGCATAAAGTGTGATGTCGAGTTCGGTGTTGAAGCCGCGATCATACGAGGTCGAAGCCAATACGTGCAGGTGTTCCCAACGCTGCAATGGCGTCGATTGCGACTGATAGGACGGAAAGTATTCGCGCATGTGCGCGTCGAGTCGCAGGACGATGCTGCGAAAATTCACTTCATCCAGTTGGCTGAGTTGTTCGTTGCTCAAGCGGTAGCGTTTGCTGTGATTTGGCTCGGCTGCTTTGCCCGGTCGCTGGTTGATGTGCCAGCAGCCCAGCGCCGCGTCGGCGGAGACGATCTGCGAGCAAGGACCGAACAGGGTAGGATCTTTGATGCTCTCCCCATGGTCGAGCAGCGCATGGGCCACGGCCGGGTCAGCGACGCGTAGCAACACTTCCTCACCCTGTGGGTGCATGACGCTGGTCAGCCAGCGGAAGTGATCGATCATGTGTTCCCAAGGTTGATCGCTGAAAACGAGGTAGCCCCATTCCTGGCGAGGCTCAGCCAGAAACTTTGCCAGGATGGGATTGTTCTGCGCTTTTATCTGAACCAGACACGGCGAAACGTCGCCCAATGCCGCCCATTGGGTACCGAGATAGAGGGGCTCGAACACCGGGTCGTCGGACCATTGATAAAGGTGCTGGGGCAGCTTTTCGACGCTGACGCCATCCAGCAGCAAACCGACCGTGCTATTCCACGGCAATCCTTGAGGCAGCCCATTTTCCAGGGGCCAATCGGACTTAAGCATTTTGCGCCTCCAGTTTGGCCTTCTCGCAAATCGCGCAGATCGGCTTCTTCTGCATCAATGCTTGCCGTTGTGCGGGCACCAACAATTGCCCGGCCTTATCCGCATCCGCCTGCTTCAACGGCCCCGGCAACAACGGCGCCGCCCCCGTTCCGCTGCCCGGTCCGCCACCGGAGTTGATGTTGATCGCCGGTCCGCTCATCGTCACGCCGCCCGCATCGATCTTGATGAAGCTGCCGCCACCGATCAGGGTCAATTCACTTCCAGCTTCAAGCACGACTTTCATGCCGCTGCTCAGGTGAATCTCTTGCCCGGCTTCGATGAATTGCCCGGTGCCGATCTTGATGTGCTGATTCACGCCCACCGTCAGGTGGTCGTTAGCGCGCGCTTCGACTTTGCGGTCTTCATAAACGGTGTGATGTTCTTCAGCCTTGAATTCGCTGTAGCTGTTTTGCTCGACGGTGTCGTGGCGTTCGTTGCCGACGCGGATTTTCTGGTCGTGCTCGACGTTCTCGTCCCAGTCGCGCTGGGCGTGCAGGAAGATTTGTTCCTGGCCTTTCTTGTCTTCGATGCGCAGTTCGTTGAAGCCGCCACCGCCCTTGGAGCTCAGGGTTTTGAAGGTGCTGCGGGTTTTGTTCGCCGGTAGCGGGTAGGGGACGACGTTTTCCTTGTGGTACAGGCAGCCGCTGATCAGCGGTTGGTCGGGGTCGCCTTCGAGGAAGGTGACGAGCACTTCCATGCCGATCCGCGGGATGGCGATGCCGCCGTAGTGGGCGCCGGCCCAGGCGGAGGAGACGCGCAGCCAGCAGCTGGTCTTGTCGTCGGCCTGGCCTTCGCGGTCCCAGTGGAATTGCACTTTGACGCGGCCGTATTGGTCGCAGTGGATCTCTTCACCCTTTGGGCCGGTGACCACGGCGCTCTGGCTGCCGAGGATGCGCGGCTTCTTCTGCGTCAGCGGCGGGCGGTTCGGCACGTCCCATGGCGTGGCCTGGAAGCGGTTGCGGTAACCCTGGTGGAAATCGCCCTTGAGGCTGGTGGTGTCGCTGGTCACCGATTCTTCCAGCACTTGCGGCTGTTTGCCTTCGTGCAGGACTTCGGTCAGCAGCCACAGGTCGTTCCATTTGGCTTTCGGGTGTTGGGTCAGGGCCAGGAAATGGCCGCTGACCAGCAACGGCTGATCGCTTTTGCCTTCGGCCAGTTGAAAGTCGGCGCGGTGGCGTTCCAGGTTGCGCTTGGCCAGGTGTTTGCCGCGATCACGGTCGATGAAGCGACCGGGGTAGTCGTAGTCTTCGAGGTCGGGCAGTGCGTCGCCGCGGTTTTCGCTTTCGAGGGTGAGGCGCGGTTTTTCGAAGTCGTAGTCGCGGCGGGTGGTGCGGCTGGTGCGGGTTTCCAGGCGCAGGTCGAAGCGTTTGATCACCGGGTCGTTGGCGACCATGCCGGAGTCTTGCTGATAGGCCACGGGTGCGAGTTTCGGGAACACCGTCTGGTCATCGCCGAGCACCAGCTTGTGGGCCGTGGCGCTGTGCTGAAAGTGGTAGTGGATACCTTCTTCCTCGCACAGGCGCTGGACAAATTGCAGGTCCGATTCATCGTATTGAACGCAGTAGATGCGCTCGGGATAGATCGCCCCGACTTTGAATTCATAGGCGTTGCTTTGGATGCCGTGCTCTTCAAGGACCATGCCGATGATTTTCGGCACCGTGAGGTTCTGGAAGATGCGCTGGTTGATGCGGTGCGCGAGGTAGGACAGTTGCGGGCGCAGGGTCACCGCGTAGCGGGTCAGGCGTTTGCCGGAATCACCCTGGGCGGCGCGATAGATCTGGCCATGGATGCCGCTGCCGTCAGGCGAGAGCTGCAAAAAGGCCGGTTTGTGCAGCAGGGTCTCGAGGTCCAGGGACGGCTGTTCACTGACCAGCTCCACCTCAAACACAAAAGGCTGGCTGATGGCTTCCCGACCTTGCAGGGAAAGGACCTGAAAGTCGCTGGAAAGACCTTCGATGGTCAGGGCAAAGTGAGTTTGATTGGCCGGCGCGAACATCCCTTGTTCCTCGTGCAGTGCTGCGGCATGCGCTGACACCCGGAAACCGGGTCAACGGACGCGAAATTCTGGAAGGGCGGAAACAACATCGACCAGCAGAGCTGGCCGATGCTTGTGACGGTCAGCCTGACTTAGGCGACCGGCATACGCCAGTCATCGGAACCCGAAGTACCGGATACTTCGTGGGTCCAGGTGATTTTGCGGTAGGTGAATTGCACTTCTTCCAGGTGAGTGAAGTGCGAGTTCGACGGATCCTGGCAGTTGTGCATTTTGTTGTTGATGGCGACGATGATCGCGTCTTCCAGTTTGGTGGTGTAGTAATGCTCTTGGGTCCCTTGAGCCGAAGTGCGGTACCACTGGATAACGATCTCGCTCATGCGCTCGCCGGAAGTCAGAGCGGCTTGCAGCAGTGGCGAAGCCTTGTCGTAGACCTTGGTGATCACGACTGGCTTGTGAACGCGCTGACCGGTCGGTTGGCCGGACTGCGGGTCACGCGGGATAATCACGTCGTGGCTGAAAGCCTGAACCATGACCTGGTCTTCGTGACCTTCCTGGTAGGTGTTGCCAACGGAGTCGGCGGTGAATGCGCCGGCAGTGATCAGGCCTTGTTTCTCGCCAGTAACGGACATGTACGCTGGTGTAGCCATGGATGTGCTCCTTGCTAAAAGTTAGGGTGCCCGGGAGGCGGTATCGCCCGGTGGGTGCCTGACTGTTATCAAGGAGCGTGCCAGCTTTTGTGAAGTGCCCAGACGCCGGTGGCCTGCCGGCCCTGGCTCGCCGTTCAGCGAGTTTTTTACAAGTGCGCCAGGCATGGCGCGTTGCGCGCAAGCGCAACCAGCTTGGCTGTGGTGGCCTCGCTGGTGACTTGGAGGTGAAAGTCCTCTACACACCCGGCAAGGGGAAGTGTTAGCCAGAGGCAAGGGTGTCGCGGGTGACCGCGAATCTGAAGGAAGCCCGAGGCAAAATGCTGGCTTGACGAACAGCAAGCGGATAGAGGCGGCGCAGCGGGGTAAAGGGGCGTGTTTCCCTAAAGCCCAATACTTGCACGGGACGCTGCGACGTAGATCCGACAGGCATAAGCAGGAAGGTCGCGCGAAT